>CALFWR010000121.1 GCA_937928555.1 uncultured Pirellulaceae bacterium
TTGGGAATTCGTTCTCAAATTCATCGTCTACTACTTCCACGAACGAATCTGGGAGCAATATCGAACAGGAAGCGGACTGGAGAAAACCCGCACGCTACGCAAATCCATCTCGTGGCGAATCGTCGCGACGGTGATGACGCTGCTGTTGGCCGGGGCAATCGTCAAAGGCGGCGGGGCTGTCGCGGTGACCATTGCGACGGTCGAGTTCTTCACAAAATTCGCGCTCTACTATTTGCACGAACGCCTCTGGCTAAAGCTCCCTCTGGGAACCATTCGCGACCTCGTCGGCGGCGACGACGAAGACACTACTGCTTCTGACCAGCAATAATCTCCGAAACCGCCATCAACATACGCGGCGCGATTTGCGGATAGTCGTCCATCAATCCGGAAGCCGACAGCGCGGTCCTGTTTGCCTTTTCGGCATACTGCTTGTCGCCGGTGACTTTGGCAAGGTACAGCAGGTTGGTCGCCGCAACACTGGATCCCGATGGCCGCTCTGAATCGGCAACTCGCTTGCTGCGAATCAGGAGAACCTCGTGGTCGGCCGAAGTGTAAAAGTACCCGCCGCTTTTGGGATCCGAGAAAAGCTCATCCTGTTTTGCCTGGATCTTTTTCGCCGCATCGACCCATTCCGCTTCGCCGGTGGCTTTGTGAATCGCCAACAGTCCATCGATCATGCAGGCGTAGTCCGCTAGGTAACCGTTCAGCTTCGCCACTCCGCCGGTCGAAGTCCGCTTCAGTCGCCCTTGGTCATCCACCAGATTCTCCAACGCGAATCGAGCCGCTTTTTTGGCAGCGTCCACATACGCGGGATTCTCAAAGACGCGTCCGGCATCGGCAAAGCCGCGGATCATCATCCCGTTCCAGCTGGCCAGAATTTTGTTGTCCAGCAGCGGACGCTCGCGCTTGGACCGTTCCGCCAGCAGTTTCATTCTCGCTGAATCAAGTTTGTCGTAAGTTTCGCCATCAAGCGTTTCTTTGAGCTGCGGCGCGTAGTATTTGCCTTCGAAGTTCGGCGCTTCGTTGATCCGATAGTGCTTTGCGAACAGTTCCAACTCTTCACCAGCAAGCAGACTTTCGATTTCCGCTTTGGTCCAACGATAGTACTTGCCTTCCTCGCCGTCGGATTCCGCATCCAGTGCCGAGTAAAACCCGCCTTCTGGGGACGTCATTTCCCGCTGCACGAATTCGAGAATCCCGGCAACGGTCCGCTTCAACTCCGGCTTGGGGTCGATCTCGTAGGCCGCCGAGTAAACCGTTGCCAACTGACCGTTGTCGTAGAGCATTTTTTCAAAATGCGGAATCGCCCAGAACCGGTCGACGCTGTAGCGGTGAAAGCCTCCGCCCAGATGGTCGTACATCCCGCCTAGGGCCATCTTTTCGCAACTCGAAAAAAGCATCTTCTTTGCCGACGCCGCCAACTCCGGTTTCGCGTCACCGTGGTCGCGAATCCATTTTGCTAAAAACAGCAAATTCGAAGGTTCTGGAAACTTGGGACGCTGCGGGTTGTCCTTGTTGTAACCGAAACCGCCGTACTCCGGATCAAAAGAGTCTTTCAGTATCTCGAGCGTTTCCGACATCCACGAAGATGAAACCGGCCCATCCAAATTCGGCACGCTGCCTTCAAGTTGCTTTTTCGTAATCTCAGTAAGCTGATCGGCGGTAAGCTTGACCTTTTCACGATCGTCTTCCCAGCTCTCGCGAAGCCTCTTTACGATCGTCAAAAAACCCATCCGCATCCCGCGGTCTCCATCACGGGCCGGAAAGTAAGTCCCGCCAAAAAATGGTTTGCCTTCGGGCGTGAGAAACATCGACAACGGCCAACCTCCGCCCTGACCATTGCGAGTCAACTGGTTGTAAACGTTCAGGCTTTCCATGTAGATCTGGTCCACGTCCGGACGCTCCTCACGGTCGACCTTGATGCAAACAAAGTTCTCATTGAGAAACTTTGCGATCTCTTCGTCCAGAAAAGACTCCCGCTCCATCACGTGACACCAGTGACAACTTGAGTAACCCACCGACAGGAAAATCAGTTTGTTTTCGGATTGGGCTTTCTTGAGAGTGTCCGCATTCCACGCGTACCAATCGACCGGATTGTGTGCGTGCATCAGCAGATAGGGACTGCTTTCGTCTGCCAGCGCGTTGGTGTGCTGCGGTTTGTCAGTTCCGTGCGCAGATTCTGTATCTCGTGACGGTTCAGCTTGAGCCGATTCCTGGTTTGATTCTTTAGCGGGAAGCTCCTGCGTTTTTGCCGAACAACCTGAAAGCACAAACGTAGAAAAAAAGATCACGCTCAACACTGGCAAGAAGCAAAATGCTTTCAAGTGGACTGCTTTTTTCAACAACATCGAAGGAGCACTTGTTAAAGATGTAGGCGCAAAAATTTGGGCTTGATGGGAAAAAAATTGTTCCCAATCAAGCCCAAGATAACGTTGGTTTCGGGTGAACGATCTCGCATTCACGCCCGATATCTTAAATTGGTGGTAATCTGTGTCAATAACAGCCACGGCGGTTGTGTAAAAACACCTACACCGCTGGCATCAGCCCGGATTATTCACGAGGCGTGGACGTGACTTTCAGTTCAGCCAATGGACGCCGTGTCAGTCCGGGTAAAATCGCTTTCCTGCACTTCATCGGCGAGGTGAACCGAAATTTCCGAGGCGAACCCGGTGTCACGTTAGCTTTTGTGTGCTTCAACCCAATCTACGCCCGTCGTCGTGAATCATTCCGGATCAGGCAGAATTGGTTTTCCTTATCCGCTACGATCCGCCGCCGTTTGAACTGGCGGTCATGCTCACGCCGCGTCGATAACCCGGGCTTATGGCAAACACAATATTGGCCCCATCGCCTGCATGGCAGCGGTCAGTTCCCGGGCGGATTCTGCAACCGATTTGCCATCAAGCACCAACCGTGGGCCGGCAAAATTTTTCGCATATCGCTCCAGCGGTGAACTTTCGGCGGGATTCGACCACGAAACGAGCAGTTTTGCATCTGCCGCATGGCGGACAAACTCGGCTTCATTATCGACAACGACCAGTTCATACTCGTTTTGATCAAGCACTTCGATCAGTTCAGCCGCGAACTGACTCTGATTGGTCGCGATGAGAATTCGTGGTTCCTTTGAATCAAGGTGCTGCAAAAGCTGCGAAACTGTCATTCCCGATCGCGGATCCACCATCTCGGCAGCCACTTCGGTCGCCGGGGCCAGAACGAAACGACGAAAGCTCATCCTTGGGTGGGGGACCTGCAAATCCTTTTCATCCACGATCACATCGGCGAATAAAATCAAATCGAGGTCAACACTTCGCGGCCCCCAACGCTCGAGCCTTTCCCGACCCAGTTGTTCTTCCACGCGAATCAAAAGCTGGTGAAGATTTCTGGGATCCAGAGAAGTTCGCACCAGAAACGCCGAATTCAGATAGTCGGCTTGTTGCTGCGACCCCGATCGATCCCCCGTCGCAGCAGAAGTCACAATCGGCTGAGCCGCCGAAATTTCGCCAACCCCCGGATCCTCACGCAATAACTCCAGCGATTTTTCCATCGCCTGCCGACAATCGCCTACATTGGCCCCAAAAGCCACCAGGGCTTCTGTCAGACGTTCACCAGTTTCCATAAGGGCCGCTCTCCGGGACGACGCTTCGCCCACGGTGCCCGGGGCGGGCAAAAAAAAAGACAAAAGAGCGTCCTGCTCCTCTGTCAGCTCGAATTCATCCGATGTGTGGATGTTTGACCCGGGCAAAAACCCGATCATCGCGGTCAACCATGACCTTTCATCGATGCCATTCAATTCTGCCCAAAAGGGCGTGGACTCCTTCCGAGGCCGAAAGCCACCGACGATCCTGTTCAGTCGCCGCCCGATGTTCTTCCATGTTGCGGGCTTTCGTTGACAAAACAAACATAAGAAAATGTTGTCAGCCAACGTCAGCACCATTTCACTGAATCGTTTCAGCGGTGATGGTTCCTTTCCGATCAACTCGGGGCAATGTTAAGGATCAGCAAAACGATGTCAAGCAAACTCGAACAACTTTTTTGTTGACTTCATTTTCATTTTTTTACTCACTTTTGATTGACCCGGCAAAACAATTCGCGCAGACAATCCCGACTCCAAAGCTATCTCAAACAGCAACATGCAAGCTCTCAAGATCATCCACTATCCGCACCCAACACTGCGTCACAAATCGAAACCTGTCACACGTGTCGACGCACAACTGAAACAAACAGTCAACGAAATGTTTCAACTGATGTACAAGGCCAAAGGCATCGGCCTGGCTGCCAACCAGGTTGACCTTCCGCTGCGCCTGTTTGTGATCAACCTTTCCGGTGATCCCGATGAAGGCGAAGAGCGAGTGTTCATCAATCCGGTTATCAGCAAACCCAAAGGCCAGGCCGAAGCCGATGAAGGCTGTTTGAGCATTCCGCAAGTCAACGGCACGGTGCTGCGTCCGTCAAAGATCCACATCTCAGCCTACGACCTCAACGGTGCCGAGATCGATGAAACGGTCGATGGCTTGCTCGCCCGCGCGATCCTACACGAAACCGATCACCTGGACGGCGTTCTCTTTATCGATCGCATGTCCGACACCAGCAAAAAAACGATCGATGGACTGCTCTACGAATTCGAAAACGAACACAAGGCCTTGGTAAGCTCCGGCGAAATCCCCGACCCCCAAACCAACGCCAAACGCCTTGCCGAAATCGAAGCCCGCTACTGCAACTGACCACCGCCGGATCACGATCCGCTGTTCCCCTCGGTCTCGATCGTCCGCTACTCATACCCGAAACCCATCATGCGACTAATCCTCTTTGGAACCGGACCGTTTGCCGTTCCGGCTTACACCTCGCTAATCGAAAACCACGAAGTCGTCGCGATGGTGACCCGGCCGATCGCCGATTCAGGTAAACGTCGAAAGACCGCCGCAAACCCTACCCGCGACCTCGCCGTCGAGCGGGAACTGACAATCTTCGATCCGCCCAGTTGCAATGATCCTGACTTTGTCCAAAAGCTCAATTCTCTTTCAGCCGACCTGTTTGTGGTTTGCGACTACGGGCAAATCCTCTCCCGCGACTGCCTGGCAGCGGCATCGCTTGGCGGGATCAACCTGCACGGCTCCCTGCTCCCAAAGTACCGCGGTGCCGCCCCGATTCAGTGGTGCGTCTACAACGGCGACACGGTCTCCGGCGTGACCGTCATCCACATGACTCCCCGACTCGATGGCGGTCCCTGCATCGTCAAAAAAGAACTTGCCATCGGCGATTCCGAGACCTCCGAACAGCTCGAACCACGCCTGTCACAACTTGGCGTCGCCGCGGTCAACCAGGCCATCGAACTGCTTGCCTCCTGGGATGGCGAGTCGGTCATCGGCGAAATTCAGGACAAGTCCAAAGTCACCAAAGCACCGCGATTGAAGAAAGCCGACGGCGCGATTGATTTCACTCGCTCGGCCAAACAGATCTTCGATCAGGTCCGCGCTTTTCAGCCCTGGCCCGGATCGTTCACCTCCTGGACACCGCCAGGCAAAAGTCCACTGCGGCTGATCGTGCAAAGCGTCTCCCTCGTTTCAGGCGCCGACTTTCCCGACGCAACTGTCGCCGAAGTCACCCCCGGTCAGGTTGCCTTTTGCGACAAAAGTCATCTTTGGATTCAGACTTCCGAGGGCCTGATTTCAATCGACCAAATCCAACCCGCCGGCAAACGCACCATGCCCATCGCCGACTTTCTCCGCGGCTATCAACCGCAATCCGGCGACCGATTGGGGTAACCCAATCGCGCCGCAAGACATGAAAACGATCTTTTGCTTGCCAACCGTTGATCTTCAGCGTTTCGTGCCGAAGAAAATCACGAAAACTGCATCAAAGCAACGCATATGCTTCCAACCAGACCAACCAGAACAGCAGCTTTGTTGTTTGAGTTTCTTGGCCGGGATTGCGAAATGTCAGGTCGCCAACCGGCCCGGAAGAATTGAACCAAGAGTTCTAAAAAAGCGACTCAAACCTTACAAACTAATGATGGAGCCAAGATCCGTCCTGAGACAAAGGATACTTGAAGCGTGAAAAACCCAGACAGTGCCATTCGTCCTTGACACCTTATTCTTGTCTGAAAAAATGCCCGCATGGATACCGCCAGATTTTGGCAACACCGACATGCGGCCAAATAGTTCACGTGTGGTTTCGAGAATTCGAACACGGTTTTTACCGCGTCGAATTATTTTTTGGATCCTGACACCTTATTCTTGCACCTTATTCTTGCATGCAGGGCGAAGTCCGGTTCGTCGAGTGCTCTACATGGCGGCTCTGGTAGCCACAAGGCACAACACGAGGATCAGAGCTTTCTACCAACGGCTTCTGGCGCAAGGCAAGCCAAAGAAACTGGCCTTGGTTGCTGCAATGCGAAAGCTATTAACGATCATCAACACGCTCATCAAACGCGATGAACTGTGGCAAGATACCGTGACCGCATCGTAGAAAAGCGAGCGTCTGCAAATTCGCAGACGCTCGCACTGATGAGTCATTGACGCACCATCGGCCTGGCTATCCCGGAGA
>CALFWR010000122.1 GCA_937928555.1 uncultured Pirellulaceae bacterium
CGATTCACCGCTCACTGCCAAAACTGCTCGCCAGGCTGGATCGCAAAATGCCCGCCTAGCGGAGTGTCAGCATTGGATTTTAGGGTTAGCCGTTTTGGCGATAGCCACGGTTCCGAAACGAAAAACCGGGGCTAACGCCCAAACGGCTGATCTGAACAATCCTAATTTTTAATGCTGACAGACCACTAGCGGCATACTTCCGGGATACAGGTAACGATCAATGAAATTTGAACTTCGCGCGATGCAACCGGAACAGTGGGATGATGTGGCAAAACTGATTTGCGATGGCACCAACTACTGGTACGAGTCCCACGGCATGAATCCGATTTTCACCGGCGGCCATCAGCCAGTGAAACTTTTCTGCGAAGTGTACGAGTCCCTTGATCCGGGCTGCTGTGTGCTGGCGATCAGCGAATCGGGAGACATCGCCGGGTCGTGCTTTTATCATCCCCGGCCCAGTCACGTTTCGCTGGGAATCATGAACGTTCAGCGGGACCACTTTGGACTGGGCATCGCACGGAAGTTGCTCGGCTTTGTTATTGACCTCGCGCAGCGGCAAGGCAAGCCGCTGCGATTGGTTTCCAGTGCACTGAATCTGGATTCTTTTTCGCTGTACACGCGGGCCGGAATGGTCCCCCATGTCGCCTACCAAGACATGACCCTCACTGTTCCCGAAGAAGGATTACAACTTACCGAATCGATGGAATCAGCCGGCGAGGTGCGCCCCGCGGTTTTGAGCGACGTGCCCGCGATGGTCGAACTTGAGAATCGGATCAGCGGCATTTCTCGCGGCAAGGACTTTGAATACTTCATCAACAACGAATCGGGCTATTGGCGGACTCTGGTGCTCGAACAGGCCGGCGAGTTGGTGGGCTTTTTGACATCGATCGAACACGCGGCCAGCAACATGCTGGGGCCGGGGGTGATGAACACCGACCAGCAAGCCACCCGGTTGATCCTGGCTCATCTGGATCTTCAGCGCGGCAACTCGCCTGTTTTCCTGATTCCGGTCAATCGATCCATGCTTGTGCAAAACATGTACAACGCCGGTGCTCGAAATTGTGAAATCCACTTCGCTCAGGCACTGGGAGACTTTCAAATGCCAAACGGCGTGTCGATGCCGACGTTCATGCCCGAAACGGGTTAGGAATTATCCCGCTGACCGATTGGTTTTGGCTATCATGTTGCGGTTCAATTCGGGAGCCATCATGCAACGTATCGTTTTTTCAATTGCCATTTTCTTTTTCGCGATCTTCTTTTTCGCGATCTCGTCAGCGTCTGCCCACGATGTCGCCAAAGAAATGTTTAACGCCGCCGAGCTGTTTATCAGTTCGCTCAATGATGAACAAAAACAGCAGCTTCAATTCGAATTCGATGACGCTCTTCGCAAAGACTGGCAGTTCATCCCGATGGAAAGACAGGGGCTTGGCCTCAAAGCCATGAAGCCGCACCAGCGTGGGCTTGCGTTGGCGTTTGCCCAGACGGGCCTTTCGCATCACGGGTTTTCCACCGCGATGCAAGTGATGGCCCTGGAGCAGGTTTTGCATGAGATGGAAAACGGCAACGCCAAACGCGACCCAGCGAAGTACCACCTGTTCCTGTTTGGGAAACCGGAGCTTGGCGGCGTCTGGGGTTGGCGGATCGAAGGCCATCATCTTTCGATCAGCTTCACCGTCACCGGCGAGGAAGTCTCCGTTGTGCCGACCTTTTTCGGAACCAATCCGGGTGAAGTAAAGCAGGGGCCGATGAAAGGACTGCGTGTGCTGGCTCGCGAAGAAGACCTTGGCCGCAAGCTGATTCGGAACTTGAGCGTTGACCAGAAAGCCAAAGCCATCTTGCCTGGCGACGTTCCATCGGACGTCATCACCGGCCCCGGCAGGGAAGCTCAACCGCTGACGCCGATGGGAATTCCGGCTGCGGAGATGACTGAGGAGCAAAAGAAGGTTTTGCAAAACCTGATCAACGTGTACACCAACAAAGTCCGTTGGCAGTTGGCCCAATCTGATCGCAAGCGGATCGCGGCGGCGGGCTTCGACAAGATCCACTTTGCCTGGTCGGGCAAGATTCAGCCTGGCAGCCCGCATTACTACCGCATCCAGGGGCCGACTTTCATTATGGAGTACGACAACACGCAAAACGACGCGAACCACGTTCACGTCGTCTGGCGCGATTTCAAGAACGACTTTGGCGCCGACCTCCTCAGGCAGCACTACGAAAAAACCGCCAAAGCCGCCGCAACAAAGTAACGCGGCTCAATGGTCGAACGCCGTTGGCAACCCGACGCGTCAGCAAGGACCGTGCAGCAGGTGCAGCAGTAGGCCGGACCAGGAAAACAGAATCACCGCAACCTGCGACACATCGCAAAATCCATTACCGGAAAAAACTTCAAACACCAAGCAATCTGTTTTTGCCGTTCCGGCAACCACGCAAAGCAAAGTCCGATGGTCGCAACCGGATTTGCATGCAATCGGCTTGAGCGGGTTGAAAATGACCTTGGACCTGTCCGCTTTGACGGAACACCCGGGGCCTTACGTCCCTCGGCTCACCGAAGTTCAATCGAATTTCGTACCGCTGTTTTGCGACAAAAACCGCAAACGTTACGCAGCGAAAACGGATGACTCGTCGCGGACGTCCGTGCCGCAACCAAGGCTCAGTTGGGCGGACCAGGGGAGGTTGTCCAGGTACCACTGAACGCACTGCTGCAAACCATCGTCAAGATTGACTTCGGGACGCCAATTCAGCAATCGCTGTGCTTTGGCGATGTCGGCGTGGGTGGATTGCATGTCGGCGCAGTGTGCCGGACAGTGATGAATCAGGGGCTCCCGATCCAGCAAGCCACCGATTTTCTCAAGCACCACATTGAGCGCCGTTGGGTTGTTTCCGCCACCAAGATTGACGATCTCAAAGCCAAGCGGTCGCAGGGCTTGCACCGTACCGCGGGCGATGTCATCGACGAACGTAAAATCGCGAGACTGAGTTCCGTCGCCGTAAAGCTGAATCGGCTCTCCTTCGGCAATCCAACGAACGAAGCGAAAGATTCCCATGTCCGGTCGCCCGGCGGGTCCGTAAACGGTGAAGTAGCGAAGGATCGAGGTGTCGATTCCGTAAAGATGATGATAGGTCCACGCCATCGATTCGGCGGCTTTTTTGGAGGCCGCGTAGGGCGAGATGGGCGCGTTGACCGGAAGCGACTCCAGAAAGGGCATCCCCTGACCGGCATACAGCGAAGACGTCGAAGCCAGCACGTACTTCTTGACTTCGTGTTGCCGCATCGCTTCGAGAAGGTTCAGATTACCCATCCCGTTGGTCGACATGAAAATCGAAGGGTTTGCGATGCTATGTCGGACTCCCACCGCGGCGGCAAGATTGATCACCGCATCGAAGTGGTGCTCGTTGAAGATCCGTGCGACCGAGACAGAATTTTCGATGTTGACGCGGCTGAAACGAAAACCAAAGTTGAGCTTCAGGGCTTCCAGACGGAAAAGCTTCAGGGAAGCATCGTAGTAGTCGTTGAGATCGTCGATTCCAACGACCCGGTGGCCCTGCTGCAGCAGTAGCGAAGAGACGCGGGATCCGATGAATCCGGCGCATCCGGTTACCAAACAGTTCATCACTGCCTCGTCGGGTTGCTGGAGGTATGCGGGCGAAATGCGAACCGGATTATTCCGAAATAAAGCCCCTAGCCCAATAGCAGTTGCGGCAACTGCGGGACGCTACCAGTTTCTCCAGTTTGCCCATCATGACTCATGATCAACAATTTGCGCCAACGCGTAACGCCTTATCCGGGATCAGTTACTTCGGTCAAAAATCGGATCGGACGTTTGTAGTCCCGCCTGCTGCGGATTTGCGTGACTTCCCGCTGAAGCCGGTACTACGAACGACCCGTTCATTCCCGGCAACTGAAAAATTGCAGTTACTTGGCGGACGTCTCGGTCGCCATCGGAACATCGATCTCGAAGTCCTGACGGCGGTACATGCAGACTCCGTCTTCCCCGCATACGTTGTACAGTGCGAAGCCCTTGATGGAACATTTGTCGGTATCTTTCACTAGCAAATCAAACTCAAGCGAACGACGCTCCCGAGAGTCTGCCGAATTCGGATTCTCAAACGTCAACAACTGCGACGAAAGCTGCGCCGTGTCCGATTCGATCCAGACCGTCAGTGGTGTCGATTCGTTGTTCCACTTGGCAGCAGCGGGAACCATCCGCAGATGCACCGTGGCCGGTTTCCCGGGCCGCGCAAATCCGGGCACCACGGTGGACTCAATCGATACAAATTGGCCTCTGTCCCGGGCGACTTCTTCGGTCGACTGCGGCTTGGTGTCCTGCGGTTGGAAATCCGGACGCGAACGTCCCGCCAACTCGGACTGGGTCAGTTCAACGGTCAGCTTGACGGGCTGTTCGCCGCGCTCCTGAATCTCCTTGATCGCGGTGTCAACCCAATCGTAAAACGGATAAGGCTTTTGTAGGCGTGGACCATATTGTTCAATTCGGCGACGCCAAATGTACTGTCGCGGATTGCTTGCCAGGGCCTTTGTCCAGTACCTTGATGCCTGATCAAAATCCGTGTCCGCCTGAGAAAGCTCATCGTACTTCTGGCGATAGGCGCAACCAAGCCGAAACAGAATCGCTCCGTTGCTGGGATCTTTTTCCAGGGCACAGCGATAGGCAGCGATGGCGTTGTCGTGGCATGCCGATTCGCTGGTTCGGAACAGCATTTCCTGATCGCCGTACATACAACAACTCTCCACAGAGCTTTCATCTGCGGTCGGTTTCACGTGTTCGACAGTCTCAAGCACCGGGGCGGGGTTCACAGGTTTTTCAAACTTGGTGTCGAGAAACTTCTGCAATCCACGTGGCTGAATTCTTGTGTTTTGCACGATGCCGTATTCGTCAATTCCAATAAACACTGGCACCACCGCCATTCCCAGTTTGGTGACGGAGTCCTGGGCAATTGGAAAGTCGTATTGCTTCCACTGTTTATAAAGCCGTGTTCGTTCGGCATGTTGCTCCTGCACAACGCCCAGCACGGCTAGGTTTTCTGGAGCAAGCTTTTTGATCGTTGCGTGCCACACGGGCACGATCTTTCTGCAGCCCGCTCACCAACTGGCAAAGTGCATCAGGAGAACTTTCTTGCCACGCATGGACGAAAGTTGAATTGGCTTTCCGTCATCAACCGATGGCAAAATGAAATCGGGATGGGGCTGCCCGACCTTGACGGAGTAGCTACTGACTTGTGCCGATGACATATCCGCGGTCATGAGCGAGACCAAAACAAGAAGGGCGAACTGCCCGGAAGATTTGATTAATTTCATGGTCGGTTCCTGAATGAAAGGATCCGCCCATTGTGACTGCTGACGCTTAGATGTGTAAGTGTCTGATACAAGCACGCTGATGTGACTGGCAGGTGACATCAAAATGGTGTCCCAGCCAACCGGATTGATCATCCGGATTAAGGAAGGCCTCTGGTCTTGTGGTTGGCTGTTGGGATAGGCTTTAGCTCCAAAAAAAGCGATCGCAAGGGCCCTAGTCCAGTGGTTTGTCACAACTAGAAATGAGGATTCACCGTGTGAGCCGTTTTGGCGATAGCCACGGTTATTGCCTGTTAAACCGTGGCTATCGCCAGAAACGGCTAATCCTAAAATTAAGCTGTGCCAGACCACTAGCGGCACCCGCGTTCGCTTTCAATATTGGTAACCAATCGAGAAACATTAACCCGGATTATTCACGAGGCGTGGGGGTCAGAATCAGTTCCGACAGTGAACCGCGACTCTGATGCGATGAAACGATCGCTGTGGCTTTCACCTACCGAATGATTCACATCTCTTGTTGAAATTCAGCTTTTCCCCTGCTCCTGTTGGCCAGACGTAGAATCAACGCCCGTCGTCGTGAATAATCCGGGATTAAGTGGTGGGATTCGCTGGAATTCCCTCCGCAGAGGATCTCAGGTGAAATCCACTGCAGCAGTGATTGTTCCGTCGATGCTTACTCGTCAATTGATTCCAACGGCCCGAGCATCCATAAGTAGGGAGACGTTTGCTGGTCGAATCGATGCACGATGCATTGTTGTCAGGATGCTTCTACGACTTGGGCGTTCTGTGGAGTCGGCTTGTGCAAGCTCACCACGGTCAGGACCGCCGCGGCGTTGACCCAATAAAAGATCGCATCAATCCCTGTGAATCCGAAAATAAACGGAGCGACCGCAAACACGACGCCAACCGCGAAATCAACAGCAAGGTGTACGGCGTAAGGGAGCACCCGGACGACACCTGTTTCATGATCGGTGAGAATCGTGAGAATCAAAGCAGCGACACCGGTTCCAACCGAAAGCCAAAGGGCAATTGGGTTTGTTTCTCCCAAACCAAGCAGAAACGGCAACGCCATCAAGGCGATCGCTACGGGATAGTCGATGAAAGCGTGGATCTTTTGGGTTACGAATCTCATTACTTGTGTCTCCTGACGAGCAAAATGGCTTGGCAGCGCATATCGCTACCGATGACCCCACTGGCGCGGTCAAAGCGAGATGCCTTACCAATGTTCCCGCCTTGATCAAAGAGTTGTGAAACAACCAACAGTTAGCGATGTCACGACGATCCCACGACGATCCGCCCACGGTGAACTTTCGGAATAAGGAGTTCAGTGGGTTTTTGCAAAGGAAATTGTGAGCCAAACCGACACGCGGAATCGTGTGCAGTCGCGATGATGAATTGCCGTTCTGGTAGCGGCAATCGGTTCAGTTTCCTCGTTTCCTGAGCGGGCCAGCAGTTTTGGCTCAAAGCGGGAAAGGTGATATTGGCTCTGGCAAGTCACCTGCACGAGCATCGGTTGATTCATTTTCGAATTGGCAGACAGTTTGAACCGATTTCAGAGAGCCACGCGGTTGTCGGCACAGTATGATGCGGCAATTTCAGCGTCGCGGATCACTGTCTCAACTGATTCTGACGCCCACGCCTCGTGAATAATCCGGAGTCATAAACCCGTTTCATTCTCTTCGGCCAGCCCATGTCAAAGCTTGTTCATTGCACGTTGAGTCTTCCTGATTATGGATGAATGGTATTCAATTGGCGGATTCAACGATCCGATGAGTAGCCTGTCCCACTTGGTCGGCTGCGTGATCTTTTTTGCGCTGTCGGTGTTGCTGTTGCTTGGTGCCCGACGTTCAGGTTGCGGTTTTTGGTTTTGCCTGCAATTTTCCGTTGCGACGCTGTTTATGCTTTCGATGAGCTTTGTTTAACACATGATGGCGGTCGGTGGCGTGGCTCGCGATGTCATGCTGCGTTTGGATGTTGCCTCGATTTTCGTGCTGATCGCAAGCACCTTTACTGTGATTCATGGCCTTCTGTTCAACGGCCGCGAACGTTGGCTGATCCCCTTGTTTCTGTGGCTGATCGTAGTTGTTGGCGTCACGTTGCGATCGATCTTTTTTCATAGTATCCCGTCGATCGTTGGCGACGGCATCTTTCTGCTGATGGGATGGCTGGGGGCCGCGTCGAGTTGGTTGCTTTGGAAAAAGTTTGGGCTCGATGGCATCAAACTTGTTTTCCTCGGAGGAGTCTTCTACACCGCCGGCGCGTTGATCAACGCGGTCGAGATGCCAACCTTCATCCCGAAGGTCTGGGGCCCGCACGAGTCTTTTCATCTGCTCGTATTGGCCGGCCTTGGTTCGCACTGGGCTTTCGTCATGTCGATAGCCGATGGATCGTTTCAAAAAAACATTGACCGACAATCGAAGCAATAAATCGACAAATAGCCACCGTTGGTATCGGCGCTACATTGCCAAAACCGGAGGGCTTGCTTTTTTTTGGGTGGCTCTTTCTTGTTCGCGATGCTGAATTCCCGGATGTAAACCCGGATGTTCACGAGTTGTGGGAGTGATTTTCAGTTCACCCAATGACTTCGGCATCAGTTGAAAAAGGTTCTGTTTTGGACTTCATCAGCGTGAGGTGAACTGAATTCCCGGTAAAATGACATGCGCGATGAAGTTGTGGGCTCACGCCGCCTTGCCCAAAATTTCGGCTGATCGTACAACGTCAGAATGTTTCAGCGACACGTGATACACCAATATGACGATCCGGTAGACCTGATTTGGGTCAAAGCCGCCAATGACCTTGGGCTGACGATCGTGCGTTCGATGGAAACGTTTGCAGCCTACGACGGCAACGGAACACTCACCATCTCCGAGGCAGCGGACTTCGACGCTGATGATTGCCTCGCGCAAATGATTTTTCATGAAATTTGCCACTGGTTGGTCGCAGGGCGGCGGGCAAACACGGTCGAAGACTGGGGGCTTTCCAACGTGGACGACCGTGACCTTGTCTACGAACAGGCTGCGCACCGGGTGCAGGCGGCGCTTTCGCAGCCCTGGGGACTGCGGGACTTTATGGCCGTGACCACCGACTGGCGACCGCACTGGGATGGGCTTGCTGATGACCCGCTGGCCGATGGTGACGATCCGGCAATTGCGATCGCAAGAGATGGTTTCGATCTGGCAAAGCAAAAGCCTTTCAAGGAAGTCCTGGCCCGCGCCCTGTCGGCAACCGCTGCGATCGCTGACGCAGTTCGGGATTGTGCAGCGCCGAATTCACTATGGAGCCAAACGCGGCCAAGGCATCGACTCGGTGGCTTGCTGTGCGACTCCCGGCAGTTGAAATGTGGCACATGTGCCTGGGCGATGACTCAAACCGAATCCGGCGGCGAAACCTTGGCATGCCGTCAACACAAACCGATGGGTGAGGAAATCGCACCACCGGTCGATGCCGCAGAGCACGCCTGCGAACGATGGGAAGCAAAGTTTTCGATCGACGACTGCGGCCAGTGCGGCGCATGCTGCCGGGAAGGGTTCGATGTTCTGGAAGTCAGCCAGAGCGATCCGTTTGCAGAAATGCATCCTGAACTTGTCCAGATTGCCGACGGTGAACTTCGAGTCCCTAGGCCGGATGGGCTTTGCGTTGCCCTGGACGGCGATGGCAAGTCGCGTCCCTGGCGTTGCCGTCACTACGCCACCAGGCCAGGCAACTGTCAGGACTTTGAGGTTGGCGGCGATGCCTGCCTGCTCGCACGGCGACGGGTGGGTTTGAGCCGCTGATTGGCCGGGTTAGTGACGCATCGTCACGCTTAAACTCGGGAATTGCAAGTTAACCATTCAGGCAGCACGGCTGGCCCCGTTGATCGGTTGTTGAATTCTTGAATGCGTCGAGTAACTGACAGGGGCGGTCGGTGGCAGTGAGAGCGGTTGAGCCCCTATTTCTTTTCATGTTATTCGTCATTCATCCGATTTGTGCTTGCCATCAGAACCGTGGTAAGCGTGAGCGGCGGGCGATTACATTGCATTGGGCAACGCAAGCGGCCAGAGGTTGTCGGCGAAAAAAACGAGTCCGACCCGATGACTTCGCGATGGAAGCACAGAGAGCTCACTGGACTATTCAGCTTGTGGTTAGTTTCAGTGCTTTGGCCAAGCGAAGAGCAGATTCCAAACTCGAATCACCGAAGAAACCCTCTGGCGTATCTGCATCGTTCCGATAGACCTGCACAAACCATTGGCCCGTTTCGTTTGAAGGCGGTTCTATTTCGACTTTGGGAAATTGATCCTGAATCAAATCCAAAACCACCTGCGTCTTCCTGCCAAACTGATCACGAGTGCTGTTGTTGTAAGGAATTACATTTGGCATCGGGTATACTTCAAAGATTGGAAGGAATGGAAAGGCAATGGGATTTCAGCCCGGATTATTCACGAGGCGTGGGCGTCAGAATCAGTTCCGACCGTGATCCGCGACTCTGATGCGATGAAACGATCGCTGTGGTTTTCATCTACCGAATGATTTACATTTCTTGTTGAAATTCAGCTTTTCCATCGCTGCTGTTGGCCAGACGCAGAATCAACGCCCGTCGTCGTGAATAATCCGGGTTCAGAATTGTTTGATCCGATGTACTGAAATCGACGGCGAACCAATAGAGGAAGCCCCATTGCATCCAAAACTGTGACGCAAAAAGAAATCGTTTTGAAAAAGAAATCGTTTTCTCGTCTTGCTGGCTAACTGTCCTGTTAACCCGGATTATTCACGAGGCGTGGGCGTCAGAGTCAATTCCGACAGTGATCCGCGACTCTGATGCG
>CALFWR010000123.1 GCA_937928555.1 uncultured Pirellulaceae bacterium
ATAGCCACGGTTTAACAGACACTAACCGTGGCTATCGCCAAAACGGCTCACACGGTGAATCCTCATTTCTAGTTGTGACAAACCACTAGGCATGGGCGTGACTTTCAGTTCAGCCAGTGAACTCCGTATCGGTCCGAAAAAAGTCCTGTTTTGGAACTCGTCAGCAAGGTGAACCGAATTCCCCGAGGCAATCCAGCATTGGGGTGCGCGTGGCGAGATTCAACCGCATCAACGCCCGTGGTGGTGAATGATTCCGGTTAACAACCGCGTCGACGACGCAAAACCAATCCGGCACCAAACATGCCCAGCAGGACCAGCCCGCTTGGCTCTGGAACCGCCCCCAGGTCCGATCGATTAAACCCGATAGTATCAAACACCAAACGATCGTTCTCGGTAAAGATCCCCAGTTCTCCGGGAGCAAAAGTCGGATCCAGAATGCCCAACCCCAGCCCGTCTCTAAAGTGGCTTGCCTGGCGGCCGTCACCCAAAACGACACCAAGTGAAAAGTGGTCCAGTCCGGCAATCGCCGCAGAATTACCGCCATCGATCGACAAAAACTTGGGTCGATTGTCAGCTGTAAAATCAAGGTCTGCACCTGCGTTAACAGAGTCCGCAGAATGCCTGAGAAAATCGACGCTTGACACAAAGGTAAATGCGTCGTCGGTGAATGTATCATCATTGCCGTCCAGAACATCGACACCGCTGATGAATCCCAACGCGTGTCCAATTTCATGAATTGCAATACCGACGAAGTCGAATTGGCCGGCACTGATTCCGTCGCTACGATCGAAATCAAAATTGAACTGGTTGTTGAACGTAAGTGTAGCGTCGGATGCCGCCGCGTTGCCTGCGATCAACCCGAGGGCTTTTGCGTTGGCAGAGGTAATGTTGACTTGAGTGTTGTTGGCCCCGCCATTGTTGTCCAAATATCCGAGTGACGATCCGGACCCGTTCGGGTTGTTGGTCGTTTCGTTGATATAGACAGAAAACGAAGATGTCGTGGGAAGCGAGTTGGCGAACACTGAATCTTCCGCAGAAGTCGCGTCGGCAACGATGGCTGTGCGAAAATCATCGTACGCAAATCGCTGTTGCGTTGACCCGGCTTGCGCTAGCGTCCCGCCTCCCAAATTTGAGAATCCAATATCCAGATTGAATTCGAAGCTGTCTTCGAATTGGCTGGACCAAAAATCAGCCGCCTCCTGGAAACCAGCAAGTGCCTGTGTTCCTGCTCCGGCTCCACCCTGGTCAGTAAAATTGAACTGGATCTGGGCCGAAGCAGTTGAAGAACCTGCAAGCAAAAGCAACGTTCCTAGCAAAAAGATGTTTTTCATGAAATAACCGACGTTTTTACGACCATGTGTGTAATTCTGCGCAGCTCGATAAACCGCCCGGTAAGGCTACCCCACACGATGCAGCAGTCAACAATGTTTGCTGGTCTAACTGGATATCAGCTCAACGGCTCGGTAGAAAGCGAGTTTTGACTGTGTATGACCTCACCTTCCCGTGAGCCCGGATTATTCACGACGACGGGCGTTGATTCTACGTCTGGCCAACGGGAGCAGGGGAAACGCTGAATTTCAACAAGAAATGTGAATCATCTGGTAGATGAAAACCACAGCGATCGTTTCATCGCACGAGTGTCGTGGATCACCGTCTCAACTGATTCTGACGCCCACGCCTCGTGAATAATCCGGGGCGAGAGGCGGAGCCTGGGGGCCAATTTACTTTTGCCGATTCCCCAAGGGATCAAAGGGCTGGGACGCTGGCATTGGGAGCGGTCGCCTGATGGTTCCACTGAAGACGGCTCGTCACCTTACACCACCTTTCGCCCTCAGTCACGTTTCCCAGAAGCTCTGGAAGCCGTCACCAATGGTTGCGTCAAACCTGAAACACGCCCGTTTGAAACGCACGTTCATCCGCGTGGAGGGTGGCCGAACGCAGGCAGCGGATCAGGACGTCGCGGGTTTCGCAGGGTTTGATGATGCCGTCGACCCAGAGGCGACTGGCGGCGTGACGGATGTCGGTCGTTGCGTCGTAGCTGTCTTCGACTTTCTTGCGCAGGGCTTCCATCTCTTCGGCATCGGGTTCGTTGCCGGCCCGCTTCATCGCCGCGATATTGATGTCCAGAATGGTCTTGGCTGCTGTCTTGCCTCCCATCACCGCGTAGCGCGCGTTTGGCCAAGCGTAAATGAAACGCGGATCGAAGGCTTTGCCGCACATCGCGTAGTTACCCGCTCCGTAACTGCCGCCAGTGATGATCGTGATCTTGGGCACGCGGCTGTTGGAGATCGCGTTGACGACTTTTGCGCCGGCCCGAATGATGCCGGCTTGCTCGCTGTCGCGTCCGACCATGAAACCCATCACGTCCTGGAGGAAAATGATCGGCGACCAGGTTTGGTTGCAGTCCATGATGAAGCGGGCTTCTTTGTCGGCGCTGTCGTGGTAGATCACGCCGCCCATCTGCAGGCCTTCTTTGGCGCTTTTGACGACGTTCCGCTGGTTGGCGACAATGCCCACGCGCGTCCCGCCAATGCGGGCGTAGGCACAGACGATCGTTTGGCCGTAGTCGGGTTTGAATTCGACCATCGAATCGGCGTCGACAAGGAACTCAATCAGATCGCGGACGTCGAAGCGTTCCTGGGGATCTATCGGGACGGCGTCGTAGATGGCTGCCGGATCGGATTTGGCAGAATCGGTGGCCTGTTCGGGCGTGTACTGGGGAGCTGTGGAATCGACTGGAAGGTTCTTGACCAGTTGTTTGACGCGTGCGATCGCTGCGGGGTCGTCGGGTTCGCGGAAGTCAATCGTGCCGCTGATTTCTGAATGCATTTGGGCACCGCCGAGTTCTTCGGAGGTGACTTCTTGGCCGATGGCGCTTTTGACTAGGGCCGGACCGGCCAGATACAAGCCGCTGTTTTCGGTCATGACCAGTTTGTCGCAAAGCACCGGCAGGTAACCACCGCCGGCGACGCAGTTGCCCATGATGGCTGCGATCTGCGGGATGCCTTGGGCGGACGCGACGGCGTTGTTGCGGAAGATACGTCCAAAGTCGTCTTCGTCGGGAAAGATCTCGTCCTGGAGAGGCAGGAACACACCGGCGGAGTCGACCAGGTAGACCAGGGGGATGTGGGACTGCATGGCGATGCGTTGAGCGCGGAGGACTTTCTTGCAAGTCATTGGGAAAAAGGCACCGGCTTTGATCGTGGCGTCGTTGGCGATAATCATGCAGGTCCGGTTTTCAATTTTGCCAACGCCGCAAATCACGCTGGCTGAAACGGACCCACCCCACTCTTCGTACATGCCCCACGCGGCCCAGCGGCCGATTTCGAGGAAGTCGTCGGCGTCGTCGACCAGTGCTGCGATTCGCTCGCGGGCGGTCATACGGTTTTTCTTGTGCTGTCGGGCGATGGATTTCTCGCCGCCACCAAGTCCAATGGTTTCGGATTGAGCGTCAATTTCAGAAGTTCGTTCGGACCAGTTCATGTGATCTTTGTGGTTGTGGTGAAGGCCGGAACACGGCGAATGATTGCAGTACGGATTATCGGATGAAATGGTAAAACGAAAACCGTACACGATGAATTTTGGCCAATTGAATTGGCTTGTTGATTCCTATCTATGGTAGTCAAGGGCGAATCGACGGGGGATTGTAGTGCCGGCTTTTGCTGGCAGGGGGATTCCGCCCAAAGGGGACGCGACAACCGCAACGCGCGGCTTCATTAACAATAAATGCCATGGCAATGCCATTGGAAATTGGAAAGCGTAGGACTCCGCGCCCCTCCCCGGCGGTGAACCGCCGACCCTCCCGGAAGGGAGGGTGTTGCAGTGGAGACCGCCGCTGAGGGAGGACGATTGTGTTCTCACCCTACGTTCTCACCCTACGCAGGACTTTGGGATTGGCTTCTTAAAATGGCAACTGCCGCAGTGGCCGCGGTTTCGATTCTCAGCACGTTGGGGCTGAAGGTGGCTTTGTTCCAGGCGGAGGCTTCAAGCATCAAAACTTCGTCGTCGTTGAAACCGCCTTCGGGGCCAACCGCGACGATTGTTCCTTCAAGGGATGCCGCGGCCAATGGTTGCTGCGAGTACGGGTCGGCAATCAGTCGCTCGCCAGCGAAACCATGGTACTCGGCGGCGAGCTGTTGCAGTGATCGGGGGGCGTCAACAGTCATCAGCCACGCGCGGCGGCATTGTTTGGTGGCTTCGATGATGTGTTTGGTGATTCGATCGAGGGCTTTGTCGGTCGGTTGAGCCACGCCGCGGGCGGTTTGCAGCGGGATCAGGTGGTTGGCACCGAGTTCGACCAGCTTTTCGACCAGGAAGCGTTGCCGTTCGCCTTTGGGGAGAGCCACCGCGACGGTGATCGGTGGGGCGTTGGGGTCGGGAAAGGTTCGCGTCGATTCGATATCGAGATGGACTTCTTTTTTGGTGGATTCGCGAATCGTGGCGGTGTGCTCGGTGCCGACGCCGTCAAAAAGTGTGACTTTGTCGCCCGGTTGGGCTCGCATGACCCGCGAAAGGTGGTGGGCCTGGTCACCGCCTAGGATGGCTTGGCGGTTTTCGGCCGGAGTTTCAAGAAAAAATCGGTCAGCCATGAAAATCGATTGGCCTTTGAGGGCTGTTTGGCGGTGTTTGATCTGGTACCAGTTGCTTTGGGCAGGATACAATTCCGGTTCGTATCTTTTAACCCGGCAGGACGAATGCCCGAAATAGTTTATCACGTGCCCGAAGGCGAACCAGTTCACGTCAACCTGAAGGATCAGTACTGGGCTGCATTGTTGGCCTGGTTGTTTCCCGGGGCAGGGCATCTGTTTCAGGGACGTACGGCCAAAGGGCTGTTGTTCATGATCTGCATCGTGTCCACGTTTGTGTTTGGGCTGGCGATGGGTCGAGCCCGCTGTGTGACGGCGACGACCGGAACCGGGTCTTTGAACTATTACTTTTTGGCTCAAGGTGCCGTGGGTGCTCTTTCTTTCCCGGCGATCATCCAGTCGGTGAAAACATCTGATGGCGCGGATCCGTTTTGGGTACTCTGCGAAAGGTTCCCTGAAGACTACGCCAACGAGAAGATTCGATTTCACAAAATTGATCAGCAGAAGGACGTTGGGCCGATTCCGGAGCGAACTTTGAAAGACGGATTCATGGCCCCGCCGGCAGGACCGGTCTTCGAGCACGAGGCCGATGTGTTGGGGATGTGGCACGCAGACTACAAGCACATGTTTGACCTTGGTGTTTTGTACACGATGGTCGCGGGGTTGTTGAACATTCTCGCGATCTACGACGCGTTTTGTGGTCCGGCGATTTTGACCGAAGCTCAAAAAGAAGAGCTTGAAGAACAGGCGAAGAAAAAGCGGAGATGGCTATGATCCTGTTGGCTGCAACGGCAAAGATTTGGTATTCGATTCCGCTGATTGTGGTGGTGAGCCTTTGTTATGGGGCGACGCGACATGAGGTGATGAGCGAGATCATGAGGCATTCGTTCAAGACCGCCGTGTGGGTGCTTGGGTTCATGGGTTTCATCTTTGCAATTGTTTGGCTAAGCGGTTATTTCGTTTAGCTTAGCCAAAGTAGTGGCACGCTCCGTGTGCCGTCGCGTTTTTCTCCGGCCCAGCTTTTCTCTTGCGCAGTTTTTCTGTTGCGCAGCTTTTCTGTCGACGTTTCAGGCGGAAAGATGCCGCCAAAAGGCGAAGTCGAATTGAAGCGAGCCCGCCAGTGCGGTGCGGGAGTGGAAATGTTGAACAGAGGAGGCGGCGGCAGGCGAAGTTTTGTTGACTCGACGGCACACGGAGTGTGCCTACTACTTTAGGCCAGCAAAAACTTCTGCGGCGGCGTCGATGGTCTGCTGGATGTGTTGATCGGTGTGCGTCGCAGAGATGAAAAGGGCTTCGAACTGGCTGCAGGGCATGTACACGCCGCGGTGAATCAGGCCCCAGAAGTATTTGGAAAATTTCTCCGTGTCGCACTTCGCGGCGCTGTCCCAGTCAGTAACGGGACCGGGGTGAAAAAACAGAGTCATCATGCTGCCGACGCGGTTGATGCAGTGTTCGATGCCGGCAGACGTCGCGGCGTTTGCGAGGCCGGTATGGAGTTTCGCGGCGAGGGTTTCGAGGTGTTCGTAAGGCGGGTTCTCTCGAAGCGATGTGAGCATCGCGATACCGGCGGCAGTGGCGATGGGGTTGCCGCTAAGTGTTCCCGCCTGGAAGACTTTGCCAGCCGGCAAAACGTGCTGCATGATTTCTTTCTTTCCCGCAAAAGCACCCAACGGAAGGCCACCACCAACGATTTTGCCCATCGTGGTCATGTCCGGGTCGATGCCGAAAATCGACTGGGCGCCGCCAAGTGCCACGCGGAACCCACACATGACTTCGTCGAAGATCAAAACCGCGCCGTGCTTGTGAGTTGTGCTGCGAAGGGCGTTCAGAAATTCTGCTGATGGTGTCACGCAGCCCATGTTGCCGCAGATGGGTTCCAGAATCACGGCCGCGATTTTGTCGCCGTGAGTGGCAAAGGCTTCTTCGAGATTTTGCACGTCGTTGTAGCGGCAGATCATCGTGTCCTGGGCGGTGCCGGCGGTGACGCCAGGCGAGTTGGGAACGCCGAGGGTGGCTGCGGCACTGCCGGCAGAGACCAGCAGGCTGTCGACGTGACCGTGATAGTTGCCAGCGAATTTGATGACAATGTCACGGCCAGTGTAGCCGCGGGCGACGCGGATCGCAGACATGGTGGCTTCGGTGCCGGAGTTGACTAGGCGAACCATTTCGACCGACCCAACGCAGTCCACGATCAGTTCAGCCAGTTCATTTTCGGCGACGGTGGGGGCGCCGAAGCTGGTGCCGCGATCGACTGCCGCGTGGACCGCAGCGGATATCTCCGGGCATTGATGGCCAAGGATCATCGGGCCCCATGAGCCGATGTAGTCGAGGTACCTGTTTCCATCGATGTCGAACAGCCACGGGCCGTCGCCGCGTTCGAAAACGATGGGCTCGCCACCGACGGCCCCGAAGGCTCGGGCAGCGCTGTTGACGCCACCGGGCATGAGGGTTTTGGCGCGGGCGTATTCGCGTTTGGAGTTTGAGAGGTTGAGCATGAGCGTTTGGGTGAATGTCAGTTTGGGCGAAACCAATGTGGAACGCGACAACACGTGTCCGACGCGAGAAGAGCGTTCATTTGCAGCGATTCGTGTTTGTAGCACCGGTTTTAGTTTGCTGCGTGCGATGCCGCCTAAAGGCGGTACTACCAACGCACGTGCCAGTTGTTATCCGGTGAACAGATCGGATTCGGGCAGCGAAGGTTTCGATTCGCCGTCCTGCGGTTCGAATTCTACGCGCATGCCACGGGCTTGAAAGAGTCGTTTCCAGCTTGCGTCAAGATTGTCGCCGGCTTGTTCAACCGGGACCGCAGACCAGCGGCCTTTGGCGTCAACTTCGGCAAGGCCGAGGCGGGCGAGCTTGCCGAGCGAATCGAAGACCTCGAAGTCAATGTTCATTTGGGTAAGGTCGTAAAGGTACTTTTCGCATTGCCGATCGATTTCGTCACTGCTCAGTCCGTCGAACCGAATGTGGCTTTGTTGGGCAGTCTCTTCGGCTCGCCAGAGCACCGTGTAGCCAAGAATCGTCTCCAAAAGCTCCTGCTCTTCGGCTTCGTTGAGGATCCGGTAGATCACGCCGGAGTTGTTGCCAAGGTTCTTCAGGTACAGGTTCTTTGTCAGGCCAAACTGATATTTGTCTTTGGTGCGGAAGTAGCTGAGAATCGATTTGACGATGTAACCGATGATCGCGCCGCCGATCATCAGCAGAGTCAGAATGTCGTCGAGCACAAAATTCGCGGCCACGATGGCAGCAAGGACCGCTGCGAGCACCGCGACAAATCTTGAGATCTTGAAAAAGATCATCGCAGTGGGAAGCAGAATCTTGCCGCGATCGAGCATCGAGAGTTTGACCTTGCTGCCCGGCAGGAGCACTTCGAGGTCCGTTTCCGGGATGTTCTTGAACGTCTTCAGGTAGACGTACTTTTCGCTCATCGCGTCGTCATCGGTGCCTTTGAGCAGTTTCGAGATCCGCTGCGAAAGTCTGGCGCGGCGGTTCTTTGTTTCGGCTTCTTCGGTTTCATTCGATTTAACTTTCGCCGCAGGCGTTTCTGCTTGCTTGAGTCGAAAGGCCATGATCAGCCGTTCGAACTCTGGCAGTTCGATTTTTTCAAGGCGGAAAAGGTTTGTCCAGCGGCGGCGTTCGACGGTGACTGCGTGGTAGCCGCGGGCGAAGACTTCGAGGCGATCGTAAAGCTCAAAGTCAACATCCAGGCGGACGTTCCACTGCGAGGCAACTTCGACGGCGCGTTCAAGTTCGGTGCGGTCAAGCCGTTTGTAGTGGGCGCTGAAGAGCAGTCCCGAAACGCGGTCGAAGAGTTTTTCCGTTAGCTGGGCTCGTTCCTGTTCGTCGCTGTCGTCGATTTCCATGATCTGGGAGTCGGGATCCAGCGGCGAGTAGATTTCTTCGAGTTGAAGAAGCTGCGAGAGATGTTCGGCATGAAAGATCTGTTGCAGCTTGAGGCAGATCGACAAAAAGCGGGCTTTGTCCTGGGCTCCGAATTCGTATCGCGAAATCAGATCGTCGCGAAGGTCGCCATGGCGTAGCGGGATGAACCGCGGGCGAGAACCCAAAGCCTGGACGATGGGGTCATCTTCGAGTCTGGCGACGAGGTCTTCGTTGTCGCTGGGAGCCATGGGGTCCGAGAGAATGTGGAGTTGTGTGTTTGTGTTCGTTGTAACCTTTCACTGTTTCCGTTCGCCCATATTTCGATGCAAACTTCGAAATATTGGGGAAATTGGAGAGGGAAAGGTGGTTTCTTGGCGTCGCGTGGGTCTTCAACCGCCGACGCGCAAAACTTACTCAAAACAGAAGCTGTATTTTTTGGCCGGGTTTGGCGCACGAAAAAAGGCACCGGCCTTGGGTGCCTCTTTGGTGACCAAATTTGCTGCCGGATCGCTTAGGAGTTCATTAGGTCGTCATCGTTCTTGTTGTCGATCACGCGGCCCATGTACGAGCCGCAGGTCGGGCACATGACGTGGGTTGGCAGACGGGTGCTGCACTTTGGGCAGACCGTCAGGTTTTTGGCTTTCAGGGCATCGTGGGCGCGACGCTTGCCGGTTCGTGAGTTGGAATGTTTTCTTTTTGGAACAGCCATGATGGGGCCATTAAGTGAAGTGTCTCAGAAAAAAATTGGCAGACGGTCTCGCCAATGGACGCGGAATGTTAGCCAATGATCGGCCAAGCGGCAATGGCTTGCCTTGGAAATCCGCCCGAAAGCCATGTTTTTCCGGCATTTTCCTGATAGTCGTGATTGCCACGCGGCTCGCTTGCCGAGTCCCTCAAACAGCCGTTGGAAACAGGTGCTGACTCGCTTGATTGGAAGTTTTTTCATTTGGCCGGGGCTTGACAGCATGTGGCGGTTGAAACTAATCCTTTTCAAACCAGCCAAATAGCGAAAAACAGAGTTTAATTGCCCCAATAACCACCTAGCGACTTACCGGATACGATGCCGAAAGTACTTATCATTGCGGAAAAACCCAGCGTAGCGACCGATTTGGCGAGGGTTCTGGGCAAACTTCCCGAGTTCGGGAAGTTCGAGAAGAAGAAAGACTACTTCGAGAACGAAAACGCCTATATCTCCTCGGCCATCGGGCACCTGGTCGAACTGAAAATGCCGGTTACGCCAGAAGGCAAAAAACTGCCGTGGGGTATGAAACACCTGCCTGTACTGCCGGACGATTTTGAGCTCCAACCCATCGAAAGAAGCGAATCGCGATACAAATTGCTGGTTCGCCTGATGAAAAAGAAGGACGTTGGCACCGTCGTCAACGCTTGCGATGCCGGGCGTGAGGGAGAGCTGATCTTCCGCTATGTCCTCAAGCTTGCCGACCTTAACAAAGACCTAGACGTCAAGCGGATGTGGATGCAGTCCATGACCGACGGTTCGATCATGGACGCTTGGAGCAATCTTCGCAGCGACGACGAGATGCAGGCTCTCTCCGATGCGGCGATGTGCCGAAGCGAATCCGACTGGCTGATCGGGCTTAACGGAACCCGCGCGTTGACGGCTTTCAATTCACGTAACGGCGGGTTTAACGTGACCACCGCGGGCCGCGTGCAGACGCCAACATTGTCGATTCTGGTCGAACGTGAAAAAGCCATCCGGGCGTTTGTTCCGCGATCCTACTGGGAAGTCCACGGCGAGTTCCAGGTCGCTGCCGGCGAATATCCGGGCAAGTGGTTCCGGGAGGACTTCAGGAAGGACGAAGACGACGAACACAAGAAAGCCGAACGTGTTTGGGCGGTGGAAGAAGCCGAAGCAATTGTTGCCCGTTGCAAGGGCAAAGAAGGCATCGTCGATGAAACCAAACGGCCATCGAAATCCGCGCCGCCGCTGCTGTTCGATTTGACCACGCTGCAACGTGAAGGCAACGCCAAGCACGGTTTTCCGGCACGCCGAACCCTGCAGTTGGCTCAGGCCTGCTACGACCGCTACAAGATTTTGACTTATCCGCGTACCGACTCGAAGTACCTTCCGGAAGACTATCTGCAAACGGTCAAGGACACGATCGGAACGCTCGCCAGCGGGAAGCTTACCGGCAAAGAAGGCAATCCGCTGACTGCTGACATTCAGAGTTGCTGCAAGTGGATTTTGGACAACGATCGTGTGGGGCCAACGAAGCGGATTTTCAATTCGGCCAAGGTCTCGGATCACTTTGCGATCATTCCAACGGGCAAGCTCCCACCGGCGTCGATCGATGAAGGTGCGGCGAAAATTTATGCTTTGGTTCTGAAGCGATTCCTGGCGATCTTTTACCCGCACGCCGAATACGAAATCACTAAACGGATCACGCGGATTGGCGCTGATTCGTTCAAGACCGACGGTAAAGTCCTTGTCGTGCCGGGCTACCTGGAGGTCTACGGTCGCAAGCCCGGAGTGGCTGCCTCGGCGGATGAACTTTGTGCCGCACAGGACGGCGAAACAGCGAGCAACACCGAAATCGAAGTCGTAGCCAAAGAGACCCGTCCGCCGGCAAGATTCACCGATGCGACCCTGCTTTCTGCGATGGAAACCGCGGGCAAACGCGTGGAAGACGAAGAACTTCGCGACGCGATGAGTGAGCGGGGGCTGGGAACGCCGGCGACCCGTGCGGCGACGATCGAAGGCCTGATTCGGCAGAAGTATCTGTTCCGCAATGAGATCCGCAAAAGTGAACTGGTCGCCAGCAACAAAGCCATCGCGTTGATTGATTTGCTTGAACAGATGGGCATCACGGCGTTGGCTTCTCCGGAGATGACCGGCGAGTGGGAGTACAAGCTCAAAGCCATGGAGCAGGGCAAGCTCGAACGTGAAGTGTTCATGAAAGAGATTCGCGACATGACGTGTACGATTGTCGATCAGACGAAATCGTTCACTGAAGAAATCGTCAACCGCGTGTTTCCCGACATCCAAGCGAAGTGTCCCGAATGCGGCAAGATGGAACACAGCCAGACCGACGGGCTGTTTACCTGCAAAGATCCCGAGTGCATTTTCAAAGTCAAAAAGCACATTGCCAGTCATGAGTTGACCGAAGATCAGGCACGAGAGCTTTTGAATAACCTACGCGTCGGTCCGATCGAGACGTTCAAGAATCGTTTTGGCCAGCCGTTCACCGCCGAACTGGTACTGGAGAAACCCAAGAAAGTCTGGAAGCTCAACTTTGTGTTCGAAGGGGACGAGGAGCGCGAAAGCGAGATCGAAAATCTTACCGACGAGCAGATCATCTGCGAATGTCCGATCCTTGATGGGTCGACCGAGATGGTCAAGGTTTACGAGAACGCGCGGGCGTTTTTGGCTCCCGACATGGCCAAGAAAAAGAACGATCGCGGCGTGCGGATCAGCAAGACGATTTTGAAAAAGGAAATTCCGACCGAACAGGGTCGCAAGCTGTTCATGGAAGGTAAAACGGACCTGATGCCGGGCTTTATCTCCAAAAAAGGCCGTCCATTCGCGGCCCATCTGAAGCTCGTTCGCGAGACCGGCAAGCTGGAATTCGAATTCGCGCCTCGCAAGAGCAAGAAGAAAAAGAAGAAGGGCGAGGACGAAGGCGGCGAAGAAGCGGCTCCAAAGAAGAAAGCTGCCAAGAAAAAGGCAACCAAAAAGAAGGCTGCCAAAAAGAAAACAACCAAGAAAAAAACCACCACCAAAAAGCCAAAGAAGAAGAAAGCTGAAACCAAGTCCGACGACGATTCGTAGTGTTGTCGCTCGCGCCTCGTGAATAATTCCGGGTAAACATCGGTGATCAAACTTGCCAACGGGCTGGATAATTTATGCTGTCGTTGCTGAAAGCTTTTTTCTCCAGCCATCGCTGTGTCGAGCATCCTGATTCTTTCGCGATGACGCGCGAAGTCCTGTACGACGGGGTCCACAACGCGATCAAGCTCCAGCAGTCCCAAGGCAAGTCCGTCTGGTTGGTGGCGCATTTTCCTCGCGTGTTCAGCGAATGTCAGTTGATGCTGGAAAAAAATGGCATCGCCTATCAGATTATCGACACAGAGCCGGGTGCCGAATGGTTGAACGAGCACGCCACGGACGCGGTCTCGGATGTGTATCTGGGTTTGTCGGATACGCTTGAGCCGTTGGTCGAAAGAACTGAAAGAGATGACGGCGGATTTTCGGGACGGATTGCGATGATGATTGCCGAACGCCACCCTTATGGTCCCAGAGATATTCGGCTGTTGGCGTTTGCAAAGTCCTTTCCGGCGGTGGTCGAAATCGGCTATTACGTGTCGTTCGAAGATGCAGTGGTCCGGCAGCGGCTTCCAGAAAGCACACTTCAGGTGTTGAAGTCTTTTGGCTTCGATGACAATGCTTTGATCAGCAGTTTGGTGGTTTCCTCGCGGATTCAAAAACGGATCCGCAAAGAGTCCGCAGGAGTGAACGTGGTGGAGGAGACCGATTCGGCCGAACAGTGGTATGCGATTCACGACCGGGGTCGTGAATAATTCCGGTTAATCCCGGATTATTCACGACGACGGGCGTTGATTCTACGTCTGGCCAACAGGAACAAGGGAAAAGCTGAAATTCAACAAGAAATGTAAATCATCCGGTAGATGAAAACCACAGCGATCGTTTCATCGCATCAGAGTCGCGGGCCACTGTCTCAACTGATTCTGACGCCCACGCCTCGTGAATAATTCCGGTTAATGCCAAACCAGGAGATTTCTCGAACTGTTGCGGCGTTCATCGGCGGAACTGAAAGTTTCGCCCACGCCTCGCGAATAATCCGGGTTCATTCGAAAAGTGACAATGATACGAAACGTAAGCCAATCTGACGCTGCAGCGATCGCGGAAATCTACAACCACTACATCCGCGACACGATCATCACGTTCGAGTTGGATGACGTCGACGCTGCAGAAATGGAACAGCGAATCGACAGAGTCACCGGTCAGGGTTTTCCCTGGATCGTAATTGAGAACACAGAAGGCGTTGTTGAGGGGTACGCGTATGCGGGAAAGTGGCGGGAGCGAACGGCGTATCGTTTCGTGGTCGAATCGGCGGTCTATTTGAGAGTCGGTGCCGAAGGAAAAGGACTCGGGCGGCAGCTGTATGCTGAACTGTTCAATCGGCTCAGGGAATCGGGGATAAAATCCGTGGTTGCAGGTGTCTCTCTACCAAATGAGGCAAGCGTTGGGATTCATCAAGCGATGGGGTTTCACCGCATCGGGGTCTTTCCCGGCGTCGGTTGGAAATTCGACAAGTGGATCGACGTCGAGTTCTGGCAGCTTGAGTTGAACTGATGCGAACGCGCGTGGCAAGCCGGACGTGTAGGCGGCCGGGTGTTTGAGTTCCGTGAGCCGAGACGCGTAAGCGGCCGGGTGAAAACGTCCGAATTTACTCAGGCTCGCACCCGAGGCCTTGCGGCCAACGGCTCACGTTAGCGCGCCATGGCGAGGACTTGGCGAGGACTTGGCGAGGACTTGGCGATGGGTGGCGTGCCAATTTTTTTTCACCCCCTGTTGTGAGTATTGGCGGTTCGCGGTTTTCATCGCTTGAACTGTTGTTGGCCGCCAAGAAAAGGGAATGGATGAAAATTGCGATCGTTGGAGCCGGAATTTCCGGGCTGGTTGCGGCAGAGAGGTTACGCCACGACCACGACGTGACAGTTTTCGAGGCGGGAAGCTACATCGGTGGCCATACCAACACGATCGAAGTCGATGCTGCCGAAGGTCCGTTGGCGATCGATACGGGCTTCATCGTTTTCAATGATCGAACCTATCCGAACTTCATCGAATTGCTGGATCGCTACGAAGTCCCATCGCAGGACACGGTGATGAGCTTCAGCGTCAAATGCGAGAAAACGGGTCTTGAGTATCGCGGTGCGGATCTGGACGGTTTGTTTGCCCAGCGGCGGAATCTGGTCAACCCAAGATTCTACCGACTGCTCTGGGACCTGTTGAAGTTCTTTCGCATCGGCAAAGAAATTCTTGCTCGCGACGAGGACGCCAGCGAAGCCGAAACGGTACAGTCGTTCCTGCAGCGGCACAAGTTTTCGCAGCAGTTCGTCGAGCAATACTTTTTGCCGATGGGCGCTGCGATCTGGTCGTCTTCCTATGAGACGTTTCGCCAGTTTCCGATTCGATTCATTGTTGAGTTCTACCGCAATCATGGCTTGTTGGGCGTCAGCGAGCGTCCGCAGTGGAAAGTCGTATCGGGCGGTTCGCAGCAGTACGTGCGTAAAATCACCCAAGGCTGGACGGACCTTTTTCAGTTAAATTGCCCAGTCCACAAAGTCGACCGCAGCGGCGCGGTCGCGAAAGTGTTCCACCGTGGCGGCAGTGATTCGTTTGACCATGTGGTTTTTGCCTGTCACAGCGATCAGGCACTGCGAATTCTGGGCGAGGGTGCGAGCGAAACAGAGCGGGAAATACTGGGTGCGTTTCCCTATCAAAAGAACAAGGCGATTCTTCACAAGCAAAGCGATCTGCTGCCCCGGACTAGGCGAGCGTGGGCATCGTGGAATTACTTCAATCCCAAAGCGGAATCCGAAGCCGCGACGCTGACGTACAACATGAATATCCTGCAGTCGTTAGAATCACAGACCACCTGGTGTGTGACGTTGAACGGATCGAGCATGATCGAAGAAGAAAACATTGTCGCGGAGATCGATTACGCCCATCCGACTTTCAGTGCGGGGCGGAGTCGGATGCAGGCGCGTCATCACGAACTGATCGGTCGCAATGGGACTTCGTTCTGCGGGGCTTACTGGGGCAATGGCTTTCACGAAGACGGCGTCGCGTCGGCGCTGCGTGTGGTGCAGGCCTTTGAAAGGTCTGGTAGCGATTCTGGTGGTCCGTTGGTTCCACTGGTTGAGGCTCGTTGATGCCAAAGGAATTCGCCAGTTGCATTTATCGCGGGATGATCCGTCATCGGCGTCGCGGCAAAATTGAAAACGCGTTCAAGTTTCCTGCGTACATGATGTTCGTCGACCTAGACGAGTTGGGTGAGCTTTTTCGGGGTCGCTGGTTTTGGTCGGCGACGCGGCGTGCGATCGCGCGATTCAGGCGGGCTGACCACATGAAACACTTTCCCGCCGACAAGGCGTTGAAAGATTGCGTTGTCGAAACACTGCGTGAGCACGGTTGCGAAAAAGAAATCGGAGCAGTCCGCTTGTTGACGCAGTTTCGGTACTTTGGATTCGCGATGAACCCGGTTGCATTTTACTACTGCTATTCAGCTGACGGTTGCCGCATCGAAGCGATTGTGGCGGAAGTCAACAACACGCCCTGGGGCGAGCAGCATTTCTACGTGATTCACGGTGGCGATGAAGCAAAAGCAAAGCAAAAACGTGTCGTCGCCGACCGGGTAAAAAAGGACTTTCACGTTTCGCCGTTTATGCCCATGGACATGGAGTATCGAATGCTGTTCACGATTCCGGGTGAGCAGTTGGGCGTAAAGATGCAGAACTTTCAGGATGGAGTGCGAAAGTTTGACGTCTCGATGTTGCTTGATCGAAGCGAGATCAACGGCTGGAATTTGAACTGGATTCTGATTCGCTTTCCGGTCATGACCCTGCAAGTCTTTGCGGGTATCTACTGGCAAGCGTTCAAGCTATACCTTAAAGGTGTTCCCGTTGTGCCGCACCCGGATGGATCTGCAAATCAAAATAACAAACAAGAAAAGGTGTCGCATCCAAACAGTGTGTCGCCACATTTCCACCCCGCCGGGCAAGCGGGGCTCACTGATGAAACTTCCTCTCTGGCTGCCGAAAAAATATGAGTCAAACAATCGAGAACTCCGACTGCGGTTTGCGTCGGGAAAACTTGTACACAAGGCCCGTCGCGACACCTCGAAACTGGTCTTGGGAAGTCAATCCGTCAGCAGATTTCGTTTCGGCCAGTGGAACGGCCAGCGGCTCTGCGGTCGCGGCCAAACTTTTGGGCAAGCTGAAAGGGATATCGCAGGGTCGTATTGATGTGATCGATGGCCACCAGGTGCAGACCCTTGGTGGGCACAGTCATGGTTTGCACGCGGCGATTCTGGTTTCCGATCCGGCGTTCTATCGACGTGTGCTGACCGGCGGCATGATGGGTTCGGCGGAATCGTATATGGACGGCCAGTGGTCGTGTAGCGATCTGACGGCACTGATTCGGATCATGATTCGCAACATCGGCGAAGTCAGTACGCTTAACCGTGCGGTGTCCTTTGTGCGGCAGGGACTGTGGAAGCTTCGGCACGCCCGGCGAGCGAACTCGATTCATGGCAGCAAGCGAAACATCGTCCAGCACTACGACCTTGGGAATGACTTTTACAAGCTGTTCCTTGATCCGACGATGAATTATTCCAGCGGGGTGTTTGACGCAAAACTCTCGGCGGTCGAGTTTCCCAGCGTTAGCGATCCGCTGCATGCCGCGTCGCTGGTGAAAATGGATCGGATCTGCAAAAAGCTGGACCTGCAGCCCGGCCAGGAAGTCCTCGAAATCGGGACCGGTTGGGGTGCGATGGCGGTACACATGGCGTCCCGTTACGGCTGCAACGTGACCACGACGACCATCTCGGAGGAGCAATATCGATTGGCTTGCCAGAGAGTGGAAGACGCCGGGATGGAGCACCGGGTGAAGGTGTTGAAAGAAGATTACCGAAAACTGACGGGGTCGTATGACAAAATCGTTTCGATCGAGATGGTCGAAGCGGTGGGGCACAAATTCATGAATGGCTTTTTCAAGTCGTGCTGCGATCGATTAAGGCCCGACGGCGAGATGCTGCTGCAGGCGATCACGATGAGTGAGCAAAACTGGAAACAGTACATCAACAGCGTCGACTTTATTAGGGCTTTTGTATTTCCAGGTGGATGTTTGCCCAGTGTCGGGTCGCTGCAAAGGGCTGCCGGCGAGGCGACGGATATGCGGATGTTGCATTTGGACGACATGACGCCCCACTACGCAACGACGCTTTCGCACTGGAAGGAGCGATTTCTTTCTCGGTTGGGTGACGTTCGTGGATTGGGCTATGACGAGCATCTGATTCGGTTGTGGAATTTCTATCTGTCGTATTGCGAAGCGGCGTTTGAGGAGCGGCGGGTGAACTGCGTTCAGGTGATGTTTGGAAGGCCCGAAAGTCGGCTGGATCCGGCAAAGATGTAAGCGGGATGATATCCACGCGATGCGAAATCCACTGGTCCACAGGGCCGGGGAAAGCCTGTGTCGGCAAAGTTTGATACAATCTTTCGAGGGCAGGTAACGGAACCTGCTCAGAGGGCTTGGAGATGACGATGACGCTGGTTGCTTTTTGGGGATTGCCGCTTTTCGACAAGCCATGGCCGACGATGCTGGCGATCGCTTTTTTTGTTGTGTTGTTGGCGTTTTCAGTCATCTGGTATCTGCAAAAGCGGCTTGGTGATGCCGGGATTGCGGACGTGTTCTGGAGCCTGACGGTGGCTTCGCTGGGGTTGTTTTATTGCATCGTTGGCTACGGAAGTCCCGCCAGGCGTTGGCTGGCTGCGGGAATGATTTTCGTTTGGGCGATGCGGTTGAGCTTTCATCTTTTCACCCGTTGGCAGCGGACGCCTGAAGACCCGCGATATCGGGACTTGAAAAAGAAATGGGGCAAGCAGGCTCAGGCGAGGCTGTTTCGCTTTTACCAGTTTCAGGCGATAGGGTGTTTCTTGTTTTCGATTCCTGTTTTTCTTGCCGCAAACAATTCGGCTGACCTCGGATGGCTGGATATTGCCGGCGTTGCCATATTCGCCATCGCGGTGATTGGCGAAGCGATCGCCGATTCGCAACTTGCCCGTTTCAAAAGAGACCCCTGCAATCACGATAAAGTTTGTCGCGAGGGGCTGTGGCGTTACAGCCGTCACCCGAATTATTTCTTCGAGTGGCTGCACTGGTTTTCGTATGGCTTGATGGCGATCACCGCGCCCATGGGTTGGCTGTCGCTATTGGCCCCGGCGGCGATGTTTTACTTTTTGACTCGCAAGACCGGGATACCGATCACCGAAGAGAATGCGGTGAAGTCGAAGGGTGATGATTATCGTGAGTATCAAAAGACGACCAACGCGTTCTTTCTCGGGCCCCGGCGAAAGCAGACCTGATTTCGCCTCGAGTCCCGACTGCCGTTACATGATTGCGAAGTAGTTGTCGCAGGCAAAATCCAATGACTCTTCGGTGAGTTCGAATGGAAGTTGCAGGTACTTGCAGTAGTTTTTAACCTGCAAAATAAGGTCGCGTGGATGACAGTTTCGCAACGGTCGGTCCACCGGAAGATAGTGCTTTTCCAGCAGGTACTTCACCATCTCGGGCTTGTACTCGACCTTGAAGACTTTGTCACACATGATCTCGAACAGCTTGACGAAGTTTTCTATCGATGGATTGGGGACTTCGATTTTGTACGGGATACGACGCAGGAAGGCATCGTCAACGAGGTCTTTGGGTTCGAGGTTGGTTGAAAAGACAACCAGTTGGTCGAAGGGAACCTGGATCTTTTTGCCGTTGCTTGTGTTGAGGAAATCGTAACGTTTTTCCAACGGCACGATCCAGCGATTGAGAAGCTCGTCGACGGTCATTTGCTGACGGCCAAAGTCATCAATCAGCAGCAAGCCGGTGTTGCTTTTCATCTGAACGGGGGCTTCGCTGATTCCGGTCGCAGCATTGTGTTGAAGTTCGAGGTGTTCCATCTTTAACTCGCCGCCAACCACGATCGTGGGACGCTTGATGCGAACCCAGCGACGGTCGAAGCGGACGTCGTCAAGGATGTCGCCGGACTCCTGGACGGGGGCTTCCTCGTGATTCATCGGATCGAAAATTCTCACGATGTCTTTGTCGACAACGACGGCGCGGGGAATCCAGACGTGCGGTCCAAAGGCAGCGGTGATCCGCTCGGCAATCGATGTCTTGCCGTTACCCGGGAATCCGAACAGGAACATGCCGCGACCGCTGTTCACCGCAGGCCCGAGGCGAATCATCATGGTGGGGTCGATCAGCAGGTCGGAGAAAGCCCGTTCGAGATCGGCAACGCTTGGGTTCTGGTTGTTGATCGTCTGTGCGTTGACGCTGTCGACGTAGTCCTTGAAACTGACCGGAGCGGCTCCAAAATACGTGCAGGTGCCAGCGTAGTCTTTGGCTCGGCTTCGACCGGACTCTGTCAGCTTGCAGATATAGTCGTTCATGGCCGCCTGGTCGATGTAGCCGAGCATTTGTTCGGACTTCAGGCGGACGATGATGGCTTCGACGATGTTGAACGAGATGCCGATTTGCTCACTGATGTTGCGAATTGATGCTTCGCCTGCGGCAAGGAGGTACTTGCAGACAAGTTCTTCGATCAGCGATTCGTTGATGTGTGTATCAGCCAGCACCTGCGGCTCAATCGGCATGAAAGTGTTGTTGTCTTCGCGGTTGTCGTCAACCACTCGGGCTCCGGCTCCCTGAATCGGGGTGTTGCTGGCGGGTTGGTGCGCCGGAGAGAGAGCGGGTCGAGTTGGATTCGCGGTGACCGGAGTGTTAGGGTCTTCGCCGGCTGCCATGCGATTAATTCGATCCAACATGTCATCAATGCTGACGTCGGCGGACGGATCAATATTGCCTGTGCTCATTTATTTTCGTGCAGATTGAGTCAAAGGGACGCAGAGAACACTCTACGGTACAGCCCAGATTGGCCCGTAAAGCCGATAACTGTCAACTCGAGCAGGATTAAGAAAAACAGGGTTATTGGCAGAAGAGTCGCAACGGGGAATCCGACGGGTCAAAAAAGTTTAAAGTCCGATCGGTTGCGTTTGGTAGATGAAAACGTGGGCTTCGGATAAGCTGGAAAGGCTCCTTTCATCTGGCTTTCTTTCAATGAACAACGGCTCGCGGTCAACTTCTTTTCGCAACCTCAGGCAGTTTGCGCCGCGAATCGCAGGTTGCCTGGGCGGCCTTCGACGTCGAATTCGAATAATCGTATTGATCGATGGACTTGTTGCGATCGTCGCCGCTGCGGTGGTCTGTTTTTGGCTGAGCTTTGCGATGGACTACTTGCCGGTCCGGTTCGGGTTCGGTGAGCTTTCGCGGACGATGAGAATTTGTCTGCTGGTGGCCACGGGACTGCTGTTGCTGTGGCAGCTTTACCGGCTGATCATCAAAAGAATCTTTGTTTCGATGAAGAATCGAAGCATGGCGTTGCTTGTTGAAAAAGCGTACCCAAAATTTGACGAATCCCTGATCACTACAGTCGAGCACTGCGAGGCGACGGATCGCGCCGAAGTGGCGACCGACGGTTTGATGCTGGAGATGACTCGCGACAAAGCAGAGCGACTGGTCGACGAAGTTGAAATTGGCAATGTGATCGATTCCGGTTTCCTGTGGCGTGGCCTGATCGTGGCGGGGTTGCTTTTGTTGACCGTTGGAGGGTTTGCTTTTGCGGATACTCCCAACCTGAAGCGGGCGGCGGACCGGTTGTATCTGCTGGGCGATTCGCCATGGCCGCGAAAAGTGAAACTTGAGCTGGTCGGGATTCGGATTCGCAATGAGATCGCGGTTGAGGGAATTGAGGAACTGGGTCAGGTGATTCGGCCGGACGCCAACGGGGTCTTTCGCGTGCCCCGAGGAGCGTCGGTGACGTTGTTGGCTCGGGCTCAGGAGTCGGATTCGGAGGCAACGTGGCGGGCGCTGCCAGAAAGTTGCCTGATGTACTTTCGCAATTCCGGTGGCGCAAATGGCGCTCAGGTTCTCAATCGCTTTGGTCGCGTCGACCAGGGATGGCAGGGGTACCAGCTTGTGGGGGCGCCTCTGGAAGGATTGTTGTCACCGATGACGTTCACGTTACGCGGAGAAGACGATCGCATAGGGCCGTTTCAGTTCGAAATCGTCGATGGGCCGGGGGTGGTTCAGTCCAGCTTGGACTGTACGTTCCCCGAGTATCTGTCCCAGCCTGGCGTGATGTCATGGACGCCGAGGCGCATCGAATGGACCGGCAGGGCGGCGCTGCCGGATGGGACGAAGTACACCGTCCGGGGTAACGCCAACAAGCCGTTGAAGAAAGTGTACGTCTGGGATGCGGTTCGATCGGAAATGCGATTTGGTGATGTGGCCGGGAGTGAGTTTACTTTCCAGGGGGACCCGCTGGGCGAGATGGAGACGTTGCAGATATACCTTGTTGATGGTGACAGTATCGTTTCGGGCGTGCCACATACGATGAAGATCGAACCGATTCGTGATTTGGCTCCGGACGTGATTACGCGTCTGAAAGGGCTGGGCACGGCGGTGACTCCCGAGGCAATTTTGCCTTTTGAGGGCGAGGTGACTGACGATTACCTGGTGGAAAAAGCGTGGGTTGAAATCGAAGCTCCCAACCGCAAGCTGCCGCCCGCGGAGGAGACGATTGGCTCCAAGGGGAAGATGGACGCGGCGATTGACCTTGAGGAGCTCGGTCGGGCAGGATTGAATCTGCCAGTTGATGACGGTTCTGAAATTTCCTTCGTCGTCAAAGCCAGTGACTTTTTCAGGATCGGCGAGTCAGGGCCAAACGTGGGTGTCGGTGAGAAGTTCACCTTTGAGTTGGTTTCGGCGGATCGCCTGGTGCGAATGCTCGAACGCCAGGAAGTGGCGCAGCGGCGGAGGCTTGAGCAGATTTTTGGCGAAGTCACCAACGTGCGGAAGTATCTGGCCAGAACACGCGCGGTCACGTCCGACGCAGAACAAAAAGTTGTAGCAGAACCGGGTGATGATTCGATGGAGGCGGAACTGCGACGGCAGGCTCTGCGCATCGTGTTCGCGCAACGCAGTGAAAATCAGATGCAAAAGTCCCGGCAGGAAATCGGCGGCGTGGCAAATTCGTTCGAGAACCTGAAGCTTCAACTGATCAACAACAGAATCGATGCCCAGGACCGCAAGCGGAGAATCAATGATGACGTGGTCGTGCCGCTGCGGAAAATTCCGCGCGGGTCCATCGAAGCGTTGCTGCAGACGGTGGGGCAGCTCGAAGAGGTGCTGAAGCAGATCGACCAAGGCGTCGGTGGCAACTCTGCGGAAGATTCTGCGGCCAGCCTGACAGAGAAGGGGCTTGGTGAGACCGACGTGGTTCTGGCGGAAATCGACGCGGTGCTGGCAAGGCTGGTAAAGTATGAAACGCAGAATGAATTGCTGGACTTGGTTCGGCGTTTGATCAAGGAACAGGAAATGATTCGGGATCAGACGGGCGATAAACGACAAAAAGATGCATTTGATGGACTGTTGGATGAATAGCTTGATCAATCCGGTTTCGATCTTTCGCGTGCTAACGCTGGTGTTGTGTTCTGCCTGGGGTGGCTTGTTGTCCTGTCCACAGGACAAGCAGGAGGAAGCCCTAGACAAGCGACAGGATCGGGTGGCAACGCGATATAGTGAGCTTGAAGCGAAGCTGTTGGCACTGGTTGAATTTGAAAAGGAAAACAATCCGGCTCGTGCCAAACTCCTCAGGCGAGCGTACGTGCTTTCCCAGGAGCAGGGCACTGCGGACTTGCTCGATTCGATCGTTCACTTGATCAACGAAGACGAACTCAAGGACGCGGAAGACGGACAGGGCGAAGCCATCGGTCAGTTGAAGAAACTGCTCAGACTTTTACAGAGCGAAGACCGTAGCAAACGTATCAAGGACGAACTGCGGCGGAACCAGGAGTATCTCAAAGAGGTTGAACGTTTGTTGCGAATCCAAAAGTCGATCCGCGGCCAGGCCGAAGGCAGTGTTGATGGAGCGAGGCTGGCCAAGTCGCAGAAAAAAACAACGGAACAGACCGAAAATCTCGGAGACAGGATCGCAGACAACGAAAAAGAAGCCAGCGAAAGCGATGAGAACGAAGATCCGTCGGAGGATCCTAGTAACGGATCTTCGCAGGAGTCTGACGGGGACACCGATGGCAAGGGGGAAAAGCCGGTTCAAGGCAAAGGTCAACAAGGTCAACAAGGCCAACAAGGCCAACAGGGTCAACAGGGTCAACAGGGTCAATCCGGTCAGCAGGGTCAATCCGGCCAGCGAGGGCATCCGGCGATGCAGAAAATTCGTCGTGCGGCTGAGCGGATGCGGGAGGCCAAGAAACGCCTTGACGAAGCCAAACGCGATCAGTCAATTGAACGGATGCTCGAAGCAGAGCGGGAACTTGCCGACGCCAAACGCGAGCTCGAAGAAATCCTGCGGCAGCTTCGTGAGGAAGAAGTGGAGCGGACTCTGGCGGCTTTGGAGGGGCGGTTTCGCAAGATGTTGCAACGCGAATTGAAAGTCCGCGAACAGACCGAAATGCTCGGTGCGATTCCTTCGGCGCAGCGAAAGGCGGATTTTGAAATCAATGCCGGGAAACTTGCCACCGAGCAAACGTCGATTTCAACCGAAGCATCGCGGGCGTTGCTGTTGTTACGAGAGGATGGGACGTCGGTTGCGTTTCCGCAGACGGTTGAAGACATGGTGGAGGACATGCAGCAGGTGGCGTCGCGTTTGTCGTTGGCCAAAACGGGTGCGGTGACGGTCGAGATTGAAAGCGATGTTATCGATACGTTGAATTACTTGATCGAAGCTTTGGCTCAGGAGCAAAAGGATCGCGAGGCGGATGCGCGTTCGGGGCGGAGGAACGGTGGAAAGGGAAGCGGTCGCCCAGGTGAAAACTCGCTGATCAATCAGCTTGCCGAGATTCGGATGTTGCGAGCGTTGCAAAGTCGGATTTTGAAAAGACACGGTCGATATGCGAAGATGCTTGAGAATCCCGACGATCTGATTGGGGAGACCAGTGACCCGGAGATTCGTGCCGCGCTGCGGCGATTGACGGTTCGGCAGAGACAGTTGACTGAAATCACCAAGGAGATCGTTGCCGGGATGGGTGAGTAGCTGGTTGAGTACCGAGTACCGAGTACCGAGTACCGAGTGCTGAGTGCTGAGTGCTGAGTGCTGAGTGCTGAGTGCTGAGTGCTGAGTGCTGAGTGCTGAGTATTGAGTGCTGAGTACGGAGTTTGGAATACAGAGTACGCGTTATTGAGAACTGGGTACTCGGTACTGAGTACTTAGTACTCCGTTCTAAGCACTGCACTGTGCCGATTTCGGTCAACGTGGTCGCCAGCGCGGTTAGGGATTGACGCTAATGCTGATATTATCGGTGACCGCGCGTGACTGAAGGCTTTCGACTTGCACCCCGATCGTATGGCGGCCTGGCTGCTGACCGGCGACGCCGATGATCAGGGCGATTTCGTCTCCGGGGCGAAGAACCTGCCGACGTGTGTAATCGATTCGAGAAGATTGCTCGGTCACCGCATTGGCAATCCCCAGACGCGTATCTCCGAAGTCTGTCCCAAGAAAACGTAACCCCGGCGGCATCGATAGTGAAATATCGACGTCCTCGTGAGGCACCGTGTCGTTGTTGGTGATAACAAATCGTACCGCGGCTTGCTGCTGACCGGAAATGCTGATCGCTTCACTGCCGAGTTGCATTCGAATGCCAAGCCCCCTGCTGGGTGACGAACGCTCTTCCTGGGGAATCTCGATCCGAGGTTCAGGGCCAGTGGGATTCGCAGGCCTGTCACGCGGCACCGTCGGAGTCGAGGGGAATACGGGGTTGCCATCGGAGTCAGTACGCGGTCTGCTGGGGTCTGTGAACTCAGGCCGGTTTGGATCGCGGCCGCGGTTGTCTCCTGAAGCAGAAGGTTCGACGCGAATCGGCAAGCCCCGTGTATTGCTGGCCGATTCACTGCTGGTGACCGAAAAAGACAGTTGCGCGTCAGGATCGACCTGCAAGCCTTCGTATTGAAGCACCACGAATGCTTCATCGCCTGGCTCGAGCCGGCCAAGTTTCATCACCAAAGGCGACGAAGGATCTTCGTTGGGGTCGAGCACCGGTTCGGCATTTTCGGAAATTCGTTTCGGTGAAAGTGAACGTGGGTACTCGTTGATCAGCGACACTGCGTTCAACGCCGTGTTGCCAGTGTTGGTCACGATCGCGTTGACCGTCACTCGCTCTCCCACACGCACCGGAGCGCCGCCCTGGAGTTGCAAGTCAACCGCGGGCTGGCCCTGTTGGCGAACCACCACGCATTCAAGGGCTTCCGATGCGTCGCCGTTTTCTGTAGTGACCTCCAGACGGAAGCAATGTCGTCCCGGCGCGGTGGCCAGCAAACCCAACGGCAAATCGCGTCTTTGCCCGAATCCAAGTTCCGGAATCGTGGCTTCGATGACACGCGATGATGTGCCGTCGGCGACAAGGGCGGCGTCGGGAGTGATCCGCAAACGGATGTTCCGCAACGGCTCTTCGCACTGATTCACCAAGCCAATCTCGTAAACCAACTCTTCGCCAACGCGAGCGGTATCCGGTCCTTCGATCTCAAGCCCGATACAGGGAGCGCTGACTTCGGTTTGGGCACAAGCTTCGGTGCGGAGCCGATCGCTGTCACTGGCGACTTCGAAGCACAGCCCGATGGTGCCCCGTTTTTTGGTGCGAAGTTGCACGTCGATGATTTGCGGCGGAGAACCCGGGGGCAGGTCGCCGATCTCCCATTCGTACTGACTACCGTACTGCGTTGGCTTGGGCGTGGCGGAAATGTATTCAATATCCGGGTCAAAGTCCTTGGTGCGGACGACGACGTCACGAGCCAACTGGTCGCCCGGATTGGTGACTTCGATGCGGTAGTTAAAAGGCTTGTCGATGCCGGCGGTCGCATCACCGATCGCACGAATGGTCAGCGCTGGCGCACTCCATGTGACCGAAGTGATTCCGCTTTCGACAAGAAGTTCCCTTTCCCCCAAAACCGCCGGACGCACAATATCCACGCGGACTTGGGTTGTGCCAGGATCGAACTGGCCGGCGCGTTGACGGATCTGAACGGTGGCTTCCCCGCTGCTCGAAGAGGTGGCTTCGGCCGTTTGTGACCCGGCAGGAGCGAACTCCGCCGGGGCTCCGCCGACGATTGTGTAGCGGACCTTCCAGCCATCGATCCCGCCGTTGCCATCCGCCTGGCTGATGACGGTCGTCAGTGGTGAAACGGTTCCCGCTGTCGCCCGGATTGGCGCTGGTACCGCCCAAGTGCCATCGACCCAATAGATCCGCGTGGTCGCTCGGCGACGGTCCCAGCTTTCAGCTCGTGGCGCGACGCCGGTCAGGTAGGTCGTGCCCGGGGACGCAGAAGAAATGCTGACAAAAGTCTGGCCCTTGCGGAGCTGAATGTCGTCGCAAGGTGTGGGGGTGCCGCGTGTCAGCACGATTTCTTTCAGGCCCGTTCGGCCGTGCGCATACTGGCCGTCGAACTTGTTGGCTTGGGGTGGAACGACTTTGTTGAATGTCGGATGATGCATCCCGCCGACTTCGATAATCTGGCCGACGCTGTCATTGGAAAGCATCCACTCCAGCGGTTGGTTGGTGGCAAAGTATCCATCGCCGCCGCAGATGCCCGCAAGCACCACGACTTCGCTGCCAACCGGAGCGATAATGCGTGACGGTGTCATCAAAAGTTGGCCTTGTTGGCCCGGCGTTTTGCGACCGTCAAGTTTGGGGATGAAGTGCCTTCGTTTGGAACTTTGGCAATGGCGACATCCGGGCTGCGCACAACCTCCACACGGCGGCGGCGTCTGCGGTTGCTGAAACGCCGGGCCGGTCTGCAGTCGCGGTGTGTTAAATTGGCCGCGGAGCGGGTTGAGCGTCTGTGGCTGCCGAACGCCAAATGGAAAGTTGTCATTGGGCCTGACCGGAGTCTGAATCCGTGGTTGCAACTGCGGTCCCTGGTACGACCCACCGCGCAAAGGACCGATTCCCAGATTATTGATGGTCCCGCCCTGGGGGGAAATGACACCGCGGTTCTGGTTCAGCAGGCCACGCCCAAGGGGGTCGAAGGTTTGAGCGGTATTGAATAATTGAGCGACAGACAGCGATGATGATAAGGCCAGGCACAGCAACGCCAACACAAACGCACCGATCGGTGTGTGGTGCCGCAACAGGATGCGGAAATTGACGCTCATTTGTTTCAATCCATCGACAAAAGAATCCAGCCTTGAAGCCTAGCGCGCCACTAGAGCTGTGCTGGTATCGCGATCCGGGTTGGCGGCGAAATTTCGCAATCGAACGCGGTCGATCGGGTGAGGCAAAGTTGAACGGTTGAACGGCCTTGCTGCGTTCGAGGTGGAAAAGTCGAGGTTGCGGCAGGATTCACTTCCGAAAACTGCGATTCCGAAAACTGCGATTCCAAAAAATGCGATTCCAAAAAATGCGATTCCGCTTCATTAGTGGGAAGTGCGAGATGGAGAAAGATGCTGAAGCCGAAGTCTCGCGTTGGAGCGGGGACGCGATGCTTCGCTTACCCATGCGGGTCTTGCAGCAATTCGACCAGTCGTTTTCCAAGTTCAGCTGGAAACTTTCCTGGCCAGGAGTCGTCGATCAGTCCGACGCCGATCATGTCCAGTAAGTGCGTTTGGTCTTTGCGTCGGTAACTGTTCAGCTTCATCTGCACGAGTTCTTCCAGTTCCACGACCCGCTTGTCATCGATCATCTGAAACTGATCCACTAACGGAGCGGCACTGGCATAACTTTCTTTCACCTTTTGTCCGGCTAACAGGATATGCACACCCTGAGACGGCTTGCCGTCTTCACCGTCCAGGAACATGACCACGTTCATGACCTCGCCGCGAACGAAACCCGCTGCCGCCATGGCAACTTCGGCGCGAACCAAGTCTTCTTCACGCAGGAGTAAGTCGACATCGCGCGTGTTGCGGACCGCGCCGTCGTCAATTGTCGCGACCCAAGCCGCTACGGCGTGCCCTCCGATGATCGCATAGGGGATGTTGGCGTTTTCAAGCGCCGAACAGGAGCGATCCAAGCGTTCTTTTACCTTTTCCACAGCAGCAAACATCCTTCCAAAGACCGAAGTCTCTTCGCGAACCAAAGCTGAATTCTCAGGTACCCTATCCATCGACGAAGTTTATCCAATACCCGATCGCGAGGCAACTGAAGTGAACTGGATGCGTGGCGGCGTCGAAGCGAATGGCGATTTCTCCGCTTGCGCATCAAAGAAACTCGCAGTCGTACAAGCTGGCTCCCAACGTGTTGGCTTCCGATACGGAGCAAATACGAAGCACGAAAAACCAAGTGAGCTGATCCGTGACGAACCGCCGGGCTTTGTTGTCGTCATGGAGGTCACCCAGAGGTGGGATCGCGAACTGACAGAGCTTGCTGATCTCTACCCCATGTCCCGGCAGCGACTTGATTTTGAACCCCGGAACCAGCCCAACGGGAATTATCGACCCGGATTATTCACGAGGCGTGGGCGTCAGAATCCGTTGAGACAGTGGTCCGCGACTCAGATACGATGAATCGATCGCTGTGGTTTTCGTCTACCGAGGTGTCGAGTTTGCCGGAGTAGCACCGATCGGCATGGGGCTGGGAACGCTGCCTGCAATCTCGCGGCGTCCGGACTTGGTTGATGCAGAACTTGTGCAGATCGTGCGCGAGAAACTATATCGCGAACTAAGGCGATTCAGCGGTTTTCGTCGTGCGATGTTTGGAGCTGAGTGCTGGGACCAGATGGTTTTCGCAACTTCCGAAGAAGATGCGGATATTGACTACAGCTGGATGATTTCGTCTGTCCAGCACTTTCCTTGCGATCCCGACAACGTCACGATTGACCGATACACTGATGGGTACCGTATCGTTACGAGTAACAAGCCTGCGATATAGCAATTGAGTGTTTGACTTTGCGGGCTCATGTTTTTGAGGCTGGATCGGTGGATGAGTTGGTGTGATGGTGCGGTTTGAATTGCTTTTGGTGCCCGCCGGAGCTCAAACACTTTGTTCAAGATGCCCGATTGAAGCCTGATTGGGGTTCTTTCTTTCTGTTTTTTGGTTTGTTACGTTGTGAGCGCGCAGCGTGAAGGAACTTTGTGGCTGGAAGCTTCAAAGATTTGCGTCGTAATTAGATGGTTGCGTCGGACAGGCTTCAACCGGAATCGAGATACGCCACCGTATGCCCCGGCAACGGTCGGCGGTAGATCACTTTCCCCGATGCATCGGTGATCATCGTCAGATGCAGATGACCCACCTTGCAATCAGGACACGGTGTTGGTGGCTTCCGAATTTCCTTCACCACCTCGTGTTGCTTCATCCGCAAGCACCACCCCAAGTA
>CALFWR010000124.1 GCA_937928555.1 uncultured Pirellulaceae bacterium
CAAGGGAAAAGCTGAACTTTAACAAGAAAATTGAGTCATCCGGTAGATGAAAACCACAGCGATCGTTTGATCGCATCAGAGTCGCGGATCACTGTCTCAACTGATTCTGACGCCCACGCCTCGTGAATAATCCGGGATTACGTCGTGACGGCTTCCAATCGTCGCGCAACGCGTAACGCGACGACTGGAAGCCGCCACTACGAATTTCATTGCGTTAATCGACCTGTCTACACTTTTACATAACAGCAGCATGACCGAAACAACAACTCCTCTCAAACCCAGCCAAACCGTCGAGCAATTGGACCGCTATATCGTCGGACAGGCGGATGCCAAACGTGCTGTCGCAATCGCGATGCGCAACCGTTGGCGTCGTCAGCAGCTTTCGGACGAAATGCGCAGTGAGGTCTCGCCCAAGAACATCCTCATGATCGGCTCGACCGGTGTCGGCAAAACGGAGATCGCTCGCCGCCTGGCAAAGCTGACCGGTTCACCCTTCATCAAAGTCGAAGCCACCAAGTACACCGAAGTCGGCTACTACGGCCGCGATGTCGAAAGCATGATCCGCGAACTGGTCGACAACGCGATCACGATCGTGCGAACCGGCGAACAGGAGCGTCTCAAGCCCGAAGCCGACAAGGAAACCGAAGACCACCTGTTGAACATGCTCTGTCCACTGAATGATCCATTCGCCGCGACGTCGTCCGGCGAACGGGAGCCCAATGAGTCGCTGGAGCGGACTCGCGAGAAATTCCGCAAGATGCTCCAAGACGGCGAATTGGAAGACCGCACCGTCGAGGTCTCGGTGGAACAGAAATCGACGCCGATGATGATCGGCGGGATGGGTATGGATCAGATGGATGGGGACTTTCAAAGCATGATTGAAAAGATCATGCCCAAATCCCAGTCACACCGTGAGATGAAAGTCAGTGACGCCCGCAAGGTCATCTTTGAGCAGCAATGCGACGCGATGATGGACGAAGAAAAAGTCAACGCCATCGCGATCGAGTTGGCAGAAAATGAAGGCATGATCTTTCTGGACGAGATCGACAAAGTGATCGCTTCGGACTCCAAATCGACCGACGTTTCCCGCGCCGGAGTTCAACGCGACCTGTTGCCGATCGTCGAAGGCACTTCCGTCAAAACGCGTCATGGTTACATCAGCACCGACCATATTCTGTTTGTCGCCGCAGGTGCTTTTCACAAGAACCAGCCCAGCGATTTGATGCCCGAGCTTCAGGGTCGTTTTCCGATTCGTGTCGAGCTGAATGATTTGACGGAGGACGATTTCGTACGCATTCTGACCGAACCGAAAAACAGCCTGACGCGGCAGTATGCGGCTTTGCTTGAAACAGAAGACGTCAAACTTGAATTCTCTGACGATGGCGTGCGGGAGTTGGCTCGCATCGCGACGAAGGTTAACGAGACCACGGTCAATATCGGCGCCCGGCGGCTGTACACGATCCTGGAACATCTCCTGGAGGAGCTTTCTTTTGAAGCGCCCGACATGTCGACAGGTTCGGTGACGATCAACGCCAACTACGTGACCGAACGCCTGGGCAAGATTGTCGAAGACGAAGACCTGAGTCGCTACATTCTGTAGTTGCGTAGCTCGGGCTCAATAGTCCAGGATTCTCCTTTCTTGGGGGCAATGTGTGAAGAAAATTCGCGCGGCAAAAGGCGAATGATGCCGCGCATCGGTTGTGAGCCGAGGAACGTAAGTTCCCGGGTGCCAATTGACACGTTAGCGACGCCGACCAATGGCTCACTTTTTAACCTCGGTGCTAACGCGCTGCCGGTGACCTGCGTTGGGCTTTAACGGGAGTCACCAGGGTTTTGGACCCAGCCTCTGGAAGCGATCTTTGGCTTGGAGTAAATTCTTCGCTTCGTTACTTTTCCTTTATTCAGTAGATCCATGGCCAAGCAAACCATCTCCGACGTCGATGTCGCATCCAAAAAAGTTCTCATGCGAGTTGACTTTAACGTTCCGCTTGATGGTGACCAGAAAATCACCGACGATCGCCGAATTGAGATGGCGTTGCCGACGATCAAGTCGGTCATCGATCGCGGCGGAAAGCTGATTCTGATGAGCCACCTTGGTCGACCCAAGGGAGAAGTGAAGTCCGAAATGAGCCTCGGTCCTGCGGCGCAGCGGTTGGGTGAACTGTTGGGTTCGGTCGTTCACTTCGCGAGCGATACCGTTGGGCCTGACGCGACGGCCAAAGTAGAGGCGTTGGCTGACGGCGAGGTTCTGGTTTTGGAGAATCTTCGCTTTGACGAGCGGGAAAAGAAAGGTGACGAAGCGTTCGCGTCACAGCTTGCTGCTTTTGCAGACATCTATTGCAACAACGCGTTTGGGACCTGTCATCGCGAGCACGCATCGATGTTCGGCGTGCCCAAAGCCATGGGAGCCAAACCCAAAGTTGTCGGTGCGTTGGTCGAGAAAGAAATCAAGTATCTCAGCGGTGTGATCTCGGCACCGGAGCGTCCTTTCGTGGCGATCCTGGGCGGTGCAAAGGTTTCGGACAAGATCAAGGTGATCGAAAACCTGCTGGGTGTTTGTGATCACGTGTTGATCGGCGGCGCGATGGCTTACACGTTCTCATTGGCCAATGGCGGCAAGGTCGGCGACAGCCTGGTGGAAAAAGACAAAGTTGAATTGGCGAAAGAGTTGATGGCCAAAGGCGGTGACAAGCTTGTCCTTCCTGTGGATACGCACTGCGGCGATGCGTTCAACGACGCGAACTGTAACAAGCAAATTGTGGCCGCTGGAGAAATCCAAGATGGCTGGGAGGGTTTTGATATCGGTCCCGAGTCCGCGAAAAAGTTTGCAGAGATTATCAAGTCCGCCAAGACGGTTGTGTGGAACGGACCGATGGGCGTGTTTGAGTGTGCCCCCTTTGCTGAAGGTACCAAGACCGTTGCCCAGGCGATTGCGGACAGTGATTCCGTTTCAATCATCGGCGGCGGCGACAGCGCGGCGGCAATTGGGCAGCTTGGATTCGAAGATTCAGTCACCCACGTCAGCACCGGCGGCGGAGCAAGCCTCGAGATGCTTGAAGGAAAAACGTTCGCATCGGTTGAAGTTCTGGACGACCAAAAGTAGTAGGCACCAAAGTAGTAGGCACACTCCGTGTGCCGTCGAAAAGCGCGCTGTCAAAAAGCGCGCTGTCAAAAAGCGCGCTGTCAAAAAGCGCGCTGTCAAAAAGCGTGCGGGAAAGACAGCAGGAATCCCACTTCATTCATTGTTTGACTTTTGATCCCGGATTATTCACGAGGCGTGGGCGTCAGAATCAGTTCCGACAGTGATCCGCGTCTCTGATGCGATGAAACGATCGCTGTGGTTTTCATCTATCGGATGATTCGCGATTCTTGTTGAA
>CALFWR010000125.1 GCA_937928555.1 uncultured Pirellulaceae bacterium
TGGCCGCCAACATTTTGCAGCTGGACACTACCATCGATGATAATATCAGAGGCAAAAGAATGGCCCTCGGATGGAGCGAGGACGCTCTTGATCAATTGTACGCCGAATTTCTCGACAATTAACGTGCGGTCGCCGTGGGCCGAGTGTCCCTCCAAAGCTTTACGGAAATGCCGGCTACGACATTAGTCCGCCAATCGGCTTTTCCTTGGCGCCGCTGCCGCATATGTGGAACTATCACCTACCCGGATTCATGGTTGCCTCACTGCTACATGAATCAGAATACGAACCCACAGATTCATTCATGTGGACAATGCGGAGTGTCGTCCCAAAAACAATGCCAGTCCCTGATGCAAGCCTTGCATGGTGGGCAGGCAACGACTTCAATACAAATTACTCGAAGCAACAATGCGAAATCGTTGTTCAATACCTCCAATACATTCGCGAGTTTGGTTCGGATCCACCCTACTACTACCACTGGACACCCGATGATGACCAAGCATTCGTCAGATGGACGAATCTTGTGGCAAACTGACAGCGTTTGTGAAAACGAACTCCCCCTTTGGGACAACGAACAGCTTGGCCGTACGACAACAATTTGATGCACGCGAAACGGTTAACGCTCCTACGTTGAATTGGTCGCGGCAAGATGTTACAGAAGATTTAGAAATTTGCATCGCTCCGTCTCCAGGTTGGCCAAGTCAACCGTCGGCTCGATGATCACGGAAGTTGTCCCGCCAAGGTCGTTTCTTTGCGCAATCCTCGTTTTTCACTTAAGCCCGGATTATTCACGAGGCGTGGGCGTCAGAATCAGTTCCGACAGTGATCGGTTACTCTGATGCGATGAAACGATCGCTGTGGTTTTCATCTATCGGATGATTCGCGATTCTTGTTGAAGTTCAGCTTTTCCCTTGCTCCTGTTGGCCAAACGTAGAATCAACGCCCGTCGTCGTGAATAATCCGGGTTAAGACTTTATTGGTGACAATCAGTGTGGTAGCATTCGCAGTCGTTGGCGGGCAACACCTTGTTAGTCGAAGCAATTTCAATGCGGCAAAACGGCTTACACTCGCCAATATTGCTTCTGGTGCTTCAAGCCTACAACAAGGCAGAGCTATCTTGGAGGCGATTGAACAAATCGAATTCGGTACTCGTTTTCAGCCCATACTCGCATTTAGCGGGATGAAGGCACAGCCAAACGGACGTGTGTACTTGTGGGTGGACTGGGTAGTTGCGCACAATCAAATCGATGGGGTCCAGTTTCGTCTGAAATCCGGCCGAATTGTCGAATCGAAACTCACCGGCATCTATCGTGACGGGGGCAATGATTTCATTTACTGTCACGACGGGTTAATGATAGATACAATTGGGCTGTCAGATTCGAGTGAAATCGAGGCTGTTTCATTGACCGTTCGCGGGTCGGTCGTCACTGACTGGATTGCACCAACTGACGCCAGGTCAACGGACTAACATTGGGTTGAACGGAGCCGCAGACCGGAAAATCTCGTGCTCCTTTACGCAGATGATTGGCGTTGCCAGTTTGTAGGGTTCGCGTTGACAGTACTATTTTGGTACCCGGACCGGTCGTTTTGGCAACGTGGTTTATTTTGGGATTTTGGGTAAACTATTTTGATCCCGGATTATTCACAAGGCGTGGGCGTAACTTTCAGTTTAGCCAATGAACAACGCACCGGTTTGAAAAGAGTCTCTGTTTTGGACTTCGTCAACGAGGGCCAACGAGGTGAACCGAAATCAGGGCGACAATCCAGCTTTGACCTTTGTGTCAGTGAGGTTCAACGCAAACCAACGCCCGTCGTCGTGAATAATTCCGGCTGATGTTGCGACGCTTGTTGCCTTCGATGAGAAGCGGGGTCGTAAAATTTCCTTTTGGCGGACGAGATCGATGTTCCATTGGCTTTCAAAGCTGTTGACCAAGCCTGTACATGCCGACGTCGCGCCGCAGTGCTTTCGAGACCGCGAATCCGATGAAGACCAGCGCGACGTGTTCCGGTTCGCGCCTGAACTGTTCGAAGTTCGCACCGATGTCATCGCGGAACTTGGTGAACGCGGATTCGATTGGCTTAGCCACTATTCAGCAGTCGATCCAATTCATGACACTTACGGCATTGAGGTTTGCGGCATACACGATCGCGACGATGCTGTTGCCATCCAGGGACTGCTGACCGAACTATTTCCGGACTGGAGACCCGGATGACTTCAATACAAAGACTACGGCCGTGAGCCGGGATGGAAAGCCAAAATCCAGCGCGACAAAGATCGCCCGGATGAGAATTGGGAAACTGCCTGACGCTTCACCGTCGCACAACATGGCTTTGACGCAAAGTCGTGGCTTCGTCAGAGGAACGTCTTTCGATTGCCATATCTGTTCGCTTCGATGATGTGTCTTCTCTGGCGGCAACGTGGACGACGCACATCTATAAATCCACCAACTCGCGGCATCAGACGAATTGCTACCATTCAAAAAAGAGATTGAACGCAAGCTGAACAATCGCCTGCTGGGTTCAATCGACGTAGGCTGCACCTCGGACTTCGAAAAGGAAGAGCATTTGGCAAAACCAATCGACCACCAACACGTCGCTTCGTTTGTCCAAAACATTGCCGACCAAAGTTGCGAAAAACAACTGGTCGGAGTCGCGATCAGCGTCATCATCGACGGAAAAGAATCAAGTGCCGTAGCCGGGTTGGCAAATTCCGATTCTCAAACGCCAGTGTCGCCATCAACGATCTTTGAGATTGGTTCGCTAAGCAAAGTCTTCACGTCTCTGCTGCTTGCGGTATCCGCATCCAAGCAAGAAATTGACCTTGATGCCCCGGTTCAATCGGCACTCGACAACGTCCGGTTACCAACGGACCGCGATGGCAAACCCATCACTTGGCGTTCGCTTGCCAACCACCGTTCATCTTTGCCTCGACTACCCGACGACCTGCTCAGAACCGCCGACATCGAAAATCCGTACGCGCATTACGACGACGAAATGCTCTACGCGTCCCTGAGTCAAATGAAGCCGCTTCGCCCAATCGGCTCGCAATCCGAGTACTCGAATTTTGGAGTTGGGTTACTGGGCCATGCTCTGGGCAAAGTGGCAGGGAGTGACTTCCACCAGTCACTGAAGCAACGCGTGCTCGTTCCGTTGCAACTAGGTGACACCGCCACCGAAACCGGTGGTGAAGCGCCCGATCAACTCGCGACAGCCTATCAAAAACAGGGCAAACCCGTGAAGCATTGGGACTTCTCCGAATGCACCGCTGCAGCGGGTGGCGTTCGTTCATCGCTGCGGGACATGACCAGATTCTTGCGAGCTTGCATCTTTCCGGGTGAAACGAAACTGGCGGACGAGATTGAGTTAATGCAGGAACCATCGAATCTTCCCAATGGGCGGCCGAACTCCGCTTGGAAGTTACGGAAGATACCGGGTGGGGTGATCATGTTTTTGCTTGTCCTGGTTGGTTTGACGATCCTTGAGGTGTTCAAACAGTGGCCTTTGAACTACTGGCGTTGGCCGCTTTGCCTTATCGGCGTCTTCGGTTGCCGTGCTTGGGGTGTGAAGTGGGCCGCGATCGCTATGTTCTTTTTGCCGCTTGCTTTGCGATACTTCTTTGGGGTTAACTTTAAGTGGGCAGACTTGTTACTCATTGGATTGCCTTCGCTGTACGTCGGTTGGGTTTGGCAATGGATGGGAGACAGCAGAGACTCCGGGCACCTGGCGTGGCAAAGCTCCAAAGTCGCAGGACATGAAATGCTTTGGCATAACGGCATGGTTGGCGGGGCGGCGAGCTTCCTTGGATTTGTTCCCAAATTGGAAGTCGGCGTTGTGGTCCTTACGAATACTCAAACGCACGTTGACGCCAGTGGCATCGAAATCCTGTCGGAGTTAATTCGGCTTGAAGAGGAACGCCGAGCAGATAGCTGACAGCCCGGACTCGCGTGAAAAACCGCATTTGCTCGCGAATCATGCGTAATTCGGGTTCATTCGGGGTCCATTCCGGGTCCAGAACGCTTTGGCACGACGATTGCAAAATTGAGGTTCCCGGGTGACTGACTGACAAAGTTGCACCCCTCAAAAAAGTACCTCGAGTGAGCGATTCCATGTCATTCCAATTCGAAAAACTGACCACCAAAGCACGCGAAGCGATCTCTTCGGCACAGATGGCTGCTTCGGCCGGCGGGCACGTCGAGATTTCGACGCTGCACTTACTCAAGGGGCTTCTCAATGAGCAAGGCGGCGTGGTCGGGCCGTTGATCGAAGCGATCGGTGCGCCGATCGAGCAGCTTCAGTCGATCACCGATTCGGAACTTGGGCGGCTTCCGTCGAGCAGCAATCCGGCCCAGCCAGGTGCCAGCCGCGAGTTGCAAGCGGCCCTTGAAAAGTCTTCCACAGTAATGTCGTCGATGAAGGACGAGTTCGTTTCCACCGAGCACCTTTTGTTGGCCTGCGCGACGACGGACTGTAAAGCCAAACGCGTCCTGGAACTTAACGCGGTCGATGAAAAGTCGATCCGCACGGGAATCGAAAAAGTCCGCGGCGGTGCGAGCGTTACTGACCAGAACCCCGAAGGCAAATACAAGGTTCTCGAAAAATACACCATCGATCTGGTCGCCAGGGCTCGGGATGGAAAACTTGATCCGGTCATCGGTCGCGATGAAGAAATTCGCCGCGTGATCCAGGTGCTTTCCCGGCGCAGCAAAAACAACCCGGTGCTCATCGGCCAGCCCGGTGTCGGCAAAACCGCGATCGCTGAAGGCCTGGCACTTCGCATTGTGCAAAACGACATCCCGCAAAGCCTGCGTGACAAACGGGTGGTGGCCCTGGACATGGGTGCCTTGATCGCGGGTGCGAAATTCCGTGGCGAGTTCGAAGACCGCCTCAAGTCCGTTCTCAAAGAAGTCTCCGACGCGGCCGGGCAGATTATCCTGTTCATCGACGAACTTCACACCGTCGTTGGTGCCGGCGCGGCTGAAGGCGGCAGCGATGCGGCGAACTTGCTCAAGCCCGCCCTCGCTCGCGGTGAACTGCATTGCATCGGGGCCACGACGCTGGACGAGTATCGAAAGTACATCGAAAAAGATGCCGCCCTGGAGCGACGATTCCAACCGGTTTACGTCGGCGAACCTTCGGTCGCGGATACAATTTCGATCCTTCGCGGGCTCAAGCAACGTTACGAAACGCACCACGGGGTCCGCATTACCGATTCGGCCCTGGTGGCCGCGGCGCAGCTTTCGAATCGATACATCACCGATCGATTCCTGCCCGACAAAGCCATCGACCTGGTCGACGAAGCCGCCTCGCGGTTGGCGATTGAACTCGACAGCGTCCCCCAGGAAATTGACGTCGTGCAGCGGCGGTTGACTCAGTTGGAGTTGGCGGTCAGACAGTTGACTTCCGAGAGTGATTCCGACGTGCAGAAGCGGTTGGCAGAAGTGAAGTCCGAGATGGACGAGAAACGGGTTCAGCTTGCGGACCTTCGCGAGCAATGGGAACGCGAGAAGCTTGGTATGACCGGCGTTCAGAACGTGCGCCAGCAGCTTGCCGAAACGGTGCAGGCGTTCGAAATCCTCGACGGGCAGATCAAAGCCAAACAGGCAACCGGGCAGCCGCCTGGCGAAGATGACTTTCATGCCCTGTTCGAGTTGGATTCCAAACGCAAACAGTTGGAATCGCAAATTGAATTGGCTGAAAAAGCCGACCCGCTCGTGGATGATTCGGCAGAAAAAACGCCGGAGAAGCGGTTGCTTTCGGAGGAAGTTAACGAAGAAGAAATCGCAGAGATCGTATCCGCGTGGACCGGCGTGCCGCTTAGTCGCATGATGGAAACCGAAAAAGCCAAACTGCTGGTGATGGAGGAGCGTTTGCAGCGGCGTGTCATCGGCCAGAGTGCGGCGGTTGAAGCGGTCAGCAATGCCGTCCGCCGCAGTCGAAGCGGCCTGCAGGATCCGAATCGTCCGATCGGTTCGTTCATGTTCCTTGGCCCAACCGGTGTCGGGAAAACCGAGCTTTGTAAGGCGCTCGCGGAAGTCATGTTCAACGACGAAAACGCGATGATCCGGATCGACATGAGCGAGTTCATGGAGCGGCACAGCGTCAGTCGTTTGATCGGTGCCCCTCCGGGATACGTTGGTTACGATCAGGGCGGAAAGCTTACCGAAGCGGTCCGCCGCCGCCCGTACAGTGTGATTTTGTTGGACGAGATCGAAAAAGCCCATGACGATGTGTACAACATTTTGCTGCAAGTGCTCGACGACGGTCGCTTGACCGACAACCACGGCAACACGGTGGACTTTACCAACACGATGGTGGTGATGACCAGCAATGTCGGCAGTCAGTTGATCCAACGGATCACCGAAGAGGGCGGCAATATTAGCGAGATCGACGCAGCGGTTCATCAAGCATTGTCGGCGCGGTTTGCGCCCGAGTTGCTTAACCGAATCGATGAAAAGATCGTGTTCCATCCGCTGTCGCGGGCTGAGATCCGGAAGATCGTTGGACTTCAGGTCGGCATTCTTGCGATGCGTTTGGCGGATCAGAACTGGACGTTGGAGGTCACCGACGAAGCCCTCGATGCGGTCGCTGCCGAGGGCTACGATCCCATTTTTGGTGCCCGGCCGTTAACGCGTGTGATTCAGAATCGAATCGCCAATCCGTTAGCAACCGAAATTTTAAAGTCCGGTTCCGACGGTGGGAGGATTGAAGTTGGGTTTTCCGAGCAGTTCGATATTTCGATTGGTTGACCGGTGGGCAGTGTGGGTTGTTGGCGGCCAGGCGTGGTTGCGTTGTGCGATGAAAGCCGTCAGGTTTGGGGTTTGGCGTGCGGTTTGCGCGGCTGCGGTTTGCGCGACGTGAGCCGTTTGCGGCCAGGCCTCGGGTGGGTTGCGCGTTCAGTCCCGAAGGGACGACAGGATTCCCGGCACGCGTGTTTCTTGACGCCACTTCGTGGCTCGAATCGCAGAGCGTTTAGGCGCGATGGAATGCTGATCGATCTTGAGCGTACTCAAATTTTTGAGCGATCTTCAGCCCGGATTATTCACTAGGTGTGGGCGTCAGAATCAGTTCCGATAGTGATCCGCGTCTCTGATGCGATGAAACGATCGCTGTGGTTTTCATCTATCGGATGATTCGCGATTCTTGTTGAAATTCAGCTTTTCCCTTTCTCCCGTTGGCCAGACGCAGAATCAACGCCCGTCGTCGTGAATAATCCGAGTTCAGAGCGATTGAATTGTCTTGATGGCCGGCCTGACAAACGCGATTGCCGGAGCGGCGGTCGAGCTCTTAGGTTTGAGATGTTTTAGGCGGCGTGAGGTTGGTTGTTGTGGTTTGGCGTTTGAGGTGGTTCAGCGACCTTGATCCGGCCTACGACTGCCGCGAGGCCAACGACTTCTTGGGGATGCCTGAAAAAACGGCTTCGGCGTGCCGGTGTTTGCTCGACAGATCGCAATGCCTATCATGGCGAAGATGAAATACACCGCTGAAATTGGCTTCTGGACAAAACTCTGTCCCGACTTGAATATCACCGAAGATCGCCCGATCGCGGAACTGTCGGACTTTGGCCAGTGCATTCCGCTCGACCACGGCCACTGGGAGATGTGCAAAGAGCTGATCAGCGAGGATGCGTACTTTGTCTACGACGAGTATCTCCCATCGCGGCTGATGGATAAACTTGCGAACTGTTTTCGAACGCTGCACGCGCATGGAATCCCGGAAGTGTTTGCTTTCGTGTACGACGAGTTTTGGAACTTGCTGTTGCAATTGGACCCGCTGCTAAGTGACCTTTTGGACGACTACCTGTTGCTACCCGCCGTTTGGGCCTGGCACGTTGGGCACCAGCGGCAGTCGGCTTTCAAGCCACACCGTGATGCGATTCTCGAATGCGACGTTGACGACGATGAGCACCTTGACTACTTGACGATCTGGATTCCCCTTACCGATCTGAACCATCGGACCTCCAGCATCAGTATCCTGCCGGCATCGCTCGACCCGGACTACGGAGAAGGCACCGACCGCATCGCCGTTGAGGACTTGCAGAACGTCCGATCTCTGCAAGCGAAACGTGGTTCGGTCATGTGCTGGCCGCCGGGTTTGGCGCACTGGGGGACAAAGCAAAGTCGCTTTGGTGAACCGAGGATGAGCGTTGGGTACTTTGTGCAGAAGAGCGAAGCCGACGTTTTGGTCCCGCCTCCGTTAGAGCTTGAGTTTCCTCTTTTGCTTGTGCAGCGTTTGAACATCATCGGTCAGCAGATCATCGACTACTCTCGAGAAGCCAGCGAAGAGGATCTGAAGGCGGCGCAGCAGTTGGTCGAATTGAAATAGCCTCAAAGCGAATAACCTGCCGGTCATCGATTCAGCCAAGTTTGCCGGGATCGGAGCAGACGTCACGACTAAAAAAACTTGAAACAGATGCAAAAAAGAGATATAAACACGGATTATTCACGAGGCGTGGGCGTCAGAATCCGTTGAGAAAGTGATCCGCGACTCTGATCCCGGATTATTCACGACGACGGGCGTTGATTTGCGTTGAACCTCACTGACACGAAGGTCAAAGCTGGATTGTCGCCCAGATTTCGGTTCATCTCGTTGATGAAGTCCAGACCAGAGACTCTTTTCCAACCGGTGCGATGTT
>CALFWR010000126.1 GCA_937928555.1 uncultured Pirellulaceae bacterium
ATGAATCACCGGTTGATAGATCTTGCAAAAGTCCTCCCATGACTTGCGGTCACCGGGATTGCGGATCCGCTCGATCAGGCTCGGCTGTGTGATGGGGTCGGACATGGGAGAAACAAGCGAGATTCTGAAGAATGGTCGTCACGAACCTACTCACCGCGAGGACGCAGGTCTGTCATGAAAAAGAGGTGGATTTTCCCAGACTTGAAAAGCAAGGTTCCGAGGCTGCTTCGTCCAAATGTCTCGAGTCTTCTGGGTTACCATGCTCCAAACTCGATTCAAAAACTCATCGAAGAACATCATGACACAAATAAAATGCCGGTGGGGGATTCTGGGCACCGCTGGAATTGCTCGGAAAATGTGGAATGCGATCCAAGCAAGCCCCGGTGGGATGGTTGCGGCCGTTGGGAGTCGTCGTACTCAACGAGCCGCCACGTTTATCCGTGAGTGCTCCCGGGAGAGACCCGGGGTATCGGAGCCCTTGGCGATTGGGGACTACCAATCGCTCATTGAGCATCCCGAGGTGGATGTCGTCTATCTCCCGTTGCCAACGGCCATGCGAAAGCGATTCGTGATTGACGCAGCACGCGCGGGCAAGCATGTCCTGTGTGAGAAACCGGCCGCGGTGAATTCGAACGATCTGGAGGAGATGGTTGCCGAGTGTGAGACCGCGGGCGTTCAGTTCATGGACGGAGTCATGTTCGATCACAGTATCCGTTGGTCAGCTTTCCTTGACGCGATTCATGATCCCGTGAAGGGACTCGGGGCCATTCGCCGAATCCAGACGCACTTTTCCTTTCCCGGGGACGCTGAGTTCCAAGCAGTTTTGCGCCCCAGAGAGATTACACCCTCGCCGCACGCAAGAACGTCCAGTCAATTGTGCCTCGGGGAATTGTTAGAAACCGTGTCAAGTAGGCTTCAAACCGAATATCTTGCCAATCTTGATTCGGCTTGAGCAATAAGCGAAGAAAACTTGCGCTGTGAAATTCGCGGACAGTGAATCTGATAGCTAGAATGTCTGGCTTGTCTTTCCCATCTAATCCCGTGACTCGCCGATCGCTTTATGGACGTTTTCAAAATTCACCAAGACGTCATTTCCGACTACGCTGACTACACTCAAAGCTTCATTAAGATTTCCGACAGTCGCATCTCGGAAAAAGTACATAAAGGAATCGAGAACGGGCTTCTTTGGCCAGAGCCTCTATTACAACTCAATCCATCCTTTGAACCTGGGAAGTCGATCGAGCAATTGGTTGCCGACCAAATATTGCATCAGGAATGCAGCCAGATTTTTCGCATCAAATCTCAGCAGGACAGCCACGGGAAAACACTTTGCCTGCACACTCACCAGCACCAGGCGATTGAAGCCTATTTGCGAGATGAGCCCTATGTGCTGACAACGGGAACCGGTTCCGGGAAGAGCCTCTCCTACATCATTCCGATCGTCGACCACATTCTCAAAAAAGGATCTGGCCAAGGGCTCCAAGCGATCATCGTTTACCCAATGAACGCACTGGCCAACAGTCAGCGTGAAGAGTTGGACAAGTTTTTGAAGCTTGGCTACGGTCAAAGCGGTGCTCCAGTCACCTACGCTCGGTATACGGGTCAAGAGTCAACAGAAGACCGAGAGGCAATTCTAAAAAACCCTCCTGACATTCTGCTCACCAACTACATCATGCTTGAATTGATCCTGACGAGGATTGGCGAACGTGATCTGGTCAAGTCAGCTGACGGTTTGCGTTTCCTTGTATTCGACGAACTTCACACCTACCGGGGGCGGCAAGGGGCAGACGTTGCGATGTTGATTCGTCGGTGTCGCGATGCGTTTGGCAGCCAAGGCATGCACTGTGTTGGAACATCAGCCACCATGGAGTCCAAAGGCACAACGCTGGATCAAGCACAGACTGTTGCTGATGTGGCGACGAAGATTTTTGGTGAACGAGTTTCCCCGACCAATGTGATTGGAGAGACGTTACGCCGAACAACCAACGAAATTGATTTCGCATCAGAGGCAGGTGTCCGCGCGTTGAAGCAGGCCATCCAAGATGAAGATCCGGGCGAAATGGACTTTCACCAGTTCATCAAGTCTCCGATGGCTTCGTGGCTTGAGTCAACGTTTGGCCTAAAAAGAGAGGAAGTTACCGAACGATTGATTCGTCAGTCCCCGACTGCAATCGGAGGAGACGATGGGGCTGCCAAGAAACTTGCGGAATTGGTCGCAATCGACCAATCAGAAGCCGAGCAAAAAATCGAAGCATTCCTCTACGGAGGCACTCGCGAAGAAGCCACCAATCCAGCAACTGGCTTCAAAGTCTTCGCGTTTCGACTTCACCAGTTCGTTACTCGTGGCGATACGGCATGGGGGACATTGGAGAACGAAAACGATCGCTTCCTAACGCTTCGTGGCCAACAGTACATGCCTGGCGATCGTAGCAAGATCTTGCTTCCGATGGTCTTTTGCCGCTGTTGTGGTCAAGAATACTATCGCGTGAATGCTCCCAAGCATTTCGATGACGGCCACACGCCGATTGAAGCCCGTGAAGACTTCAAAAAATCAATCGACGAAGAAATCGAATCAGGCTATCTCTACTACTCGACAAAGAATCCGTGGCCATCAGAACTGGCGGACGTCATCGAGCGAGTGCCTGTGGATTGGCTCGAACCGCACAAAGACGATACGCGAATCAAACGTGGCAAGTCAGTTCCGCAGCTGATCAATGTTGGTACTAACGGCCTCTCGAGTCCTGACGGCTTGGAGGTCGCGTTCATCAATGGCACCTTTCGTTTTTGTCTGAATCCTGATTGCCAAGTCGCGTACAATGCGCGTCAACGATCCGACATTGCCAAGCTTGCAACAATCGGAATCGACGGACGATCAACTGCCACAACGATTCTCGCATTGTCGACAATATTGAAGCTAAGGCTCGAAGGCGATTTGCCTGACAAAGCAAAGAAGCTTCTTAGCTTCACAGACAACCGCCAAGACGCATCTCTCCAGGCAGGCCACTTCAATGACTTTGTTGAAATGAGCCTGCTCCGGTCAGCCCTCTATCGCGCTATGTCTCGAAGCGGCAGCGATGGTCTTGAATACGACGAACTGGTGCTGAAAGTTGAAAAGGCGATGGACTTGCCGATGCACCTCTACTCAAAAGAAGAACTCCGTGGGCCGGCACTGGACGAAACGCGTCGCGCATTACGTTCAGTCATTCGATATCACCTTTACCGCGACCTCGAACGCGACTGGCGAGTGACATCGCCGAGCTTGGAGCAATGTGGGCTGTTGAAAATCAAATATCGCGGCGTCGAAGACTGCGCCAACGACCAAGCTTTTTGGGAGAACGCACCGAGCAGCAAAGACCCACAGCCGCCCCACGGCTTGTTGGCAGCTGCAACTCCTGAGCAACGTCAGAACATTTTGACGACTCTGCTGGATCATTTACGTCGTAGCTTGGCCATTAAGGAAGACTCGCTCAACGCCACCCAACAAGAAAAGATCGCTCAACAAAGTTCACAGCGACTCTGTGATCCGTGGGTGATTGAAGACACTCGCGATATGACCAAAGCCAGCGTTGCGTGGCCTCGAAGTCAGATGAAGGGTGAGCGAGGTTATACAGACATTTACCTGTCTCCCCAAAGCAATTTTGGCTTGTACCTCAATCGGCCCGGAGTCCTGCCGGAAACAGAAGAGAAGCTTAGCTTGGGTGACCGAGGTCAGATCATCCAAGACCTGTTTCGCTGCATCAAAGTTTGGGGCTTAGTGGAAGAAGTCCGGGATCCGCTGTCTGGAAGTCTTACTGCGGGCTACCAGATTCCGTCGTCAATGTTTGTTTGGACTGCCGGGGACGGTTCCGAAGCAATGCGGGACAATTTGCGAATCACGCAAGCGTCGACTGAAGCAACGGAGGGGAATCGCTACTTTATCGAGCTCTATAAACTGTTCGCAGATCTTGGATCGGGATTGGAAGCTCGTGAACACACCGCGCAAGTTCCAGGGAATGTACGTGAGGAACGTGAGGGTAACTTCCGCGAAGGCAACCTGCCGATCATGTTCTGTTCACCAACAATGGAGTTGGGAGTCGATATCTCGCAGCTAAACGTCGTGAACATGCGCAACGTGCCTCCGACACCTGCCAACTATGCCCAGCGCAGCGGTCGCGCCGGCCGAAGCGGACAAGCGGCACTGGTCTACACCTACTGCTCCGGGTTCTCACCGCACGATCAGTATTACTTCCGCAACCCAGCCCGGATGGTTGCCGGTGCTGTGACTGCTCCGCGCATCGACTTGCTTAACCGAGATTTGATCCAGTCACACGTACATGCCATCTGGCTTGCCGAAGCTGGCCTTAATCTTGGCAAGACGCTGTCGGAGCAAGTTCTCGAGGTCAATGAAGACGATTTGAAGCTTCCACTGAAAGACTCGTTGAGAGAAGCCCTTGAAGACAATCGAATTGGCCTTCGGACGCTAAAGAAGTGTCGTCACCTAATCAAAACGATGGTGCCTGAAATTGAAACCGCATCTTGGTGGCGTGAAGACTGGCTCAACGATGTGGTCACGCGATTGCCTCAAACGTTTGAGGAAGCCTGCGAGCGATGGCGTAGCCTGTTTCGTGCCGCAACCCAGCAGCGGATTTACCACAACAAGATCGTTGGCGACCTTTCGCGCGATGCCAAGGATCGGGATCGCTCCAAACGATTGCGTAGCCAAGCTGAATCGCAGCGAGATCTATTGATCAATCCGCAAAACGTGATGCAGGGTGACTTCTACAGCTACCGATACTTCGCCAGTGAAGGCTTCCTTCCGGGATACAACTTTCCACGCCTACCGCTGTCGGCATTCATTCCAGCCCGACGTGGTCGCCAAGGCCGTGACGAGTATCTTTCGCGACCGCGTTTCCTCGCGGTTTCCGAATTCGGCCCTCGTGCAATCGTCTATCACGAAGGTGCTCGCTACCGCGTGAACCGAGTCAGTTTGCAATTTGCCAACGACTCGAACGAAATCACTGAATCGGTGATGAAAGTTTGTTCGCAGTGTGGTTACTGTCACCCCGTCGCCGAAGATGGCGTCCAATACGACACCTGCCAAGCCTGCGACGTTCAGCTCGATGCTCAGGATGAGATCCGTCCATTGATTCGTTTGCAAAACGTCACGGCAAAACGTACCGATCGAATCTCATCTGACGAAGAAGAACGGTTGCGAGTCGGCTACCAAATCCAGAACACTTATCGCTTTGCTGTGGTCAACGGCGAGCCTGATTTCCGCCGTGCTGAATCCTGCTTGGACGGCGATCGGTTGATAACGCTGAAGTATGGCGACGCGACCACCATCTGGCGCATCAACTGCGGCTGGCGTCATCGGAAGAACGAAAACGAGATGGGCTTCCTTCTGGACGTTGAACGCGGCTACTGGAAAACGAACGCCGATGTCGATGATGGTGACCGCAGTGATCCGGAAAGCCAGAACATTCGCCGAGTCGTCCCTTACGTACAAGATGTTCGCAATGCGTTGACATTTGAGTTGGAGGCCTCCCAGTCAACACAGTTTATGGCGTCTTTGCAAGCTGCTCTTAAACAGGCGATTCAAAAAGTCTTCCAATTGGAGTCCAGTGAACTGGCGGTTGAGCCACTACCCAACGTCGACGACCGAAACATGTTGCTGTTTTACGAAGCATCAGAAGGTGGTGCCGGCGTGCTGCGGCAGATCGCAGAAGATCCAACCATGCTTTCGGTGATCGCACGCGAGGCGATCGAACTTTGTCATTACGATCCGGACACTGGTGACGATCTCGCCCCCGAGATACCTCAGATCGAATGCGAAGCGGCCTGCTACGACTGCTTGTTGGACTATGGCAATCAGCCCGACCACAAGCACATTGATCGCAAGTTGATTCTGCCATTCCTGCGGCAATTGCTCGACGCTCGAACAGAAGCGTCTGGATCCTCCGTTTCTCGTGCAGACCACTATGACAACTTGGTCAAACGCTGCGATTCTGACTTGGAGAAGAAATGGCTCAAACAGGTTTACGACCAGCAACTGCTGCTTCCAAACGAAAGTCAGAAACTAATCGAAGAATGTTCAACGCGGCCTGACTTTTATTATGTGCAGAATGGCAAGTTTGCAATCTACATCGACGGCACGCCTCACGACGATCCGGATCAAAAAGCCAAAGATGACGACATCAACAACCTTTTGATCGACCGGGGATACGTGGTGATTCGATTCCATTACGCTGCCGATTGGAATGCGATCTTCGATGAGTATTCGGAGATCTTTGGACAACGGAAAGGAAGCCAATCCTGATGAGCGAAACTGTTTTTCCCCCCGGCACGTTGGTCAAAGCCCGAGGCCGTGAATGGGTTGTGCTTCCGGAATCAGAGGGCGATGTCTTGATGGTACGCCCGATAGGCGGCGTCGATGACGAAGTCGTTGGGATCTCGAGATCAATCGAAACGATCACATCGGCAAAGTTCAGGCTCCCCAAACCCGAACTGGCAGGCGACTTCAATTCCTGTCGGATGCTACGTGACGCAGCTCGCCTTTCCACTCGTTCGGCAACTGGGCCGTTCCGATCTTTCGGAAAGATCTCGGTCGAACCAAGGCCTTATCAGCTCGTTCCCCTATTGATGGCAATGCGACTTGATCCAGTCCGAATGCTAATCGCAGACGGTGTCGGTATCGGGAAAACAGTCGAGGCGTGCCTGATCGCAAAGGAATTGATTGAACGTGGCGAAGTCAACCGAATGGCCGTGCTGTGCCCACCTCATCTGGCTGAGCAATGGCAAAAGGAGCTCTCGGAGAAATTCCACATCGAGGCCGAGCTACTACTCAGCTCAACCGTCAATCGTCTCGAACGCGGGCTTCGCGCCGGCGAATCCGTTTTTCATCGCCACCCGTTTTTGATCATCTCGATCGACTTCATCAAATCGACGCGTCACCGCCAGGACTTCATCAATCAATGTCCCGAACTGGTCATCGTTGACGAAGCACACACTTGTACGTTGAGCGGCGGCGTGGGGAAATCTCGTCAAGCACGACACGATCTGTTGGCTGACTTGGCCAAAGACGAAGACCGCAACTTGATTCTGGTAACAGCGACGCCGCACTCTGGCAATGAAGACGCCTTCCGCTCACTGCTTTCTTTGATCGACACCGATTTCGCGAACTTGCCTCCGGATCTTGAATCAGACGAACGGGCCGCCATCAGGCAACGGTTGTCAAAACACCTTGTGCAACGCCTACGCGCCAACGTACTGGAGTTTGATAAGGAACTTGGAACCGACACTTCGTTTCCGGAACGCGAAGATAAAGAAGAACACTATAAACTGACAGACAAATACGACGCACTTTTCAAGCGGGTTCATGCGTTTGCTGGCGAGTTAGTTTCTGACGATTCTGGAACGGGACAGCAAAAACGAGTCCGTTGGTGGTCGGCTTTGGCATTGCTGCGGGCGATCGCGTCTAGCCCGGCAGCTGCTGCGGCCACCCTTCGCAGCCGTGCGATCAGAACTGATGAAAACACGTCGCTGGAAGAAGTTGACCAACAGGGGAAAAGCATCATCCTGGACGACGCCGACACCGAAACGATCGAGGCGTTTGATGTCACCCCCGGCGTTGACGTGGGAGACGACTCCAACAGCCCGATTAGCCAACGACTTCGCCGGATGGCCATGGATGCGGAAGAGCTTTTTGGGACGAAAACGGACGCAAAGCTCAAGAAGGCTCAGTCAATGATCAAGTCTCTGATCAAAGACGGCTTTAACCCGATCATCTTTTGCCGCTTTATCCACACTGCCGAATACGTCGCCGAACAGTTGCGAGGCAAGCTTGGTAAAGACGTAGAAGTCGCAGCCATTACCGGTCAGATTCCTCCCAAGGAAAGAGAAGACCGTATTGCCGAGTTAGCCTCAGATCCGAACAAACCGCGTTGCCTTGTGTGCACCGACTGCTTGAGCGAAGGCATCAACCTTCAGGAACACTTCGACGCGATTCTTCACTACGACCTCAGCTGGAATCCGACGCGACATGATCAACGGGAAGGGCGAGTCGATCGGTTTGGTCAGGCCAGTGAACGCGTTCGGGTCATCAACTACTTCGGCAAAGACAACCAAATCGACGGCGTCGTATTGGACGTGTTGCTCAGAAAACACAGCAAAATCAAAAGTGAGTTAGGCGTATCGGTCGCCATTCCAGGAAACAGCGAAGCGGTGATGCAGGCGTTATTTGAAGGCATGGAACTTCGTGGCGGTGACACCAGCAATCAAATGCTCCTCCCTGGTTTTGAATCAACCAAAGCAGACCTGCATTCCAAATGGGAAAATGCACGCGACAAGGAGAAGAAGTCCCGCAGCAAATTCGCTCAACTTTCGATCAAAACAACGGAAGTCTACGAGCAACTTCAAGGCATTCAAACGGCGATCGGAACCGGGCCTGCCCTGCGAGGCTTTGTTGAATCGGTTTGCCATCTGGCTGGCGTTCCCGTTAGTCCCAAACGTGACGAAGTCGTAGAGATCGGCATCTCGAACGAAACGCCTCGCGCGTTGCGGCATGCGGTTGGCGAGGACAATCCATTTCTCGCAAGATTCGACCCGCCTGTCGAAGGCGGTGTCCATTACCTTGCCCGCACCAGTCCGATCGTCGAAGGACTGTCTGCCTTCACGTTGGAAACGGCGCTCGACGAAGTGCAAGCTGAAGGCGAACGGTCAGTCGCTCGACGTTGTGGCGTGACGCATACTGACGCCGTCACTGAAAAGACTTCGATCTTACTGGTCAGATTCCGCTTCCATCTGCTGATAAAGCGGCGAGGCGAAGATGCAACTCGACCGCTTCTGGCTGAAGAAGTCCGATCCCTCGCATTTACCGGCACACCTGCCGAACCTGTCTGGTTGGACGACGATGCCAGTGAAGCATTGCTATCCGCAACGCCTAGCGGAAACGTCAGTTCCATGTTGGTCAAACAACAGCTTCAGCGTTTGGTGGACTGCTACGACGAAGCGTTGCGTCCAACGATCGAATCCATCGCCATGCAGCGTGCCAAACTACTTGCTGACGCCCACTCCAAAGTTCGTAAAAGTGCCAAGCAATCCGGCAAAGTCGAATGTAACCCCGTGGATACAGCAGACGTCCTTGGCTGCTTCATCCTTTTACCCAAACCGTAATTTGATTTTGAGTTTATGGCTAAACGCGACCTGACAAAACTACCTGAGTCCTACCCGGACTTGCTTGAAGGAATTGCTTCGTTAATTAACGAATCACGTTCTCAAGCTGCGCGATCAGTTAACTCGATCATGACAGCCACACATTGGGAAATTGGTCGTCGAATCGTCGAAGTGGAGCAAGGCGGCAAACTCCATGCTGAGTACGGAGAGTTGCTTATCAAACAGCTTTCGAGCGAGCTAAAGGAGCGGTTCGGACGAGGATTTGGGCGGTCAAACTTGCAAAACATGCGTCTTTTCTACGTCAATTGGCCTGATGACACGATATGCCAGACAGTGTCTGGCATATCTGAAGACCGTCCCAATGAGAATCGCCAGACACTGTCTGTCATATCTACAGCGACTCAATCTGGTGCCGCCCAAGCTCGTTTCCCACTGCCGTGGTCTCACTACGTCAAACTACTCACGGTCGACGACTCTCAAGCCCGTGCCTTCTACGAGCAAGAAGCACTAACCGGCGGTTGGTCGGTTCGACAGCTTTCACGTCAGATCGGAAGCCAATTCTACGAGCGAACGCTGCTATCCAAAAACAAACAGGCCATGCTTGAGAAAGGCAGCCAGCCCGAAGCAGGCGATCTGATTACCGCCGAGCAAACGCTCAAGAATTCCTTCGTGCTCGAATTCCTGGACTTGAAGGATGAATACAGCGAGAGTGACCTCGAAGATGCACTGATCCAAAAACTGGAAGAGTTTCTTCTCGAGCTGGGCAACGACTTCACCTTTGTGGGCCGGCAAAAACGGCTACGGATTGGCGACCAATGGTTTCGCGTCGATCTGATCTTCTTTCACCGGCGACTTCGATGTCTGGTTGTGATCGACCTGAAGATCGGCACCTTCTCCCACGCCGATGCAGGGCAAATGCACATGTATCTGAACTACGCCGCCAGTCACTGGACTCACGAAGATGAAAATCCTCCAGTAGGTCTAATCCTGTGTGCAAACAAGAACGAAGCCGTCGCCCACTACGCACTCGACGGACTCCCCAACACCGTCATGGCAGCCGAATACAAACTCGCTCTGCCTGATGAACAACTGTTGGTCGAGGAACTAAAACGAACGCAGCGTGCCATTGATGAGATGCGTGCCAGTGAGGATTTAGGGAGTAGCCAGTAGGGAATAGGGAATTAGGAACGAATGATGAACACATACAAAGAATTGAAAGTTTGGCAGCAGGCGATGGAGCTTGCGGTTTCGTGCTACGAATTCACGAAAACGTTTCCTCGAGAAGAGGTTTACGGAATGACCAGCCAGATTCGTCGATGTTCCAGCTCCATTCCAGCCAACATCGCCGAAGGCTGGGGACGCCAATCGACCGGCGACTACATCCGGTTTCTACGCATCGCTCAAGGCAGCCTCAAAGAACTTGAAACCCACGCAATTCTGTCAGCAAGAGTTGGACTGCTCCCAAAAGATCAACTGACACCTGTTGAAAAACAAACCACCGACATAGGCAAAATGCTCGCCGCCCTCATCCGTTCGCTTGGCAAAAAAAGCACCACCTAATTCCAAATCCCTATTTCCCTAACTCCTATTTCCCTAATGGCTAAGCGTAGCGACATCCCGTTCACAACCATCAACGTCTCTGGTGCGATGTTGCCGCCTGACTTGCTGGCCAAAATTGCAGACCTGAACAAGAACGCCGGTAAAGACAAGATCCCCGGCCTATCGCCCGAGTCCTACCATCTTCCCGGGGGCAGCAAACTCAACGAAGCCATCGCACGTTCATGGGCGGTTGTTCAAGCTCACTGGAAATCATTTCAAGCGAAGCTTGAGGAGCCAGAGAGTAGCGATTCGGGAATAGGGAGCGACGCCTCCGCCGTCCGCGAGAAAACCACCACCCACTATTCCCTATTGGCTACTCCCAAATCCCTAACTTCCATCACCAACGAACGCTGGCTATTGCCATTGTTCAAGGAACTCGAATACGGACGTTTGACAACCACCGACGCTCCGGTCATCGACGAGAAACCGTACCCAATCAAACGGTGCTACAACAACTCGCCGATTCACTTGATCGGATGCAATCTGCCACTGGACAAACGTACCAAAGGCGCAGCCGGAGCCGCCACGGCCAGCCCGCACGCGATGGTACAAGAATTCCTAAACCGCAGCGACGACCACTTGTGGGCCTTTCTCTCCAACGGTCTGCAGCTACGCATCCTGCGCGACAATGTCTCGCTGTCTCGACAAGCGTTCGTCGAATTTGATTTGGAAGCCATGATGAATGGCGAGATCTACGCAGACTTCGCACTGCTGTGGTTGCTCTGTCATCAATCGCGTGTCGAAGCCGAACGTCAGGACGATTGCTGGCTGGAGACTTGGAGCAAACTTGCTCGCGAAGCTGGCACGCGTGTGCTCAAAGATCTGCGCGAAGGCGTCCAGAACGCGATCGAAGCACTGGGCCGGGGATTCGTGGGACATCCACGCAACGACCAGCTACGGGCGAAGCTACAGGAATCGGGCACGCTTTCCAAAGACGACTTTTACCGACAACTACTTCGGGTCGTTTATCGCTTGCTGTTCCTATTTGTTGCCGAAGACCGAGGTTTGCTGCATCCTGCGGATGCGGCCAATAGGGAATCGGGAATAGGGAATAGTGAGAATGGTGGGCTGAGTCCGGAGGAGCTTTACGATCGTCACTATTCAACGCGTCGCTTGCGTGACATGTCTGACAAGTTACGTGGCAGCAAGCACTGTGACCTTTGGCATGGTTTGTCGCTGGTGTTCAGCAAATTGGAATCCGATGGCTGTCCGGAACTGGGGTTAATCGGGCTTGGCTCATTCTTATGGCGTCGCGACAGCACCGCAGATCTACTTGGCCCGGGACAGGAGAAGGGATTAGGGAATAGCCAGATAGCCAATAGTGACGGCGAAGCCGAAACCAAACCTTCCCCTACTCCCAACTCCCTATTGGCTAACTCCCAAGACGCAGTCTTAATCTCCAACGACGACCTGTTGACCGCGATCCGGGCTCTTGCATTTGTCGAACAAGATAAAACGCGCCGTGCAGTCGATTACAAGAACCTTGGCAGTGAAGAACTTGGCAGTGTCTACGAGTCGCTACTGGAGCTACATCCGGAAATCAATGCGGCCGCAAAGCAGTTCGACTTAAAGACCGCTGCGGGCAATGAGCGCAAAACGACTGGCAGCTACTATACGCCGGATTCGTTGGTGCAGTGCCTGCTCGATTCTGCTCTCGATCCTGTTGTCAAAGCCCGTTTGAGCGAAGCCAAAAGAATCAGTCGCGCGGACGCCAACCCAGATTCATTCCCCGACTGGTTCACTCGACTCCCTGAAGACCAGCAACCGAAGCTTTTGGCGGAAGGCTATTCTGCAATCGCTGAACAAGCTTTGCTTGCTCTCAAAGTGTGTGATCCAGCTTGTGGATCTGGGCACTTCTTGATCGCGGCGGCCCACCGTTTGGCGGGGCATCTTTCGCGAGTGCGGACTGGCGAATCCGAAGCCAGCCTCATCGACTATCAACACGCTTTGCGTGACGTGATCAGTCGCTGCATTTACGGTGTCGACATCAACCCGATGGCGGTCGAGCTATGCAAAGTCAGTTTGTGGATGGAAGCGATTGACCCGGGGCGTCCGCTCTCATTCTTGGATCACCACATTCAATGCGGCAACAGCTTGCTGGGTACGACGCCGGCTTTGTTGGCTGATGGAATTCCGGACAACGCGTTCAAGGCAATCGAAGGTGACAGCAAGGCTGTCGTCAAAGGCCTCAAGGCTGACAATAAGCGAGAGCGGAAAGAACGCGCCGACCAAATGGGCCAACAGCAAACGATGTTTGGCAACGAGCCAATCATCAAGCTGGGCAATCTTCCTGCAAGTTTTGCAAGCCTTACAAGTAGCGACGAGTTCACCGTTACCGATGTCGCTGAAAAAGAGCAGCTCTACAACGATTTGGTTAGCGGATCCAAATATCAAAACGCCCGTCTCCTTGCTGATACTTGGTGTGCCGCTTTTGTTTGGAAGAAGGACGAAACAGATCTGGGCCGACAATGCCCGACCGAAGCAGGATTCCGCAAAGTCGAGAAGTCGGCCAACCACAGCGTGATGCCCCATGTGATCGACGAAGTGAGGTCTCTTGCCGACCAGTTTCAATTTTTTCATTGGCACTTGGCGTTCCCTGATGTGTTTGTCCTCCCTGACGAAGCGGGAAGTGCGGAAAATGAGCACACGGGGTGGAGTCGTGGATTCGATGTGGTGTTAGGCAATCCCCCTTGGGAGCATACCGAGTTAAAAGAAAAGGAATGGTTCGCGGCGCGTAAACCTGAGTTCGTAAATGCAAAAAATGCTGCCGAGCGAAAAAAAATGATCGCAAATCTTGCCGAAGATGACCCAGTTCTTTTCGTGCAGTTCCAAAAAGAAAAGCGTTCGCATACCGCTGTAAGCGATTTCATAAGGCATTGCGGTCGCTTCCCCCTCTGTGGTGTTGGTCGGGTGAACACATACGCAATTTTTGCGGAAACGAATCGCTCGATTACCTCAAACACCGGCCGCGCGGGATTTATTATCCAAAGTGACATCGCGACTGGTGACACGTACAAAGAATTTTTTAGTACGTTGCTTGAAAACGGCGAACTCGTAAGTTTCTACGATTTTGTGAACACGGAAGGGCTATTTCCGAATGTTCATCGAACCCACCCACACTTTTGCCTTTTAACACTTTGTGGTTCAGACTGCGGTAGCCCGACAGATTTTGCATTCTGGAACACGAATCCGACGCACCTCAACGATGAGGAAAGGCATTTCTCTCTCACTTACCGCCAACTCTCTTTGCTCAACCCGAATACGAGAACATGTCCGATCTTTCGCTCTCGGCATGATGCTGAAATCGCTTTGACAATAGCCCCAAGAGTCCCAGTACTCGTCAACGAATCAAAGGATCGCACTTTGAACTGGGATGCGGATATTGGTCGCATGTTCAATGCTTCCGATGACGCTGGCAGTTTTGACAACGATCTGGAACCTTGTGATGACGTTCTCCGCTTGTACGAATCGAAGTCTTTCTGGCAATTCGACCACAGATACTCTTGCTTTAATTCTGAAGACTATGTCTCAGTTGCGGAAAGCCAGAAAACCTCTGCAGATTATTCGATTTCCACACTGTATCAGATTGAGCTCGCAAACGTTCCTAGGAAGTTTGAGGCCAGAATTAAGGACTGGTACTTCACCTACCGTATCATTACGAACTCGACTAACGAACGAACTCTTGTTGGGGCCATATTGCCACGCTGCGGAGTCCTTAATTCCGCCAATCTTGTCTCACTAGATGACGTAGGGCACTCACTGTTCCTACTGGCAAATTTCAACACGTTCGTTGCGGACTACTTTTGCCGCTTGGCAATGGGTGGCGCCAACCTTCATCGTTACGTTTTGCAACAGCTTCCAATGGTAAGTCGAACGGAATACAAAGCTAGACCGAATTTGTCGTCACGCATCACTTCTCTGGTTTTGGAACTCACATACACAGCATGGGAATTGGAAGCGTTTGCGTTGGACTGTGGTTACGACGGGCCTCCGTTTCAGTGGGATGAGAAACGCAGATTCGATCTGCGCTGCGAATTGGATGCCGCCTACTTCCACCTTTATTTGGGTTCGCCGAGTGAGTGGGGAGCCGATAGCTCCGAGCTCCGGGAAATGTTCCCAACTCCACGCGACGCCGTCGAGTACATCATGGAAACCTTCCCGATCGTCAAACGCAAAGACATTAAACGCACCCAAATCGAAAACGGAGAAGGCGAAGTCACTCAGGAAGGCACCTACATCACCCGCGACACCATCCTCGCCATCTACGACCAAATGCAAACCGCCATCGAAACCGGCGTCCCCTACCAAACCCAACTCACCCCCGCCCCCGGCCCACCAACACGAGATGGCAGCGATGAATTTCTACCATTTGCTGAGTGGAATGAATTTGTTGACTCATCGCACATCCATGCCCCCAAAGAAGAGACAACAAGTTCAGAAACAACTCGCAGAAGCTTAGTGTTCCCACTGCCTGCCACTCGTGAGCAATTCCCAGAAACTCCCGTCGAAATTCTGGCCTGCGGTGTTCTAGCCGACCTGTTGATTCGTTTGCCCGGTGCAGCCATTCAAGACTATCGAGAAATGCTTGGCTTGGTGCTGAGTCCGGAAAATGTCCGCAAATTGACCGATCCTGCTGATCGAGATGCTTTGGCGGCATGTATTGGTTCGCTCCCCGATTCGATTGCCAGCGTTAACGGCAATGAACCGTCTTGGTCGGAGGTTTTCTGGACGCTCGAGGGTAATGACTCGCTGGAGTCGGTAGAATTTGGGGATGCCATTTCCCTTCAACCGGGTAGCGCGGCCGAAGAGGTTCGAGACTTTTACGGCTGTCTGCCTGAAGACTACATGACGTTTGCGACAACGGCGATCAAACGATACCAAGAAACGGTGATCGAGTATCTCACTGACGATGACCGAGCTGATATCGAAACGGCCAAGCAACACTGGGCGACTGCGACGGAAAGCTAAACCGGAATTTAATAGACGGAGTTTGAAATGAACTTGTTTGCCAAACTGGAAAACGCGAAATGGCGTGATCGACCTCTCGTCTGGATCCGGCGGATTGTCATTCGTGAGAAAGACAGCCGAAAAAAGCCGATCCAAGACATCGAACTCAAGACAGGCATAAACTTCGTCTGGGGAATCGAGTCCGCAAAAGCAAAAGGCAAGGATCTGGAATCGGGACACAACTTGGGCAAAACGACTTTCTGTCATCTAGCCCGATTTTGCCTTGGAGAAAAATCGTTTGGCAAGAAAGCTCTGGTGGCCTGCGTCGCCGCCGATTTCCCTGAAGGCTTTGTCGAAGCAGAAGTGGAGGTCGATCGTCAAATTTGGTGCGTGCGAAGATACTTCGCGTCCGGGCATGCAAGCTTTGCGCGAGTGGCAGCATCTCTTGATTCGTTTCGACGGGAATCGCCAAACAGCGACACGGATGATTATCGAGAATTTACGCAACGACTTGAGAAAGTCACCACCGCTGCTTTTGCTGGCCAACCGTATCTGGCTGGAGAACAGCCCGTTGAATGGCGGCACCTACTGGCAATCAGTTCGCGTGATCAAGAGAGCCGAAACATCGACTTGCTTGAGTGGCGGAGCCCTGACAGCGGAGCCGAGGGTTTGAAGTTTAAGCGACCCAAAGCGGATGCTGTTCGATGTTTGTTGGCAATGCTTGGGGCTTACACTGAGAAAGAGCGGTCGATCGACGATCGTGAGACTGCAGCAACGGCCAAGATCACGCAGCTAAAAAAGAATCGTGACGAGCACAAGCAGAAGCTGAGCTATTGGGAAGAGCATTGTCGAGAGCAACTTGAAGCATCCGGGGTTAGTGAGGCACTGAGCAGGCCTATTGGTGATGACAATCTTTACGACCTGAAAAAGGCAGTGAAGGCGGCTCAAGGAACGGTTCGAGAGGAAATCGAATGGTTGGAAGGCGAGATCGAAAAGACGGAGCGAAACATTGGTGGTATTCGTGCGTCACTGGATCAAACGGTAGAGTTTCGAGAAGGCAATGAAAGCACTCATGACACGATCAGCGACCCTATTGAGAAACAGAAGATCGAGTTGCGTGAAGCTAGAAGTAAGTTGCTTCAGTTGCGAGAAACAATTGCTCAACGGCGGTTTAACCGCTGTGGGGTTGGCGATGTGTCCTATGGAAAGTGCAGCTATGTACAAGCCTACGACAAGAAAATTGAGGGCGAACTGAATGTTTTGCCAGAAGAGTTACCTCAAGACATCAAGGAGCGAGAGGCGGTAGCCGTTCAGCTAAATGAGGTAAACGAGCGATTGCGCAAGATCGAAGAAGAGCAGAACAAGCGGATCAACGAGTTGACGAAGGAGAAGCGAAAACTCAATCGACGGCTTCGCAAAATTGAGCGACGCAAAGAGAAACTTGACGAGTCGTGGAAGAAGCTTCAAGAAATTGATTTGGTGTTGCAAGGCAAGGCGACGGACAAAACACTCAAGCCAATTGAGAAGGCTTTGCAAACTGAGAACGAAAACCTTGCCGAAATTCAGAAAGAGCAGCTTGCTTCAAGAAAGAGCCAGTCTGACGATCTCGATGCAGTCCGATTCGTTTTTGATTTTCTGGTGAAGCAATGCGTAACGGATCAGTATCGCGGTGCCGTGAGCTTGGTGGGCGACGATCTTTCGTTTCAGATTTGGCACGGCGATTCTGACGCGGGCACCTCCCACGGGATGTTGGCAATCCTGCTTGCGGACATCGCCTTTGCGGTCTTGGGTGCTGGTGGTCTTGCGGAACACCCCGGAATTTTGATTCACGACAGCCCACGCGAAGCCGGTCTTGGAAGTCTTGCCTACACTCACTTCCTTGAAAATGTTTCAACCGCATTGGAGTCGTTGATTGGTAAGTCGGGATGTCCTATTCAGTACATTGTCACAACTTCCACACCGCCGCCGAAAGAATTAAGGAAGAAGCCTGCAACCGCGTTAAAGCTCGGTGGTCGGTACGGCACGCTGTTTCGTCGCAATTTGAAGACAGCAAAGGTACAACAGAAAGAGATGTTCGACGCGGAATCGAAATACTCCAAGGAAATGAAATAGCTATCTAATGGCCAAAAGAAAACGAACCCCGAAACCAGAGCCAAAGTTGAAGATACTTGTGTCTTCAGCCGTCTATGGCTACGAAGATATGCTGGAGAGTATTTATGCGTTGCTGGAGACGTTTGGTTATGAAGTTTTGATGTCGCACAAGGGCACGTTGCCTGTTGACCCTGCCGAGACGGCACTTGATTGTTGTCTCGATGCCGTCAAGGAATGCGATCTGTTTCTTGGAATCATTCTTCCCAGATACGGTTCTGGCAAAGAAGGCGATGACTTGTCGATTACGCACAAAGAAATTATCGAAGCGATTGATCTGAACAAGCCTCGTTGGTTTCTTGTCCATGAACATGTCGCAATAGCCCGACAGCTTTTGAGTCAATATCGCAAGAAAGACGACGACGACAATGATGTGCGCCCATTTGAATTTGAGACTGACATGGGGTACAAGCGAACTTCCGTTCTGTCTGATATCCGTGTGATCGACATGTTTGAACTGGCTATGCGGCACGATCAACCAAAATTGAAAAACCGACACGGTAATTGGGTTCAACATTATGGGCCGGAAGAAGATGCGAGATTGTTTGTTACGGCTCAGTTTCGGCGTTACCGGGAATTGGCCGACAAGCATCTGCCTAAGTTGAAAGGTACGAAAGCGATCAAGGAAAAAGCAATTAAGAAGAAAGCTGCTGTTAAGAAAAAGCCTGTCAAAAAGAAAGCTAGTGGAGGCAAGAAATGAGTTCTGAAATCCGCAAGCTTGTCAAAGAGGGCGAAAGCGAAAGTGTTGAGTTTAAGACTGGGCGCGTGCATTTGGCGACCATCGCCAAGTCAATTTGCGCGATGCTCAATTCTCAGGGGGGAGTGATTTTAGTCGGTGTTGCCGATGATGGTGAAATCGCTGGCGTTAATGATCCTGACGAGTCAATGGCGGAGATCAATTCGCATATCGCTGAGCAGTTGTCGCCTGTTCCATTGTTCTCGGTTTCGTCTCATGCAATTAGGGACAAAACGATCTTGATGATTGACGTTCCTCAAGGAGCAGACAAACCGTATTCACTTGACCGAGTTTTTTATGTGCGGGTCGGCAAGCAAACCTTTAGGGCGGATGCCGACACGACTGCAACGATCGTTGGTGATGCTGCAGCCAAGTTGACTCGTTGGGAAGCAGAGCCATTGCCGGGCTTTGAGATCGACGACTGCAACCAATTTGAATTGGAGTCTACCAGAATTGAGATTCTGGATTCTGGGAGGCTGGGCTCTCGGTTTCTTGACGAAGATCTTGATTTACTTCAACGGCTTCAACTGACTCAACGCGGACAATTAACTAACGGTGCCGCGGTTTTGTTTGCACGCGATCCGCTTTCGTGGTCTCCAAATTTGGCGATTCGTATTGTCAGCTTTGTAACTGAGAAGACTGCTGATATCGCAAACGACACGTTGATCACTGGGCCAGCGGTTAGCTCATTTCACGACGCAGTAACAAAGATTCAGCAGCTGACTGGATATTCTGGACGGTTCGGAAATGAATCAGTTGAGCGAGAGGATGTACCCGCGTATCCCGTTTATGCACTTCGTGAAGGCTTGGTAAACGCGATTGTGCATCGTGACTACACGTTGTTGGGTGGCAAGATTCTCGTTGAGATTTATCCAAATCATCTGACGATCCAAAACCCCGGGCGGTTGCCGACTGGGTGGAAAGTTGCTGATCTGAAGAAAAAGCACGGTTCGGTTCCGTTCAATCCAAACATAGCGAGAGTGTTCTATCTGCGGAGGCTGATGGAGCAGCTCGGTATCGGCACTCAGAAGGTGGTTGATGAATGCAAGAAGATTGGCGCTGACGTGCCCAAATGGTCGGACTCGCAGGACATGGTTACTCTGACCTTGTTTGCGGCGCCCGAGCCAAAACAAAGCTTTGACCTTTCAAATGGGCAACGTGAATTTTTGAAGGCAAGCTTGAAGGGACTTTCGTATAAGACGATTGACTTTGCCGAGATGACGGGGGTGGTTGTTAGGCACGCTCAACGAGAGCTTGCTGAGCTCGCTGAGCTCGGGTTTTTCACTCGACAAGGCAAAGGGCCGGCGACTACCTACGTTCGGACTGATAAGCAGTTTTGACCGAAAGCGGACAAATTCGGACATTTCCAGACACGGTCACTATTCCCTGGAATTGTCCGAATCCAAATGGTGTGGCGTGCTTGGTTTGTCGTCTTTTTCTGTGTTTATTGAATCCGGACAAAATCCGGACATTTCCGGACATTCAAACTATCTCAATGAAAAATCCAGAATCAGCATGAAT
>CALFWR010000127.1 GCA_937928555.1 uncultured Pirellulaceae bacterium
ACTTCATCAACGAGGTGAACCGAAATCTGGGCGACAATCCAGCTTTGACCTTCGTATCAGTGAGGTTCAACGCGAATCAACGCCCGTCGTCGTGAATAATCCGGGATAAAACAAGATTTTACAATAAAGACTAAGATTACTCGGAGAAACAACATGGTAGGCAAAAAACGAGTTGCAGCGACAGCAGTCACATCGTTCGGCGTAGCGCTCACGTCGATTTACTCCGCTCCCGAATTGCAAGCCCAGGTTGTGGACCTAACCTACGATGGCGGCAACGCGACAGCAGACATTATCAACGTTGGCAGCGTTGACTTTGATCAGGTGATAGGAAGCACTTCAGCGATCGACCTGATCCAATTTAATGACACATTTGGCCGTAGCATTAATCCAAACCCACCAGGCGGGGGAATAGAATTCGTGCGAGTTGTAAATTTGGGCGATGTCCTGAATGCCGGATCATTTGCAGGTGCTGCTGCAAGCCAACAGATAGGAAGCAACGTTGTCACGCCCGGTCCGTTTGATGGTACCGGAACGGTTTTCGTGGGCTTCCAGACGTTTGGTGGAAATGTTGGTTGGTTTACGGTCGATGTCACTGGCGCGATTGGCTCAGAGGAACTGATTACTTATCGGGCTGGTGAATTTGGCAGCGGCGGCGAAAGCGTGACCGTAGGCGGGACCACATCAATTCCCGAACCGTCCGCGTTTGTATTGTTGGCAGGTTTGGCAATGGGTGCAGCAGGCATTCGCAGGCGGAGAGACCTGGTTTCCTAAAACGGATACGGCATCAGTCGGGTTGGCTTTTTCCTGTTGAAAGCAGCGCCGGTACGGAGAGCTTCAACTGTTGGCCTTTCAAGCAGGTTGACGGACTAATTTTGTGGTTCTCTTGCGAGCCAAAATCCGCCGACGGATCCCGACTCGATGATGCAGCGATTCCCGACTAACGATAGTCATCAATGTTGAACGTCCCGGGCTCCTGTTCCACTGGGAGTTCGGGAGATGATTGATCGTACAACCATGCCTCGCACACATCACGATCCGAGATCGCCCAATCGCGGTCGTCGGAAAGTGCAAAGGGCTTCTCGCCGCACCCGGCAATCAGCACTCCGTCGCCCGGCTGGGCACGACCCAAAGCCCATTCGATGGCTCTGAACCGATTCGGCACCATTTGGACGCTGTGCGGATGCTCAAACCCGTCAAGAAACTGGTGCATTGGCTCGTAGTCGAGAATGGGATCGGCGGTCGTTCTGGTAGCCACGACATGATCGGCAGCGCGTTCCACGATTTCGCCAATTTGCTTCCGCTGTGCCGAGCTTAGTTCCTCATCCACGCTGCAGACACACCAAACGCGGCCTTTGACCACCTGCTTGATCGTGCTGATGGCGGTGGCAAGTTGGCTGGCCGAATTGGCTGCGTCGACCCACACGCCAAAGTCCTGACCGCACTTGAGATTCTCAAGACGACCAGGCAGGACCGATCCGGCTTCCAGGCCTTTGGCAATCGCCTGCAAATCAATCCCAATCGCAAGACAAGCCGCTGTTGCACAAAGGCAATTGTAGATGTGTTCATCGCCGATCATCGGTGACTTTACCAGAGCCGATTCGCAACCCACGGTGATCATGAATGTCTGCTCACTGATCAGCCTTTCCAGCAAGCGGCCTTTTACGTTGGCATCCTGATGGATTCCCACCGTCAGAGTCGGGCAAGGGCAATCGTCGATCAGAAAATGCGAAACCGGATCATCCAGATTCAGCACCGCGACGCCATCGGACTTCAAAGACCGAAGCAAACGCAATTGCGAGCGGCGATGATTCTCTCGAGTGACGTGAAAGTCCAGATCAGTCTCGCGCATGTTTGTCAGCACCGCGACATCAAGCTGAATTCCGGAATGGTTGTACTGTGTCAAATCGCGACATGAAATTTCGGTCACCGCGTGGGAGCATCCTTCCATCACCATGCGGGAAAGCTGCTGTGCGAACAACGGCGGGTTGGGGCTTGATGATCGGTAGAGCGGTCCATTGCCACCGGAACGCACACCGATCGAGGAATGAATCCCTGTCCGATGCCCGGCGACTTCAAGGATCGCGGTTATCAAATGGCTGGTGACTGTTTTGCCGTCGGTGCCGCTGACACCGATGTTGGTCAACCGCGACCCCGGTTGACCGGCCAGCGCATGGCAGACTTCTCCGTAAGCCTGACGCGAGTCGTTGACCAGAATCTGAGGCACGTCAACGGCCAGCAGTCGTTCGGTCACAATCGCGGCGGCGCCGCGTTCGACTGCCTGGCGAGCAAAGTCATGCCCGTCTTCGTCAGCGCCCACGATCGCGACATACAGATCGTCGGCTTCGCATTCATCCCATTTCCCACAACAGGATCGAAAGCGAACCGAGCTACAGCCGACCAGGGTTCCTTTGGGAAGAATCCCGGCCAATTCAAGTCCTTCGCGGGGCGACCGCGATTCCAGTTGTAAATTCACAAGGCCTCCTTGCCTGCGATCGGAACAAGTCCAGTTGGCGTCCTGCCAACGCGTGCTGATTTTCAAAATCCGCGACGATAGGTCAAGACGAGTTGTTTGCTTGACAAAACAATGGACAAATAAGCAAACTGCAATCGTGAAAAAGCCGATATTTGATTAACATGTCGTCACTTCGTGCGGCAGAATCACTTTCCCAAACGCTGTCAAATCCATATGGCCAATCAGGATTTTGATATTGTGTCGCTTGCCGAGTTCCTCCACATCACGCCGGCGGAGGCTCGCAAGATGGCGGAGCGCGGCCGCGTTCCCGGCAAAAAAGTAGGTGGTCACTGGAAATTCTTTCGCGAAGAAATTCACCAGTGGTTCGAAGACCGGATCGGAATTTCGGACCAGCGCGAATTGGTCGAAGTCGAAAAGGTCCTTCAGATCCAGTCTGAAAAAGAAATCGTCAGCGATTTTCACATTCCCGATCTGATGCAGGTCGAGCATCTGTACGTTCCACTGTTGGCCAGGACCAAACCGAAAGTCATCCAAAATCTCTGCGACCAGATCGCCGCCACGGGTGTGCTTTGGGATCCGGACCGAATGGCCGACGCGATTCGCAAACGTGAGGACTTGCATCCGACTGCCCTTGAAAACGGGGTTGCGATGCTTCACCCTCGCCGTCCAATGCCGAACATCATTGGCGACGCTTTTGTGGCGTTGGGAATTACCACCAATGGCATTGCGTTCGGCGGACCTCGCGGATGTCTCACCGACATTTTTTTCCTGATTGGATCAACCGACGAAGCAGTACACCTGCGCGTCCTGGCAAGGCTTAGTCGGCTTTTGCGCGAACCAGGGTTCCTTGCATCTTTACGATTGGCGATCTCGCCCGACGAAACCCACGAGTTGATTGTCGAATACGACGAAAAACTTGATTGACTTTTTCTTGTCCACGGAAGGGAACTCCACATGAATCATCACTTACTTGTCACAGGAGAATACTGGCTGCCGGAACTGAGTGAATCGCTTGCCAAAACTCTGGTCCCGTCAACGCTGATCGCCAGCGAAAAGCTCGACGCCGTCGCGGAGCTTCGATTCACATTGATTGTGCTGGGACAATCTCGCCGCAACACGATTGAAAACGCGGTCGTTGAGCGGCTTCGGGCCGACCACCCGGGAGTACCGATCGTCGTTGTTTCGGGTTCTTGGTGTGAAGGCGAAAAGCGATCCGGGCTACCGTTGGCCGGCGTGAACCTAGTGCCGGTTCATCAGTTCGGCAACAGGCTTGCCCGGTTTCTCGCACAAGACCCCGGCGACTCCAACCCGATCTGGCAACAACCTTTGACGGCAACGGAATCCGATCGCGTCCGTGATTACCGGGTAAACGCGGAAGCCAAAGCAGCCATCGAAAACTGCAATCTGACGATCATCGGCAACCGATACGAGGATTCTCTGGCCGTTTCGGATATGCTGAAGCTTTATGGATTATGCCCACAGATCGCCGAAGACATCGACTGCTGTGATCCTTCTTCAAAAATCATTTGCATCGAAGCCAGCGGGGTCGATGACGATTTGCTGGCCAAAACACGAGCAACAAGGAACCGGTTTCCTTCAGCTGCCATCATTGCAATTGCCGGCTTCCCACGCCCTCAGGACAGATCGGCGCTGACGCAGGCCGGCGCTGGACACGTGATCGCGAAACCATTCCTTCATAGCGATCTGATCGAATCCATCCGGCAATGCCAACACGCGATTGAGCATAAACAGTCATCGCAATCGGTTCGGCGAATGCACAGCAAACCCAAGAGTGCCAACCCGGCGTCCAAGGGGATCTCCGATTAAAACAGGGCCTCTTTGGGCGTTTGAGACCGATCGCGAACCCGGATTATGGCTGTAGTCGCTACAAACCGTCAGCCAGGCGGCGCGGACGATAAATGGGCCTCGAAAAGCGCCGGGAAAAGAGAAGGTGAGACCTACTTTTCATCAACTTTAAGCGACTCTCCATAGCTCTAATGCGCCAAGACCACGACAACAAATCCAAATCCCTGCTTCTTGATGATGTCGAAGAAAGTGTCTCGGCGTCCATTCTTGGCGAGCGAATGCACAACGTTGGCGCCTACCTCAAGGCACATATTGCACTGTGGACGGTTCTGGCGTTTTACCTCCTCGCACGCGAAAGCATGCTCGTTGCGGCGGGTTTTGCTTTAACAAGCGCCATCCTTGTGGGCGGTCTGCTGTGGTGTCTTTACAAGGACACTCTGGGCAAAGCAATCATCGTCAACGCGTACCTGGTGACCGCCGTGACCAGTCTGCTGGCACTTGGTTTCTGTAGTGCTCGTCCGGACACAACGGTCGTGTTCCAGTTTCCCCTGATGTGCCTGATAGCGGCACAACTTATTGGGATTCGCGCGGCGAAAAGCTGGTTCTTCCTGACTATCCTGGCGATTTACTTTTCGATTGTTCCACCCTGGCAGCCTCAAGGGGGCGTTACGACACGTGACCTGGACACGCTTGTCAGCGCCATGTTCCTTTCGATTGCGGTGCTCTGGATCTGCGATCAGGCCGAACTCTTTTTCGTCCGCCGCACTGCGTATCTGCAACACCTTACCGATACTCTCAAAGAAAAAACGCGTTTGCTGGAAATGGCCGAAGAAGCAGCCAAAGTCGGACACTGGCTGTGGTATCCCACCTCTGGCAAGGCGGAATTTTCGGACGTCCTTTGCGAGTTCTTTGACGCCGGAGTGGACCACGAAAACTCCACGATCCAAGACTTGACAGGCTGCTTTGATCACGAGGACTCCGAAACTTTCCAGGACGCGCTTGTCGCTGCTGCAAGCAACGGCACGCCCTTTACCCTGGACCTTGCTTCCACTGACAAAAACGGTGTCGTTCGATATTTCAGCTGCCGAGGGAATTGTCAGCAATCTGAAGACGGTGAAGTCGATGCGGTTTTCGGCGTTATTCGTGACGAAACAAGACTCAAAGAAGCCACCCAGCGACTGTCGCTAAAAGCCGACGAGCTAAACCGGCTTGCGATCGTCGATCCGTTGACAGGGCTCACGAATCGCCTTCAGTTCCGCAGGGTTCTCAATGAATCGGCCAAAACCGCAAAGAAAACAGGCAAATTGATGGCGTTGCTGGTCCTGGACATGGACGGCTTTAAAGAAATTAACGATACCCTTGGCCATGCAACTGGAGACCTTGTCCTTTGTGAAACTGCACGTCGAATCCAGGCGGCAGTACGCGACGATGATGTCGTCTCGCGCTTGGGAGGCGACGAGTTTACCGTCATCCTCAAAGATGTGTCGATCGAATTGGCCGAAGATATCAGCAACCGAATCGTCGAGACAATCCGCACTCCGATGAATTTCGAAAATACCAATATGGAAGTTGGAGCGAGTGTCGGCGTAAGCTTCTGCCCCTCCGATTCCACTTCCGCCGACGAGTTATTCACTTTTGCCGATACAGCGATGTACGAAGCCAAATTTAATGGCTACGACGTCGCGTTGTACCAACGTTGGATGACCGAAGAACTTGTTAATCGCAAAAGGGTCGAAGGCAAGCTTGCCGGAGCCTTGGATCGAAACGAATTCTCAGTCGTGTACCAGCCTCAGTATCGCGTCCGTGACCAGAAAATTGTGGGCTTCGAAGCGCTTATCCGCTGGAACCGTGACGGTTCGGTGATTTCACCAGTCGAATTTGTTCCGCTTTTGGAAAGTTCAGGAAAGATCGTCCAAGTCGGCCAATGGATTCTTGAACAGGCATGCCAACAAGCCAGTCGCTGGCAAAAGCTCGGCTTTGATGTCACCGTTGCAGTTAACATTTCGCCGATCCAGTTCCGCGATCCACAGTTTTTCCAACGCGTTACCGACACGATCACGTCTTACGACGTCGCACCGTCGCGAATCGATCTGGAAATCACCGAAGGCGTCATTATCGACGACATCGAAAGAACAACGCAGACTTTGAATCGGCTGAAAGAATTTGGCTGCATGATCAGCGTTGACGACTTCGGCACCGGATACTCTTCGTTGGCGTACTTGAAAAAGTTCCCCATTGATCGACTCAAAATCGATCGTATGTTCATCAAGGACATCCCGGAGCACGATGATGGCATGATCGCGTCTTCGATCATCGTCCTTGGGCTTAGTCTCGAAATGGAAGTCCTCGCAGAAGGCGTCGAAACCCAGCAGCAATTGACGTTCCTTGGCTATCAGGACTGTCAATTGTTCCAGGGCCACCTGAAATCCGGTGCGGTTGATCCTGCGACTTGCCATCAGCTTTTGCGTGAATCAGGCATCGAGACCACTATCGACTTTGCAGTCGAACGATAAACCAAACGCGGTCGCTGCGACTTTCTACTTCGAACCGGCATCGGGTTTTTCGGTTTTCTTTTCCGCCTCTGTGTCACCAAACACGCCTCCAAAACCTTTGAACAGGTTGAATGACGGTAGCGATTTTTTCTGCCTGGAACGCTGAATATCAATGTAGCCGTGAACCGTGAATTGGGTTGGCTCCCGAGTCATTTCCAGGTGCAACCCGCGAAACCACAGCAGCAACGGCGCGGTATAACTGTCCGGCAATCGGGGCGTTGAAAAAGATGGCCACGCTGTGGAATGCCAAACCTTTCTGCCCGAAGGCAGTTGAACAATTTCGTACTCGCCGCCAAGTGAACAAACCAAATCAACGTTCAGCATTCTCTCTGCCGTCTCCAGGGCCACGTCGGGAGCGATATCAAACTGCTGAACCAGTTTGTTCAGCAGTTTTGTGTTAGCGATACTGGTCTGCCATGCACGCCGAAACGTCACCGTGTTGGCCCATGCTTTGATCTTTGAATTCAGCAAATCGCCGACTTCAAGGCGAACCTGCGCCGGCCGCTTTGCTGGAACAAGTTTCAGATGCGGCTTGAGACTTTCCAGCCTCTGTTGGTCAAAGCTCAACACCGAAAACCCCTCCCATTGCAACCGCCATAGTGACAGCAGTGGCGAATACGTATAGCCAAACGCGTCCGGCACTCCGCCGAGTCGTGGCATCCAGTCGGTATAACCAGGGTTGGGCCAGGCACCGACATAGCCAGGGGTTTCTTTGACCGTCTCCAAAGTTTGAAATATCGTTTTGGGTCGCAGGTCCAGATTCGGGTCGAGGTAATCCTGCACGGCCGCAAAAATCTGATGAGCATCGACCCGTGACGGACCAATGCCTCCCTGCAAGCTCGCCTGGACCCGAACGATATCATCGGGCGTTGAAACGATTTCATTTTCCAGCGGCGGACCAAGCAGATCCAGCAACCAACCAAGGCTCTCTTCGCCAAAGGGCAACAGCCTCGCATCGAAAACAACCCGTTCGACACTTTTCTTTGGCTCGTCATCTTTGGCGTAGCGCGAAACGCCGACCATCATCGGGGCAAGCGAGCGAATGTTGCTTGCAAAAAAGCCAGCCCTCTCCTCGAACCACTTTCGTTCCTCAGCGGTCGCGGTTTTGATTTCCATGTCGGGAATCGGCTTGAAAAATCCACGCTGCCCTCTGAGGGAATCACGCCACACACCGTCCGCATAACGAAGCTCGCCGCCATCGACGTGGTAACCAAAATTCTCCGGCAAAAAGCCACCTGAAATTAGATTTGGAATCGAAACGTCATCAACTCCTTCGCTCGACGCCGCCAATGTCGCCATCTCCAAGAGCAACATGTCGCTAACGGACTGGTTCCGCCGTCGCAACTCGATCTGGTAATCGGGACGCAGTAGTTGCTGCAAAAACGAAGTCGACATATAGACAAAAAGCGTGTCATCGCGATCCAGCGGCATCTGGTATCGGGCAAAACGAAATTCTGCAGCGTCGGCAAGGGACCCTTTTCCCTGACAGGATTCCACAAACCGTCTCGCGATCGCTCGTGAACTGGTAATCAGATGGTTCTTTCCCGACACGATATAGAAACTTCGGTAGCGGTTGTCCGGCGAACTCAACAGGCTGGCCTTCACGCCGGCAATTTCGACATTTTCAATGCTGACATTGTTCGCCTTGTGCTGTCCGGCGAAAGTTCTGCGTTTCCCGCTTAGGTTTGTCTTCAACAAAGCCGTATTGTGTGCGTGGAACAGAACTCCGATCGAAGCGCCCGCGTCAAGGTAGGTATCGGTTCCCACGACCGCAACGTCAGCGATCAGATTGCCGCCAAAAAGGTTGTCAAATTCGTTCGACTGAATTGCCAACTGATCAAGGAACTTTGATTGAACCTCCGACTTGAAACCACGCAGCGCAATCATCCGCCCCAGATCACCGCCGTACTCTTCGGTCAAACGCTGCAACCAAAGATGATTTTCCCACGTCCCAAAGCGCAGATAAAAACACTCCTCGGGCACCGCCTTCGCGATAGGCTCAATCTCAACGTCCTGCGGCAGGCCCGTAACTTCGATCGGTGACCACAAAATGGGTTCAGGCAATTCCTGATTCGCTGCCGAAGTATCCACGCCGACGAGCATCGATCGCTGGATGGTGTCAAGCCGAAGGGCTTCCATGTCGAAAAGCAATTCAAAGGTACGCGTCAACGCGTCTTTGCTGCGGCGCGACTTGAATTCGGGGTTCATTCCCAACCTACGGCCAATCAGCGACACAAGGTAAGCTTCAACCATGGGAGGGTAGTCCCCCTGGGCGATGCTTTTTTCTGTCGAAGAATTGAAATTCTGCCACCAACTGGACGCAAATCGTTTGTACCGATTGGGCCGTGTAAATTCGATCGGCACTTCAAATTCAGCAATCCCGCTTCCATGCAGTTGAAGCTGTAACGGTTCGTCGCCTTCAAAAAGAAACCAGACCGTCAACAGGTCATCAGGATGGTTCGCCTGAAAGCGCGTCAGTATCTTGAGCAATCGTTGCGCGGGCGTGTTGGAAATTACCGGATAACGAATCCGGTCGTTTCGCTCGGTGATCCACGTCGCTCCGGTATCCGAAATCATTTCGTCGCCGGATCGCAGTCGAAAAGCAATCTTGCCAATACCGTAAGGTCGCCCGGCATGAGCTTCGACCGACACGATGACAGGCTGGTTCTGCACCATCAAATCGGGAGTCGCGGCCACAGGAGGCGATTGCGCAAACGCAGCCCTTGTAGTGGTCGCGCACCAAACCGACGCCAACACCGCAACCAAAAACAAACACGTCACGCGACGCATGAAACAAATTTTTTCCATGACCTTGCCTCCAAATCCCTCCTGGATTGTAACGAAGCCGCCGTGAAAATCTGCTGGTCTGTTAAATTTTGCAACCAATCAAATCGGCGACACCATCGCAGCGATCTGAACCCGGATTATTCACGAGGCGTGGGCGTCAGAATCAGTTCCGACAGTGATCCGCGTCTCTGATGCGATGAAACGATCGCTGTCGTTTTCATCTATCGGATGATTCGCGATTCTTGTTGAAATTCAGCTTTTCCCTTGCTC
>CALFWR010000128.1 GCA_937928555.1 uncultured Pirellulaceae bacterium
AGCAAGGGAAAACTGAATTTCAACAAGAAATGTGAATCATTCGGTAGGTGAAAGCCACAGCGATCGTTTCATCGCATCAGAGTCGCGGATCACTGTCTCAACTGATTCTGACGCCCACGCCTCGTGAATAATTCGGGCTAAAGTGGCATCGGCTTCCAGCGCGTGATCGACCGGTGAGAACCGGCCCTGCGGCTTTTGTTTCAAGTTGGACCTGCGATGGTGCGATGACAACAATGAATCATTGCCTTTTGCGATACCGGTCATGAAACCCTACGACCCTGAAAAACCGATTCTTTACACGCACATCCCCAAATGTGCGGGCACCAGTGTCGTGCGATTGCTGCGTGACTGGTACGGACGCTACTACCACAAACTCAATCAGGACGAGACCCGGGACATCGTTCTTCCTCGCGTTGAAACAAAAGACGATCGCGGCTGCTGGTACAGCATGATCAAATGCGTTCACGGCCACTTCAATCATGGCCGTGGCTATGGGCTGCCCTACTTTTACCCCGAAGTCGATCAGTATTTCACGATTCTGCGAGACCCCTTCGACCTGGTCGTGTCGATGTACTTCTTTGCCAAAGGCCGCAGCGCCAAAGGCCAATTCTGGTTCCGTGGCCAACCGGTCGACATCCGCGACCAGTTCCCCGGCGTGGCCAGCTACGTGCGTTCGTATCCGTATTGGCTCTTTGACCATCTTCCCCAGGACATCACGCTTGCCAACTACGAACAGAAGTTGTCCTCAAAGTTTGTGTACATAGGAATCTTTGAAGACCTGCAGACCTCAATTGATAATCTGGGCAAGGTACTGGGCAAGCCACAAACGCAACTACCGAAGTTCAACGTTTCCACATACGATGAGCCGGTTCCCGAATCGCTTCGCGACCAGTTTTACCATGACTACCCGCTGCTCAAACGTGTTTACCAGTTCGCGATCGATCGCTATCGCGATCCCAACGTCATGTCGGAGCAGAAGCGTCTTGAAATCATTGCCGCCGAAGAGTCCGAAAGCGAATCGCTTCGCAAAGACTCGATCCGCATCAGCGGCGTGGCCTAGCAACTTTCTCCGCTGGTTGCCTGGATGGATTCGTTGGGCGACCTTTGGTGGTGGCATGGTTGATTCTCCACCTCATCGAATCACGCAACCACTTTTCAGGATCGCCTCAAAGTGAAGTTCGGATTCTATTCCTGCATGAGTGGCATGCCCTGGGGCGGCAGCGAAGTTCTCTGGTACAAGGCCGCGCGCCGACTGCAACATCAGAACCACGACGTGGCAGTGAATTTCAAATGGTGGCCCTACAAAGCCTTTCAGCTCGAAGAGCTGGAAAAGCATGGTGCCCTATTGCATCGACGCTACGCACGGCAACCCAAATGGAAAAAGTTCCTTGGTCCGATCGGCAAAGTCGATGAGTCGCCCGAAGCCTGGCTTGCCAAAACCCAGCCCGATGCGGTCTTGATCACCCTTGGTTACCACCCCGATCAGATCCTCATCGCCGACGCCTGCCTGCGCAGGAAAATACCTTACGCCATCAATCTCCAGTGCGCCAGCAACTTTTTCTTCATCGCGTCGGACCGCCTCGAAAGCTACCAACGGTGGTATTCCCAAGCCAATAAAGTCCTGTTCGTCTCGCGTGAAAACCAGGACAAACTTCAAAACAACATCGCCTTGAAACTCGACAACGCCGAAATCGTCGCCAACCCGTTCAACGTTGACTACAACGTCAACGTCCCCTGGCCCAAATCGGCCCAGCCATTGCGGGTCGCGGTTGTGGGCCGAGTCCATTTTCAGTCCAAAGGCCAGGACGTCATCGTCGACGTGATGAAGCAACCGAAGTGGAAAGACCGTCCGATCGAGATCACCTTTTATGGACACGACCAGGGTAACAAAGGCCAGTTGGAATCGCTGATCAAAATCCATGGCCTGGAAAAGCAACTCAAGTTCGGTGGCTTTGTTCGGGACGTCACCGAAATCTGGGCAGACAACCACGCGTTGCTGCTTCCGTCCCGCTACGAAGGAGCCCCCTTGGTGGTCACCGAAGCGATGCTTTGCGGCCGATTCGCGATCACCACCAACCTTGGCCGCAACGCCGAACTGATGGACGATAACGAATCGGGATTTATCGCCGAAAGCCCCACCGTCCGCTTGCTCGACGAAGCCATGGAACGAGCGTGGGAAAAGCGTCAACAGTGGCAACAGATCGGCCAGTTGGCTCGACAACACATCCGCGAACGCTATCCTGAAGACCCGGTGGGCGAGTACACCGCCCAGATCCTGTCCTTGGTAAAGTAGCAGGCTCCAAAGCAGTAAGCACCAAAGTAGTAGGCACACTCCGTGTGCCGTCGCGCGCACCACCCACCCACCGTCGCGCGCGACAGCCTCCAACAGTCGCACGACCACATCGCAAACCTGAACCCAGCCAACTTCAGTAACGCCCATCACCATGAACAAACTCTCTGTCAAAACTGCCCGCGACGAAACTTCCATCGGCCAAACCGCATCGGTCAATGGCTGGGTCCGCACTCGCCGCGACTCCAAAGCCGGATTCAGCTTTATCGAAATCAACGACGGATCCTCCCAGGGCAACATTCAGATCGTCGCACCGGGGGAGCTTGCCAACTACGAAAGCGAAATCAAAAAACTGAGCGCCGGCTGCAGCATCACCGTCGAAGGCCAAATCAAGGAATCCGGCGGACGCGGACAAGCCACCGAAATTGCGGCCACCAAAGTCCACGTCTGGGGCTGGGCGGACCCCGAAGAGTATCCTCTACAAAAGAAACGCCACTCGTTTGAGAAACTTCGCCAGTGGGCTCACCTGCGTCCCCGCACCAACACCTTCGGCGCCGTCGCACGCGTTCGCAACTGCATCTGCAACTCCATCCACCAGTTCTACCAGGAACAGGGATTCCTCTACGTCAACACGCCGGTGATCACCGCCAGTGACTGCGAGGGTGCCGGCGAAATGTTTCAGGTTACGACAATGAACCTGGAACAGATCGCCAAACAGGAACTCGAAAAACTGAACTACCGGTTTGACTTCTTTGACCGGCCATCGTTTCTGACCGTCAGTGGCCAACTGGAAGCCGAAACCTACGCCTGTGCCTTGGGAAAGGTCTACACCTTTGGCCCCACCTTCCGCGCCGAAAACTCGAACACGTCGCGGCACCTTGCCGAATTCTGGATGGTTGAACCAGAGGTCGCGTTTGCCGAACTGAGCGACAACATGGACCTCGCGGAAGCCTTTCTCAAGCGAATCTTTGCCGACGCTTTGCAGAAATGCCCCGACGACATGGCGTTCTTTAATGAGCGGATCGATGAAAGCCACACGCTGCTGGAGAACATGACCAACATCGTCGACAGTGACTTTGTGCGATTGCCTTACATCGAAGCGGTCGAAATCCTCGAATCCTGTGGGCAAAAGTTCGAGTATCCCGTCAGCTGGGGTACCGACCTGCAAAGCGAACACGAACGTTTCCTGACCGAAGAGCATTTCAAAAAGCCGGTCATCCTGTTTGATTATCCGCGTTCGATCAAACCGTTCTACATGTACTGCAACGACGACGAAAAAACCGTCCGCGCGATGGACGTTCTGGTTCCCGGCGTCGGCGAAATTATTGGCGGCAGCCAGCGTGAACACCGCCTGGATGTTTTGACCGGGCGGATGGCCGAACAGGAACTCGATATCGATCACTACTGGTGGTACACCGACTTGCGGAAGTACGGCACCGTCCCGCACGCCGGGTTTGGCTTGGGCCTTGAGCGGGCGGTTCAGTTTGTCACCGGCATGGGCAACATCCGCGACGTGATCCCCTTCCCGCGCACACCCGGCAACGTCGACTTCTAGCTACAGCTGGCTTGGGACGTCGCATTGTCTCAACCGGAATGATTCACGACGACAGACGTCGATTCGCGCCGAATCAGGCTGAAACGAAGGCCAAAGCCGAACAGATGACCGCCGAGCACCAGGAAATTCGCCACAGCGGACGACGGACCACACCGATACCCCCGGCGACAACACCCTAAAACCGCGGGTAGTCATATTCCGGATTGGAAGTGTCAAAATCGGCATCTTTCAGGCCGCAATTGAGTTCCAGTTCGGTGTAGATGTAACGCTCAAGCAACGGTGGCTCCTGGCCTTTTTCCTCCGGCCACAAAAACCCCTCGTAGCCAATTGGAATTTCCAGTTCTTCGTCGATGTAGATTTTTGCAATGTGGTACTCGAAGTGCTCGCGCTTGTGCGGATGTGTCACCGTCAGCAACACGCACTTGCGATCGCCCACCATCACGTCACGCTCAACTTCGACTTCGCACTCACCGTACTTGCGATCGTTTTCCCCGAACTCTTTCATTTTCACGATCAGATTACGAAAGCCCAATTGGAAAATTGGGTAGCGGTTGCCACGCATCGCAAAACTGCTTTCCGGATCCAAGCTGACTGTCTTGAAGTTCAACAACCCAGTGGCATGACCAAGAATATTGTTTTCATTCTGGCCCTCAACCCAGATCGCTTCCTGCCCGACTTTCGACCGTGGGCTGAGAAATTTTGTGTAAATGCTGAAAGGAATTTCCTTGCCATCTTCGGAATTCCTGACATGGCGAAGCTTCACAAACATGACCGTTTCATCATTTAGCACGTTGGTGCGGACCTGTGAAACAATTCGCGTTTTGTAATCTAGGTACTTTTCATCGATGAGCTTCATGCTGCCGTCTGCTAGTTCCATCAGGGGGTCAAGCGGGTGCTTGGCTGCCTTGACCTTTGCCGCCGAAAGGCCATCGGTGATCTTCACCGGCCCAACCGGCACGACATCGGCACTTTGACCCTCCGGATTGTTGGCAACTGCGGCAGCACCGGTTTTTTCACTGTCAGAAACCGCTTTCGCTTTCTTGATCGCGACCCCGGGCTGGTCGATTACCTCGGGCGTTACGAGTTGTTGCACCAGCCACAGGCCCGAAATGGTCGCAATCAAAGCCAGTAAAGCCACTATCAAGCAGCCCAAGGGCGATCTTTTTCTTTTGGTGGAGTTTTCAGTCACGGCACTTCCATAAAGCTTCCCAAACTCCATGGTACGACTTTCGGCAAATTTTTTCGACGAAGGTTTGCTCTTGTTGGTCACTTTTTTTGTCTCTGCTATCGGGCCTAGACCAAATTGCAAGCGATTTTTACGATGACATTCCAACGTTCGGGGACCAACTCCCCATCCTTCCGAGACAATTCTACAACTGGCGCAATGGGTAGACCTACTTCTGAAAACCCGATCTCGGTCTGCCTGGACAGCGTCATTGGCTATTTGAATTTTGCATCCGGCAGCCACGATGTGCGATTCTTTGCCAATCTGGACGAACTGTTCCGTCAGCACAGCCAACCGCTCGCACTCCTGGACGAGCTACTGGAATCCGATGCCCACAGTGTCGCCAGGAGCAACAAACGGGCGAACGCGGAAACCACCATCGAGCAGTTGCTTGATCGCAACGACCTGTTCGAACCCGCGATGTTCTCGTGGTCTTCGCTGTCTAGCGAATGCCGTGAAGAAACCTGGATCAGGATTCATGCCCAGATAATCCAGCGGCTTGACTGGCTCGAAGAGAACAACGAAACGTTTCGCAATTCGGCTCAGGTTCGGGACGTGCTGGGATTTGTCTACGAGGATCTGCTGCCGGCTTTTCTCAAATTCCACCGTGACCAACTTTTCCATCAGCGAACTGAATTTCTTTTCAATTCCTTTTTCCTTGCAAGGGCTTTTGAGACCTCGCTGAAGAACATCGAACTGCCGCGAGCGGATCGCTTACGCACCGTCCTGGAGCAGTTCAACGACCACCTCGGACATCGACCGGTTGCCACACTCGAATCCCAAAACGTCGAACCCTACGATCACGAATGGATTCGCCCGGTTCCTGTCTGGGTCAAGGAATACGGCGCTGCGGTGGGCCCCTACGAAACCCTTGTCGGCCGCGCCATTGAAATCATCAAGGCAACTTCTGCGGAAATTTTGCACCAGGCGTGTTTCGATCCGGAAAACCTGGACGAATTGGCAATCGATCCGCGTGCGTTTGACTTTGACCATCCGATCAACAAACGACCCAATCACCACTTCGGGACGTGGGACGAGCAACAAATTGGCCCCGAAGGCTACTACCGTCGCTACATCATTCATCAGGTTACCCTTGATGGACTTTGCAAGCGAGTCAAAACCGAACTCGAAACAAGCAAGGTCTCCGAAGAAGAACTTCTCACCGAAGCCGCTTCTGTGCTGGCGTGCACCATCCTGATGGCGTCCGCGATCTGCGGCGACCGTGTCGGCACCTGGGATTCGGAAACTGCAATCGAAACACTGCTGCCACGCATCGCCGCTTACCGGGACGAGTTTTACCGGCAACTGCTTCAGACCCTTCCCGAAACCCATCGCCAGCGACTCGAAGCCGAAGCGGTCGAACGCCATCAACCTTTCGGCGCCGCCCGCCAGGCACTCAACGCCAACCTTTCGCAACGACGTGCCTCTCAGTTGGTCAACTGTCGGCTCGCTTCGATCTTTGCCCGGATGGGTTTTCCTGTTGCCGCCCAAATGCAACTCGAAGCCGTCCCGGTTGCTTCGGCTCGCGTTGTTTGCCGTATCGATTGCCTGCTGGCGGCATGCTCACAGGCGATCGAACGCAAGAACTTCGACGGAGCCCTAGGTGCGATTGAACGGATGGTCGAGCTTCTCAAACGGGGAATTCGCTGCGGTGCGATTGTCGATCCGTGGAACATCCTGGGATTCGACGCCAACTACAGCCTGTTTCCGGCACTGCAAAACTCGGTTCGAGACCACCGCGCGTTTGAATTGGTCGACTTGGTTGAAAGCGTCCTTGGCCTGTTTTCAAAACTCTGGAGTGCCGCCGCCGCCCAAGACGACGCTGTCACGTCGGCCAAAGTTCGCAGCCGCTTTGACGAAGTCGTCACCTGGTGGCGAAAGTACGCGGCCCACGAAGTCATGTCCGTCGATGCGGTCGATCCGGTCGAGATTTTCGAAGCCGCCGAGTTGGTGTCCACCGCGCTAAACCTCTGGCACCGAGGCGGCGCTGCGGCGGGCGACATCCAGTTTTGGGCTCAACACGCACAACTTTTCGATTCACCCAAAGCCTACAAACTGGTGATCGATGCGCTGATGCAGCACAAGGACTATCGAACCGCCACGGCACTGTTGATTCACTGGGTTGGCAATTCGCGAACCGTTGGGCTTCAGCAGGGAGCAAGCTCCTTTCACGATCTGATGTATCGCTGGATCGTGGAACAGAAGCAGTTACTGACCAACAATGTCCCGGATTCCAATTGCAACATTCAGAGCAACGCCGAACCCGTTTCGCCCGAAGCGATGGACCAGGCATGGAAGCAGATCCGCCGTTTCCATGACTTCCTCGAAGCTAACGCCGAACTTTACTGGCAAGTACCCGAGTTCCAGATCGGTTGCGTGATCAGCAAAACCGACCCACCGCTGGAACCACTCGAGCCCGAGGATCCGACGGAAGACATTTTCAAAGGCGCCTATCCCGAAAACTTCATCTACGTCGACACCACCGACGATGGCATCGACGGATCAGTTCACGATGGTGGTAACGACATCGATCCTTCTGAAGAAGCCCTCGCCGCTGAAGTCGATCGAGTTCTGGATCGACTGGAGTTTTTGGGGACACTCGCTTCGTGGTGGCGGATCGCTGCCACGGTTCCTTTTCCCGTTTCAGCGCCTTCAGAAAAGTTCTCCGACGCCGTTCGCGATCGCCTGCAACTGCGACGCCAGTGTGCCATGGACTGGGTCCGCCAGGCATCGACCAACCGCGACAAACTGGCGGACCTGCTCGATTCGATCAATGCCCACAAACTTCCCCGCTCCGGAGGCACTCAGGCAGACAACGTCATCTACGATCAACATCGGCTCTTCAAAGAGTCTCTGCTTGAGCAGACGATTCGGACCAGCGTCGAAACCGAAAACGCGATTCATGCCTTGCTGGCGGTCGTCAACGCAGTCGATTCGCTCCTGGAAGAAACGCCCAACGCACTTACCGCCGAATCAGGTAGCGCCCGTTGGACCGATTCGCTGGTCAAAGTTCTGACCGGTGTCGTCCTTCAGGATCCCCATCGAGTTCACGAACATTTCGAACAACTCATCGCCGGCCTTTCAGCCCACCCGGTGCTCTACGTGCCTCTGGTCCGCGGCGGCGACCCTCGCCGGATCGTTGAAGTCCGCGTTGTCCAGTCCACCATTCATGAACTGCTACAAACCCTACCGCGGATGGGCATGTTTTCCGAAACCAGCATGCTGACCCAAACCGTGCTGCACATGGAACAGAACCATCCGGTTTCGATGGGCGCGGTCACCGAATTCGATGAACTCTTCAAAGTCGCGTATTGCGGGATGGTGAGCGCCCTGGTCAACGCCAACGACTCTCCCAATCCTCCCGGCGAAAGCAAAAATGGCGACCAAATGCTGTTTCGTTGCCTACATCTGTTAACCGAATCGATGCTTGGCCTGTGGCTTGACCACAGCAAAACGCTGCGACTGAGCGTTGTGGAAAAAGTCAACAGCAACCACCGCTGGAAACCACTGGTCGAATTCATCGAAAAATACGGCGACGGTCTTTTGATCCAACATTTCCTGCACCCGGGAAATATCCGGGCCATTCTTCATCAGGGCGTGGAGAACTGGATCCAACAGATCGAAACCACAGGCGAATCCACCGGACTGAAGCTGTTTGACGATATTGCAGCGGGTGTCATTTCCCGGCCCACCGTCGTGGCACACCTGTCCCTGATCCTTGAAGCCATCGTCGAAAACTTCAACGAGTACCGCGACTACAACACGACCACAACCCAATCCGATCAAGGCAGCAAGCTCCACATCATGCTGGACTTTCTCCGGCTTCGCAGTCGTTACGATCGCGTCTGCTGGAAACTCAAGCCCGTGGTCTGGGCACACAAAATTCTGGTCGACAAAAAAGCCGCCAACGTCGCGAGAATGTGGCGTCGGTCCCTGAACGAAAAAATCCTCGAAAAAGCCCAGCAGTATCTTGGCTTGCTCGAAGAGCTTCGATCCCGCTACTCGATTCGTCTCGAATCGGTCGGCCGCCGTATCGAAGGACGATTTGAATCGCAAATCCAGATCGACCGCTTGATTGCCCTGATTGAACCGGCCGTCGCCAAACCGCCAACACACCAGTCGCGCAAGGCTTTCGATTTACTGCAGCGCGAAGCACAAACGTTTTGTAAAACAACAACCGGCGTCGGCATTGACCTTCCTCCATGGCTCGCGGCCCTTGAGCGCGAAGTCGACCAGATATACCTTCCCGCCCGACTCAAGCAGCGCAGCGAGACCAGCCAGTGGCACTGCGAGAACAATCTAGAACTTGCCGACCTGCGCCAACAGCTCAAAGAAATCGCCGAAGAACTCCGCGCCGAAACCGAAGAGCAATAAACGCGGATTATTCACGACGACGGGCGTTGATTCTACGTCTGGCCAACCGGAGTAAGGGAAAAGCTGAATCTCAACAAGAAATGTGAATCATCCGGTAGATGAAAACCACAGCGATCGTTTCATCGCATCAGCGTCGCGGATCACTGTCGCAACTGATTCTGACGCCCACGCCTCGTGAATAATCCGGGATAAACCTCGCGGACAATAGTAGGCCGGATCCAGGCCGCCGAATCACAAAACCACAAAACCACATCATCTAACAACAACCCTGGCAGAACATCCCAACTCCCACAGTGCGGCCGCCGCTCCGGCAACGCCCTGCCTCCAAACTCCAAACCTGCCCTACGCCCGAACAACCGAGGCCTCACGGCCAGCGGCTCACGCGCGCACCGGTGAATGGCGACTCAACGCCGGATGCCATAGTAGGCCGGATCAAGGCCGCCGCGTTCGCTCCGCCACTGGAAACAGGCAATCCCAATCATCAATATTCCAACCCGCGCAATCCTACGCGGTCGCCGCTCCGGCAAAGCCGCGCAGTAGCTCGCACTCGAAAAAAACGAGCGTCTAATCTCCGCTCCAACGCACTGGAATTGCATTGGGCCCCGCCACCCGAGTTTGCACTCGGACAATGACTCACCATCGAGACATCACCGCCACGACCAGCAGCAAAACCACATAAGCAACAATCAGGCCGTCACGGACTGTCACCCAAGCCCCACGCCAAATCGAATACACCGCCAACAGGACCGAAGCCGGAATCCCAACCAGCCACGGCACAGAAAACAAAGCAACCAGAGCGAATCCAATCGACAAGAAACCAAGTGCCCGAATCCAATGAACGGTTGTGAATTGCCAACCAGCCACTTCGGAATCGGCGGCGATGGTCTCACACACGATCTGGAGTTCAGCATCCACTCTTTGCAGATAATTTCGGCAGAGTTCGTTTCGGCAAACAAACGGCAACGAAGATACGGTCGCTCCGCAACTGCTGCATGTTCTTTTGATCGTCATAGACGTTCAGCTCGAAAAAGAATCCTCACACGCCGCTTGATCGGCGGCATTGCGAAACCAGGTGACTCCTGCACAGAGGCTGAATCAAAACCCAATCGTTCAACCTTACAACGATTCCAGTTCCAGTTCAATCTTTCGAGCCTCGTCTCTCAACCCGGATTATTCACGACGACGGGCGTCGATTCTACGTTTGGCCAACAGGAGCAAGGGAAAAACTGAATTTCAACAAGAAATGTGAATCATTCGGCAGATGAAAGCCACAGCGATCGTTTCATCGCATTAGAGTAACCGATCACTGTCTCAACTGATTCTCACGCCCACGCCTCGTGAATAATCCGGGCTCAAATCATCTCGCCAAACCGATAGCGCATTAAGAACCTGATCTTTTTGCAAGGTCATTGCCGCATCCATGCTTTTCCGCTGCGCCCAAAGAATCGGCCAAAACAGGGGAACGATTGCATAGCAACCTTGCGCAACCCCGAACCCTGACATGCTGATCTTGATCGCCTTCAACCGGCTCAATTCATTCTTCAGAAAAAGCAACTTCGCCTTGCGGACTTCGTCCTCACTTAAACCCGACAGACCTGCTACGAACAGTTGCAATTTTTCGGGCGTTAATCCCTGGTTTGAGGTGAAATCCAATTTAGCTCCTTGAAATTTCGACAGGCTTGGAACTTCTTCGTCTCGGCACACAAAATATTGGCAAACACCTGGTTGATTTGGGTCCATCCAAGTTTGTTATCGATGAATATCCCGTAGGCCATTGCCACCGACAATGAATGGAGTTGGATTTGTCAGAATTCTTTTTGTATCCCAGCAGGAATTCTGGCGAATCCCACGACGCCTCCCTGGTCACCAAAAACATTCCGGGAAGGGCCTTAATTTCCAATCCGGTGGGATCGATCAACAATCGGTGCGATCCACTTTTTCACAAACAGCGGGTTGGTCGCGCCGAGATGCCCGCCGTGGTGAAAGTCCGAAAGCATCCGTGGATCATAACCAAACTGGAACAGCTTGGGTGCGTTCGATTTGAAGCCATAACTACCTGCTGCCGGTCCGTAGCGTCGGTCAACGCTGCCCAAAAGAGACGTTCCTGCCGTTAGCTGAACGTCAAGCGGCGAGTTGAAAGACCAAATCCCAAGCCGGGTTTTGGGTGCCACATTTTCAACAAGGTAAGTCCTCGATATCGCCGGCGCGATCAGCACGACCGAGGCGATTTGCGGGTGTGGGGGAAGCAACTCCAGCGCCCCCAGAGCAACACCCGCTCCGCCAGAATGCGCCACAATGGAGATCGGTATCCCCGGTGTCTGCCTCTGAACGGATTCGATGCTACCGGCAAAGATGCACGCCTGCTCGAGCACCCGCTGCTTGTCGGTCAAGTGTTCGAGGCTTCGAATCGGGTTTCCCGATGTCCAATCGAAAACCCGGATCTCACCTCCGACACCGCCTCTTCGCAGCCCGTCGGTGATGTTCCGGTTAACAAAACTTTCTCCTTCAATGCCTGGCAGAACAAACGTCAACCCATTGGTCGAATCGAATTGATTCAGTGGCACCGTGTGGTGGCAACCGGCAGCGAATAGCCCCAGCAGCGCACACAATGCGGTGATCAGGTTTGGGGTTTCGACGTTCATGACAGGGTTGAAGTAGCATAATCGCCGCACCGCTTCAATCCCGAGCCAACAGCACGGCACCTGAGGCGACAAACTCTGGCTAAAGCTGGCAATTAAGTCCTCGATGCAGCCCGTGTCATATTTCGTATTTGGTTCGTGTGGGGTGTTGAGGTTTGTTGCGGCTAACAACGATACCGACGTCGTCCCACATCTCGCCTGATGGTAGCCTTACCAACTCAACGCATTTGCGGGCTATCTCGTAGAATTCGCTCTGCCCGACCATCCGGGCAATGTCATCACGTTTTGCATAGTCAAACAATCCATCGGTCGCGGCGATCAACAGGCCATTCAATGGCGGGAAGGAAAATCCAACTGGTTGTGCGACTCCTGAACCAATCAGCGGTTTCCGGGTTTGGTCGCGGGTTAAATCAATGATCTCGGTGTCATCGACAATCCATGCCTGACTGTCACCCACACTGGCACCCGCGATTCCGTAAGGGCGAATGTCCACAACGACCGCGGTTGATTCACCCGCGCCGATCTGTCTGTCAATCTGACGCAGCAAGTCAACCCATTCGTCCGCCGAATGAATGGATTCAAAATTGGCTCGAACTTCCCGGACGACGGACTCGGCGGCAAGATCACCTGAACCAACACCACCGGCACCGTCAGCAACCACGATCACCGATCGTTTCTCACCATGAATGACGTCAACACGATCTTCGCATCGCTGGCGATACTTCTGGGTGGTCAATGTGGATTCAATCAACGACATGCATCAATCCAAAAAGCCATTGAACACCGCATCGTTTCGAAAAAGCCCCAGCGATACGGCTTTGCTGTTCGCTTACGCGCAACTCAACGCGAATCGACGGCTGCCGTCGTGAATAATTCCGGTTCAGTTTACCGGCTTTCGCAAAATTTCGACCGCAATCACTCTCGAGCCCTCCAGAAAGGGCTTGGAACCCATGCTTAGCATCGAAGAATCGGATGCGAGGTAAATTAAATCTCCATCAGCTAAAGGCGGGTTCGGCGCACAAGCGCGACTACTTCCATCGAAGTAATTATCCAATTTGGTCCCAATTCCACCCCCGCCGCACAGCGACTTGAGCGTGACAATTCCATCCGTCTCTGTCGTGGACACAGTTAGCACGGGCCATTGATTGGTATCAAACAGTTCGTATCCACCGGAAGTCAGAAGTCGCTTTTTCGATTTTGGATCGCCTTCGGTCAAGCTCACCAAGGCCACACCATAAAACTGCCCAAACGGCCTCAAGTCAACTTTCCAAATCCTTGCACCGGTAGCCCACGCAACGTCGGCGGCCGAGATCGTCAAATCCGGCTCGGACGACTCTTTGCGGTAGTTCCAGTAGGCCGCAACAACAGACACCCCCAAAATGACAATCATCAGCCATCGCAGGCTGTATTTAAATCGCGGCATATGATTCTCTATTTCGTTGCTGACTGAATGCGAACTGACTTTCGCCCGCTCAACCCGGCATATCGATTCAGGAATCTACCGGGTAGATCTCGAATTCTTCCATCAGCTCCATCAGCAGTTCCACCTTATCAAGCGAATCGGCGCCCAACGAAGCCGCATCAAGGTCTTCGAGGTTCGGTGGTATTCTATCAACCGATACGCCAAGCTGATCCGCAATGAACTGCCGAATTTTGTCTTTTCGGATTTCTGCAGAAATCGAATCGTAGAACATGACACCGTCGCGTTGCAGGTTAAACCAAAGCAACACACCGCAAGAAGGACATGGCGCATCTCCAAACGTTGTGGAGGGTTCGATAAAAAATTCGTGGGAACAGAGTGGGCATCGGTTGGGTTGCCCTTCCGGGGTCCGCGACGAGACGGTCATAACAACTCACCTGAATACGAAAAATCGTGCTCCGTACCTCGGGGCCAAAATCCCAATCGCGCAATGGTGACCGCTGGAAGCCGTCACCACGGTCGCGAACATCAATCGCTCGATGTAAACGCGCCTGGTCGCCTAGTCCCCTCGCAAACGGTAAAGCAACACATTGACCCCAATTCGTTCGGCGTCTTCGCGTTTATAGCCTTCGCATTGGGATACCGCTGCGTTCTCCATCGCACAGCTCAGGTCGTTTTCAGAAAACACGATGGCTAAACGGTCTTCGATCATCGCGCCTTCAAGTCGTGGTGGCCCCTCGACGGCTTCAAATTGGCCATCGGCGCGTTTTTTTCGCAGCGTGACGCGTTTGATCGGAAACAGAAACTTGCGGTCGGTCCAAATCGCGTGATCCGGATCGATAGGCTTCAGTGGGGCACCTAAGATCAACTGCATTTCACTGCGGAAGCTTTTGGTGAACTCCTCTGACGAACAAATTGAATCCGCAAAAATGAACCCGCCCATCCGTAGCCACTGCCCCAAAGCCTCGCGTTCTTCCTCGCTGAACTCAAACGAACTTCTGCCGTGCATGAACACAAACGGATAATTCGAAAGCTGCTCCAGATCGGGTTCGACTTTGAGTTTTTGCGGATTGATCGAGATACCCGTTTCGGCAAATCGTTTCTGGATGTTCCGCCACGCGTTGGGGGCTTCGTCCCAGCCACCACCATGCACCAGTTTGGGAAGTTCCAGCGAACGGTTAACCAGAACAGATTTTGCCCGCCCCTCGAGCTTCGGCGTGTCGCCTTTGTCTTTTAACTCCTGACCGGTCGCATAGGTCACCACGTTGACGCCGACTTTGGTTGCGTACTGTGTCTGGTCCAGCAGTTTGTCGTAGCGTGGCGCGAACTTCTTCATCCGCCGCTCAATCCCCGGGCGATCGATGTTCCAGTAACAGCTCAAGTTGGTGGGGCAGTAGATCACACTGGTCTTGCAACAGGCCTGCAGCCCCAGCAGTGGTCGTTGGTCGGGCCGATCAAGCTTGTACCTTGCCGTCCAGACCGGATGGTTTGGCGGCAACGCCTCCAGTTCGTTGTCCGGGAAAAGCTCCGCCATCAACTGCCGGAACGAGCGATCAAATTCTGCCTGACCGCAACCGTCGCCCTGGCAGGCTTCGGCAAAAACAAAGCCACCGTTTTCGATGTACTTCTTCAGGTTGGCTTTCTGTTGGTCGTCCATCACGATCGCACCGTTACCGGACATGAACAACACGGGAGTTTCCAGCAGGTCATTGACGCTCGCCGACTCGCCGTGGACTTCCTGCCAGTTAAGTTTTTGCTTCCATGTGTCTTCGAGTTTCCGCGTGAGATAGTGAACGCCCATCCGGTGAAATTCGTCGTCGGAGTTGTTGAAAAGATATTTGCCGATGGCTACCGGGCGTTTGCCCTTGGACAGGAATAGCAACGCCATCGAAGTCGCGATAGCACTGGACGCGTCTTTGGATGTGCCTCTGACATTGCCAGAATTGGACCAAGCCCCTGAAGTGCTTTGCTGGCTGATCAGATAGGAAACACCTTCGCGATACCAGTCGTGTGCACCAAAGAATCGCCGTCCCGACAGACGCCCCGCACGTTCAAGGCCATAAAGGAGATAGAACGGCCGATCGGGTTTGCCACCGCCCTGGGCTCGACCCCGAATTCGGAAATGGCTCCCCATCCACTTGATCGACTTTTCCAGTTGGTCCGATTCGCCTTCGCTCGAACAGCATTTGACACGTTGACCGTCGAGCAATTTATCGAGGTCCGGATAGTTCTCATCGATGATGATCGCGCTGGAAATTCCCGCGCACGTCATTGTCCGTGTCGCATCTTTCGCTCGTCCGGGATGATAGCCGTAGCCGCCGCCCTGCACGCCACAATCGTTCCAGTACTTGCGGGCCATCTTCCATGTTTCGTCCGGAACGTGGGCACCCATGCGACTGGCTTCGTGAAGTGCCAACAGCGCAAACTGACTGTTGGAAGAGTCGGGCCTGCCGCCCCCTCTACCGGCGCCGTAAGTCCATCCGCCCTGTTGCGTTTGGCCACGCACCAGCAAGTCGATATCGTCCTGAACAAGCCGAAGGTACTTCTTGCCTTCGGGATCAACGCTGGCCAGCACCATGATCCGCAGCGCCACAACATAAGTTTGCTGAAGGTTAAGAGAGGTGAGGTGTTGGACGCCTTTGACGACGGCTTCATCGTTGGGGTCTTCGGTGGCGTTGTAGATTGCCAGAGTGGCCAGGGCGCTAACGCCGCCTTTGAATGAGCTGAATGGCGACCAGCGACCGTCGGCTTGCTGTCGCCCTTTGAGTGACTGAACTCCGTGCTCGATGGCGATGCGAACTTCTTTGGCCGAGACATCGCGTACCACTCGCTGGATGTTTCTTCCCCGGCCGAAAATGCCCTGGGCCGCGAGAGGTTCGGCGGAAAGACACGCCCCAAGCAAAAGCAGGGCTGCAACGGCCCTCGTACACATTGAGTGAAACGGTTTCTTGCCAGTCGCTTTCATCAGCATCTCCACATGGCGAGCAATTTTCGGTTCATAACAGCCATACCAACTATCTTAATGCGTTTTCGGCGGAATTGTTCACCTTGCCCTGTCCGTTGCCCGGCAGAGATCCGAAATTTACAATTGAGGTGGGGATTGGGAGCGTTTTTCCAGGAAATAGGTAATGATTTACCCCGAACTGCGAAAGATCCCGTGAGTGGCCCTTTCATTTTCAATCCCTCGACATCAACCTGACCCCTGTGCCCAAATGTCCGCACAGACATTGGCACCGGGTTAAAAGACAACTTGCTCTGGAGAACTTGTGACAGGAAAGCAGCGCAGCCTTGGAGACGTACTACAGGAGTTCAGTCAGCACCGTCGGCTGATGGAAGAAGAACTCCACAAAGTCATCGTCGGCCAGGAAGAAGTCATCGAGCAGGTGTTTGCGGCGATCTTTACTCGCGGCCACTGCTTGCTCGAAGGGGTTCCCGGACTGGCAAAGACCCTGATGGTCAGCACGATCGCCAAAATTCTTGACGTAAACTTCAAGCGTATTCAGTTCACGCCGGACTTGATGCCATCGGATATCACCGGCACCAATGTTCTCGACGAGGACGAAGAAGGGCGTCGTCAATTTCGCTTTGTCGAAGGTCCGATCTTCACAAATATCTTGCTTGCCGACGAGATCAACCGTACGCCGCCGAAAACCCAGGCGGCGCTACTCCAGGCGATGCAGGAACGCGAAGTCACCATCGGTCGCAAGACGTACAACCTGGAACCCCCGTTCTTTACCATCGCGACGCAGAACCCGATCGAGCAGGAAGGAACCTATCCGCTTCCCGAAGCCCAGCTTGACCGATTCATGTTCAACATCAAAGTCGGCTATCCGACTGCCGACGACGAAGAGAAAATTCTTTCCGCCGCCAGTCGCGGTGAAAAGCAGGAGGTCCGCAAGGTCCTTTCTGCCAAAGCCATCGTCAACCTGCAAAAGCTCGTTCACTCCGTCGCGGTCAGCGACTACATCATCCAGTACGTGGCCCGCATCGTTCGCGCTACCCGTCCGGCGGATCCCCGCACGCCGGACTTTGTCAAAGAACTCGTCGACTGGGGCGCAGGTCCACGTGCCGGGCAGTTCCTGATCTCTGGCGGCAAAGCCATGGCGGCGATGGAAGGTCGTTTTTCGGTTGCCGTGGCCGACATCCAGAAAGTCGCACTGCCTGTTCTTCGTCACCGCGTCAGCACCAACTTTCAGGCGCAAGCCGAAGGCATGACCACCGAAGACGTCATCAAACGTTTGCTTGACGAAATCCCGGCACCCAAAATCGAAAAGTTCGAGTAGCCGCGACAACCTGGACCGCGACAACCCGGACCGCGACACCCAAGGGCGGAACAACTCGAACTACAAACGCTTTCCTACACCTCAAAATCTGTACTCCAATTTCAAACCTCACGCCAAAGACGCTTAAACTTTGTCTGTAGAAAAATACCTCAAACCCGAAGTCATCAATCAGATCAAGCGGCTCGATCTGCGGGCTCAGTTTGTGGTCAAAGGGTTCCTGCATGGCCTGCATGCGAGCCCCTTTCAGGGCTTCAGCGTCGAATTCAGCGAACACCGACGGTACGCTCAGGGCGACGACCTCAAAGATATCGACTGGCAGGTGTACGCCAAAACGGACAAGTACTACGTCAAGAAATTCGAAGCAGAAACCAATATCACCGGCTACCTGGTGATGGATTTGAGCAGCTCGATGGGGTACACCTACCAGCAGACGCTGACCAAGTTCGACTATGCGGTTTGCCTTGCGGCGGCACTTGCCTACCTGATGGTCCAGCAGCTTGATCCCGTCGGACTGGTGACCTTCAACGACAAAATCAGAGCCAGCCTCGCACCTCGCAGCAAACGAACGCAACTGGCGAACCTGCTGACGTTACTCTCCAAAGCCAAACCCGACGGCACCACGGATTTCAAACAGAGCATGCAGCAGTTGGCGGCGATGCTGAAAACGAGAAGCCTGATCATGGTGTTCTCTGACTTTTTGGTTGACGAACAGGAAACGCTCGATGCCCTGTATCGAATTCGTCACGGCGGACACGACGTGATTCTGTTTCACGTTCTCGACGAAGCCGAAGTCACGTTTCCGTTTCGCGGCCTGTACAAAATGACCGATCCCGAAACCGGCGACGAACTCAAGATCGACGGCGATGGCTTCCGCGCCGATTACGTCAAGCAGATCGAAGCGTTCCGCGAGAATCTCAATCGCGAGTGCCGCAAAAGCGGTATCGACTACGTGCCGCTGGACACGAGCATGCAGTTTGACAAAGCCCTCCTGGGCTACCTTCTCAGTCGTCGAGCGAGGGGGTAAGCGATGGCGTGGGCAAATATCGCACTGCTGGGAGTTGGCGGGCTGCTTGTTAGCGTCCCGGTCCTGATTCACTTTCTGATGCAACCCAAACCGGTCGAAGTCGTCTTTCCGGCGATGCGATTCCTCAAAGAGAAACAGCTGATCAACCGCTCGCGCAATCGATTGCGGCATCTGCTATTGATGCTGCTGCGTTGCATCCTGATCGGGCTGTTGGTCCTGGCACTGGCCGGTCCGTCGGTGGCTTCGCAGCAGTTCGGCAAGTGGCTGACTTTTGGCGGGATTTCGTTCATCGCCGCGATGCTTGGAATCGTGTTGGCTTTTTCGGCGCTCTCGGGTAACGCCAACAAGCTGTTCAATGGGATCCTCGCCACGATGCTTGCGATGGTTGTAGGCCTGGCGGGCTGGTACGGGCTCAAGCTTTTTGACGACGAAGACTCCGGCCAGTTGCTCGGCGACGACGGCGAACCGGTCAGCGCCCTGGTTTTGCTCGACACCTCCCCGACAATGCAGTACCAACAGCAAAACGAAACCCGCTTGACCGAAGCGGCCGGGATCGCCAAATGGATCGTCGAACAGTTTCCCGTCGGATCACAAATCTGCGTCGCGAGTGTCGCCGGCGACCAGCCGTTCTTTTCAGTTGACGGTGCCGCGGCAGTCCGGCGAATCGAATCGCTCAAGACTTCCTATGCACCCCGAACGATTCCCGAAACCCTTGCCGACGCCTGGACGTTGGTCGAAAAATCTCCGCTGCAACGCAAAGAAGTCTACGTCATTTCGGATCTGACCCGAGCCGGATGGGCGGTCAGCGGTTCCCAGGCAGCACTGAATCGGCTTGCCGAAGACAAAGGCGTCGGTGTGTTTGTGGTCGATGTGGGTGTCGAAGATCCAGTCGACTTTTCCCTCGGCAGCCTGGAACTTTCGACACGCAAAGTCACCACCAACGGCTCGATCGAAGTCAGTGCTTCGGTGAACCGGATCGGAGCCGCGTCCCAGAGAACGGTCCAACTGACGGTCGAAAAACCCGACACCAGTCGCCCGGTGGTTCGCGATGGCAAAGCACTGTTTCCCGAAAACACTTGGAGCAAAACGCAGACCATCGACATTCGGGAAAACGGCCAGGCGAAAACCAAACTGGAGTTCCAGGAGTCCCTCCCGCCCGGCGTTTACCACGGCAAAGTCGAAATCGTGGGAAGCGACCCGCTGGCCGTCAACGACCAACAGTATTTCACTTTCGAAGTCAGCGAACCGTGGCAGGCACTCACCGTCAGCCCCGTGGGCACCGATGCGACGGTGATCCGCAGCGTGATCGCACCGCAGTCCCTGGGCAACGCATCGTTTGAAGAAACATCCATCACCCAACAGACGCTTTCGGAGATGAAATCGCTGGATCAATTTCAGGCGGTCTTTTTGGTGGACCCGGGCCCTCTGGCCGAAGAGACCTGGCAGATGCTCGAAGACCACGTTGTCGCTGGCGGCGGTTTGGCGATCTTTCTGGGTCACAATGCGGCGGGGCTTAATGGCTTGCCCGATCCAAGCTTCTTTAATCCCACCGCACGGAAACTGCTTACCGGTTCACTCACGGTTCAGTTCCACTGCCCGGACCGATCCACCGAACCGTTTTTGCTCAGCCCCTCCGGTTTGCAGCACCCAATTTTGGCTCCGTTTCGAAGAGTCTCCGGCAGCATCCCGTGGTACCGCAATCCGGTGTTTACGTTTTGGGGGATCGAACCGGACAACAACGAAGAAGAAAAACTTCCCACCGGTACGGTCATCAACTTCAGCAATTTCGAACCTGCACTCATTGAACGTCAAATTGGACTTGGCCGCGTGGTTGTGATGACCACTCCGGTTTCAGAGCCCGCGAACCTTCGCGATCGCGAGACGTGGAACCAACTCAGGTACGCCGACATGCAAGCGTGGGCGTCGTTTGTGGTTCTGCATGGAATTGCCCGTTACATCGTGAACGCGGATTCGGATTCCCTGGACATTAAAGTCGGACAGGTCGCATCGCTAACCAACGACCTGACGCGGTACCCCGATACCTGGGCGGTCTTTTCGCCGGACCCCGAAAAGCCACCGGCCAAAGTCGGCACCGTGGGCGGTAACGTCAGCTACCGATTCACCGACACCCCCGGCCACTACCGACTCAAAGGCGCACTTGATGGACCGGTGCTGAGGGGATTCTCTGCCAACCTTGACCCGGCTTCGATTGATATGACTCGCATCGAACCCGACGAACTGGACAAAGTCCTCGGGGCCGGTCGCTATCAACTGGCCAAACAGAAAGACGAAATCACCCGCCAGCAGGGCCATGCCCGCAAAGGCCGCGAGTTCTATCCGCTGCTAATGATGATGCTATTCGCGGCGATCATGATCGAGTATTTGGTGTCCAACAGATTTTATAAAGCTTAAAACAACCAGCCGTATCGATGTCCACACTGTCATTCCAACCCGTCACCAGCATCTGGATCATCTTGATCTTTGCTTGCGCTGCGCTGTTGATGCTGTTCGTGCGACCCTCCTTTGCCAACATCAACGACTCGCAGCGAAAGAAGCTTAATCTCCTGCGTAGCTTTGTGGTGTTGATGGCACTGCTGGGATTGATGCGACCGGGATGCGTTCAGACCGAAGAGAAACTTCAAGCCGGCGTAATGCTTTTCCTGCTGGACATCAGTCGCAGCATGCAACTGCCTCACATCGACGACAACTCGACCCGCTGGGATACGATCAAAAAAGCCCTGACCGACAACCAACACAAGTTTCAGAAGTTGGCCGAAAAGCAAATCGAAACGCGATTCTTTGGCTTTGACAATCTTGTGTCACCGATCGAATTCGACACCAGGCTCAACCTGCCAAAATCTCCCGAAGGCGGCGAAACGGACATCGGCACTCCGATCTTCAACAGCACCCTGGAAACGCGTGGCGAAAGGCTGATCGGCGTCTTCCTCGCGTCTGACGGCGTACAAACGGTGCTCAATCCAGCCGTCGAAATCTCTCAGGCGATCACGCCGCTGGTGGACATGGAAACGCCGCTGTTCAGCATCCCGCTTGGCAGCCCCGCCGACACCGGCCAAATCGCAGACGTCTCGATCAAGAACTTTGCCGAACAGCACGTCGTCAACGTCAAGAACAAACTTTCGGCCACCGCGACGATCGTCTCCCGCGGCTACCGCGATCAGGACATCCGCATCGAACTGGTGATCATCGATTCACTGGGCCGGGAAAAAGTCGTCGATCCGCCCACGATCGTGACGCCTACCCGCGGCGTCGAAGAAACCAACGTCGAAATCACTTACAAGCCAACCGAACCTGGCGAATACCGCATGAAAATCCGGGCGGTCCCGATGCCGGGTGAACTGGCACTGCGCAACAACGAACTCGATGCCTTCCTGACCGTCAACGACAAAGGCCTCAGCGTTGCCTTCATCGATGGCGGCGTGGCGTGGGAGCAGAGTTACCTGCGCCGCTCCCTGGCTTCGGCGGAGTTCATTGATCTGACGTTTGTGCCCATATATCCGTCCGAAATCGAAGCCGGTTCGCAGGATCTGGAAGAGCTTTTCAGCGACGATTCGATCGATGTCTTTATTCTCAGCAACGTCAGCTCGCGTTTGCTGTACGACAAAAATGACAATCCCAACGGACTCCAGGCTCTTCACGACGCCGTCACCGATCGCGGCAAAGGCCTGATGATGATGGGCGGCTACCACAGCTTTGGACCAGGGCTATACCATTCCACACCCCTTGCCGAAATTTTGCCGATCAAGATGTCGGGCCGTGAAAGGCAGGACTTTAACGCCGACATCCGCCGCGAACTGCACATCGTCGACGAACTGACCATGAAACCGGCACAACCTAGCGAGATGACCAATTTGGGCGAGGATGCAGTGGACTGGTCGGAATTGCCGCCGCTGGTGGGGGCAAACCGCTTTGCAGAAATCAGCCGCAACGGAACGGTGATCCTGGAAAGCAACGACGCCGCCCGCCACCCACTGATGGTTGCTTCGGCAGTCAACGGCCGCGTGCTCGCGTTCGCTGGCGACAGCCTCTGGCGATGGAACCTCAAGGGCATCAAAAAACACGGGCGAACGTTCAAACTCGAGTACGACCGGTTTTGGCGTCAGATCATTCTCTGGCTTTCCAGGGCTCCCAAGGACGATGAATCGATCTCGATTGACTTTCCCCAGCGACGTTTCTTGCCGCGCGGCAGAGTTCGTTTTGGGGTCAAAGCCCAGTCGGTTGCCGGCGAAGAGCTTAACGGCGTCAGCTATGCGGGGACTTTGATTCAACCCGATGGCCAGAAACAGATTGTGTCCGTTCCTGCCAGCGGCGAGGGGAACTGGAACGAAGTCGACCGCGACATGCTGACCACGCCGGGCGTCTACATGCTCGAAATCGAAGGCCAACGCGACCAGCAGTCTCTGGGCACCGCCCGCCGCCAGTTTGTGGTGATGGATCGTGACATCGAAAAATCCAACCCGGTCGCCAACATTGAACGCATGACCATGTTGGCCAACCAGACACGGGACTTTGGCGGCAAAGTCCTCGAACCGGCGCAACTGGGTCAACTTCTGGATGAGCTGATCGCAAATCCGCCGGTCGAAAAGATCCAGATCCCAACCCGCTGGCGATTCGGCGAAACGAAATATGACTCGGGAGCCTTCCTGATCCTGTTCGTGTTGCTGCTGGCCGCTGAGTGGATTCTGCGAAAGAAATGGGGACTGGTTTAGGTCTTCCAACTACCACCGCAACCCGATCTTTGCTCAGGCATTTACCATTTGAGCACGCCGTAGAGCAGGCCCGCCATGCAAGCTGTCATACAGCAGGCAAGCATACCACCGAACATCGCACGCAGTCCAAGCTGAGCCAAATCACCGCGACGCTCTGGAGCCAGCGGACCGATCCCTCCGATCTGAATTCCGATCGCAGCGAAGTTCGAAAAACCACACAATGCGTAGGTCAGAATGACGTGGGTCCGATCAGAGATCTTTACGACCTCGTCCTGACCATCAACACTCTGAGTAAAGACTCCTTTTTCGATATCGCCAAGATGCAGATACGCGACAAACTCATTGATCGCCATCTTCTCACCCAGCAGCACGCCCGCAGCCGTACAGTCGTTCGATTCAATTCCCATGACCCAAGCCAGGGGATAGAAAAGAAATCCAAGCAACCCGTTGATCGACCAGTTCAGGTCGATCAAATCTTTGGGGCCACGCGTCAGGTTAACGCAATACTGGGCCAATTCTCCCAATCCACCCAGGATCGTGTCCAGCATCGCCAGCAGAGCAAGGAATGCGATCAACATCGCGGCAATGTTGATCGCCAACTTCATCCCTTCGCTGGCTCCAATCGCGGCCGCTTCAATCACATTGGACGCAGGCTTTTCCATCTTCTGGGTCACCAAATCGATATCAGCGGTCTCTTCGGTTTCCGGCTGCAAGAGCTTTGCAATCACAAGCGCCGCCGGTGCCGAGATAATCGACGCGGTCAGGATATGGCCAGCGCTGACCTGAAAATCATTGACAAAAATCGCCATCAGGCTGCCACTGATCGTGGAAAAGCCACCCACCATCAGTGCATTAAGTTCACTGCGGGTCATCAGTCCCACGAATGGCTTGACCACCAACGGCGCTTCGGTGTGGCCGACCAATACGTTCGCCGCCGCGGCAAGGCTTTCGGGTCCCGAAGTGCCCAGCGTTTTGCTCATCACCCACGCCATACCCCGAATCACGATCTGCATCAGCCCAATGTGATACAGAATTGACATCAGCGAGGCAAAGAAAATCACCGTTGGCAACACGCCAAACGCAAATGACTTCAACAGCGTAAGTGGATCCGTTGAAGTCGCTGGATCGAGCCCATTTGATTTGAACACAAAATGCGAACCGGCATCCACCCACTGCTTGATCGACTTAAAGAGCATATCGACATAGTGAAACAGAATACCGCCTTCGAATCGTCCGCCGAAGGTCCAGTTCTGCGAGCCAAAAAACAAAGCCGCAAGCAGGAACTGTAGCACCACACCGGAGGCCACCAACCGCCAATTGACCTTCGACCGATGCGAACTCAACAGCCATGCGAAGCCCAGCATCGTGAAAATGCCCAACAGGCTCACAAGGTTGAGATAACTGAAGGCGGCTTCTGTGGTTTCTGGCATCTTGCTCTCTGGAAAAATCTCTACCCAACAACGGACCCAAAAACTCGTCTACGCGAAACCTGCCGCTGGATTTCAGCTACGTTTCGCTTCCCGCATCGTTGGCCGGCGCGTCATCCGTCGGTGTGGGCGTCTGAACCTGCGGGACGCCGCTCGCATCGGACTTCAGCGGCGGAAGCTCGTACGTTCGCCGTTCGTCCACGATGTAGATCTCGTCCATCTCGGTGTCGTCGACGTCTTTGCGAAGCAACAGATAAATCGCCGAAGCCATACACCAGAACAACCCATACAAAAACGCCACCGCCACCGTACTAATGAGCCCGTTCCAGAATCCCATCGCATCCTGGGCAAACCCAAGAGCGCTGCTGGGATCCGCGGATTCGATTTTGGTGACGTCGCCTTCAACGACAGACTTTACCTGCGCCGTTATCCCCTGGATCACTTCGATGCGAGACGCTTCGACCTGAGTCGCTCCGCCGCCAAAACGATTGGCTCCCCATGACGTTGACCAATAGCTCAAATCGATCACAGCCCCGCACAACCAGGCGACAACCAGCCAGCACAACCCTCCAAAGAGAACCGCGATCACTCCGTACAGCAGATAGTTCAGCGGACGCTGGAACACGTAAGCATAAGCCCGGGTCATCGCATCGAAAGCGTTCTGGCCTTCGCAACCGGCGCTGGAGATCACCAGTGGCCACGCGAAAGTCAAACCCAGCAGCAACAACGCCATGATCGCGCTGACCGCCAACACCACAATCCAGATGATCCCCACGAACGCCGCCCCGTAGTCGAACGTCATCAGCAGACCAAGCAGAAACGTAGGGACGCAAAGCGCGAATACCGCGATGATCGGAGCCCCGATGCCACCCATGCTTGCCGGCCAGTGGTCGAAAGCAAAATCAACCGCGTCGTCAATTCCGATCGTCTCATTCCGGGTCAGCCTGAGCAGGCAAACCCGCGCAATCGCCATCCCAAAGAAACTCCATACCGCCAGAGAACAAACCGATCCAAACAGAAAGTACAAAAATCCCCAACCGCCCAACGTCTGCTTCTGACCAGGTTCAGTCGTCGGAAACTGCGAGCGAAACATGAAACCAAAGGGCTCGCTGATCCGATTGAACACCGCTCGCGGACCGCTGACCTTTGTGCCCAACAGATGAAATGAGTTCTGATCCGATACCGAATCAATGAACACGCCCTGGAAAGGGCTGGTGTTCTTGTTGAGCGCGGTGGTGAATACTTCGTTGTTCCGCAGTGGCGAATCGGAACCAATAAAAATGCTTTCGCTTAACCACCACGTAAACGACGCCGCCAACACGCCCACCAGGGCAAGGGCAAGCACGGTAATGCTGGCCGCCACAGGCAGGGTACGAAAAATGATCGTCCAGGGACACAGGTCCGACCAGGACACTTTTTTGACGATGACAGGTTGGTCGCTCATGATTGCTCACGGAAAGTGAAAGGTGAGCCGAACATTATAGGTAAGCGACTTTGGGTTTGCAGGTACCCAGTGGTCCGACTTCGATTCAGTGTCGGGCTATTGCGTATCCGGACTCGCCAGAGATCGGGGGATGTTGGACCAGCTTTGCGAGACCGGACAATTTCGCCAATTGAAGTGAACCACGGGTTGGCACCCGTGGCTACAACATGCCGTCCCTTCGGGACTGATCGCGCAACCGCACCCGAGGCCTTACGGCCAACGGCTCACATCGCGCAACGCACCCGAGGCCTTACGGCCAACGGCTCACTGTGCTGAACATCTCAGGCTTCTTCCTCGTTGTCCTCGCGGAACTCCCGCACCCCTTCGCCTTCGTAGGGCAAGCCGTAAGATTCGTTCAGCCAGTTGCCCAGATCGATCCGCTGACAGCGGATACTGCAAAATGGCTTGCAGGGCGAAGTCGCCATGTCGAATTTCTGCCCGCAATGCGCGCAGCGAAGAAGACCGCTTTGCCTCGCAGCGGTCGTGGAGGTTTCAGATCCTTGCGAATCCGTCATGGGCTGCTTGTTCTCTTCGTGTTGGTACATCGCAGAGCCCCGCACAATCGCGGAACCGAAAGCCACATTCATCAAGAAATGGGAAGGGAGCTGACTCCCTTCCGTTTCACCATTTCAACCCGGATTATTCACGAGGCGTGGGCATGACTTTTCGCTCGGTCAATGAACACCGTATCTGTCCGAAAAAAGCCCTGTTTTGGAACTCATCAGCGAGGTGAATCGCATTTTCCGGAGGCGGTCCAGCTTTGGGCACCTCTGGTGTGACGTAAACGGCAATCAACGCCCGTCGTCGTGAATAATTCCGGTTCAATTACTTCTTGTTCAGCCCCATGGACTCGATCAGCGCAGGAGCACCGGGAGTCATGTTACGAAGCTTGTCCGCGATCACCTGCTTTTCTGAACCATTCGCCCGCGCCGCACGATCACGAAGCTTGGCAACTGCCTTTTTACGCTTACGACGCCGCTTGATTTCTTTTTCCCGTTCGCTTGCCATTTGTATATGATCCGGTGATTGAGACTCTTCGTATTTTTCCGAGCAAGAATGATAGTAGATCGATTTCCTGAAATCAATCGATACACGCGAATCGCCGTAATGGCCGCTTGCGGGGCACTTCTGGCTGCAATTTCCGCTTTCGCTCAGGATGCCCACACCAACAAACGCTCGCCTTCCACGACCAAGCCCCCGAAATCGGACAAAGACACCAAATCCGGACCCTACGAGATCCTGGGGGCTTTCACCGACCCTGAAATCACCGAAAGCAGCGGAGTCGCGATGGCGAGTCCGTTGGCAGACCCACAGGCCACGCCGGCGTTTTGGACATTTAATGACTCCGGTGGCAAGCCGGCGTTGTTTCGCGTTGACCTCTCGGGCAACACAACCGCCACCATCAAAATCGCTAAGACGATCAATCGCGACTGGGAGTGCATGTGCGCCTTTGACCTGCAAGGCAAACGGCACCTCGCCATTGCCGATGTCGGCGACAACGCGAAACGCCGCAAGAATTGCCAAGTCTACATTCTGCCCGAACCGGTCGATCCACTGCCCAAGACCGCCAATTGCAAAAAAGTAATCGACTTCACCTACGAGGATGGTCCGCACGACTGCGAAGCAATCGGCTACAACGCGGCCGACAACAGCTTCTGGCTGGTCGAAAAAGTCTACCTTGGAGCCAAACGAAAGAATCCGCCAGGAATCTATCGCCTGGAAAATCCATTTCTCGTCGACAAAAAAGACCGGAACAACAAACCGCTGGTCGCCAGGAAAGTTGGCACCTTCAATGTTCGCAACGTCACCGGGATGGCTTTCTCTCCCGACCGAACCAAACTGATCATCCGCAGTTACTTCGTCTGCTACCTGTTCACAAAAGCCAACAACAAAACGTGGCTGGAAACGGTTCAGCAAACCAAACCCAAAACCATCGTGTGTCCGCTGCAAAGCCAGGGGGAAGCCATCTGCTTTATGCCCGATTCCAAATCTTTGTTGCTGACATCCGAACTGGCCAGAGCCCAATTTTGGAAAATCGATCTGGAACACGAATCGACCAAGCCTCCTTCGCCGACGAAACCCGCCCAACCCAAACCACCGAAAACCGCAAACGAATGAGCCTAACCCACGAACAAGCCAGCACCCTTGCCTGGTTGGACGACAAACAGGACGAGATGGCATCGCTGATCGTCGAACTTTGCGACATCAACTCGGGCACCCACAACCTGGATGGACTGGCCAAAGTCCGTGACAGGATCGCGGCCGCTTTTACCGCGCTCGGCGGTGAACTGAACATCGTCGCATCCGATCCATGGGAGTCGGTCGACGATGAAGGCAACGCCAAAATAAAAACTTCCGGCGACATGATCCACGTTCGCAAATGGCCTGACGCCAAACAGAAAGTCATGCTTTGCATCCACATGGACACGGTTTTCGGCATCCAGCACCCGTTTCAAAAATGCCGCCACGCCGAAGACGGAACCATCAATGGGCCGGGCGTGATCGACGCCAAAGGCGGCATCGTCCTGATGTTGTACGCCCTCCAAGCCCTCGAACAGGGTCCGCTGGCCGGCAAAGTCGGCTGGGAAGTCATCATCAACGCGGACGAAGAAATTGGCTCCCCCGGCAGCGACAAATTCATGCGACAAAGAGCACCGCACTGCGACGCAGGAATTCTTTTCGAGCCCTCGCTTCCCGATGGAACGCTGGTTTCCTGGCGAAAGGGATCCGGCAATTTCGCCTTTGTCGTTCGCGGCAAATCAGCCCACACCGGTCGGGACTTTGCCTCCGGTCGCAACGCTTTGGCGGCACTTTCAAGAATGATGGTCCAAGTCGATGCCTGGAACGACGACCCCTCGGATGTCACCTACAACGTCGGTCGAATCCGTGGTGGTTCGGCACTGAACATGGTTCCCGACATGGCCGTGGGCAGAATCAACATTCGCGTCAAAACTTTGGATCAGAAAGAACAGGCCATCGAACGCATGACCCAACTGGTCGAGCAACACGGCCAACAGGACGGCATCTCGGTCAGCCTGCACGGTGACTTCAAGTCGCCACCCAAACCGATGGATGCCGGAATCGAATCGATGCAGCGGCGCATCGAAGCTTGCGGCAAAAAGCTGGGCATGGAAATCAAGTGGCGAGGGACCGGAGGTGCTTGCGATGGAAACCGGTTCGCCGACGCGGGCCTTCCCAACATCGATACGCTTGGCCCCTGCGGTGACTTTATTCACAGCGATCGCGAGTTCCTGATGCCCGAGAGCCTCGTTCCGCGTGCCAAACTGGCCAGTCTGGTTCTGGCCAGTTTTGTCGGCCAGTAGTGGTTTGCTTTGGGGACGTGGCGTTTTGCTGGCGAAATCAGATGTCAAAAAATTCCGGTTAGCCCGCCGCTGAGAGTTCTGGCAAATTTCCGCAATGCGCGTGTTCTGAGACGCCGATAGCACTCCCGGATACGGTCAAGCCCCGGACAATCATGATTGCCAAACTCAACATCCCGTCGATTGGAGCGATTTGCGTCTGTGCATTGCTCGCTTTCACCACAGAAGTCCGCGGACAGCAGAACCGCCTGTTGCTCATCACCGGCACGTCGAGCACTCGCGTTCAGCAGCAGGCTGAAAAGCCCAGCGAAGACCTGTCGCCGGAGACGGCCAGCGAGCAGAGCCCTCCGGACCCTGAACAGTTTTCAAGCCGTGCCGACGATCCACTGATGGACCGATCCGCCCAAGACAAAGATTCCGCCATGGACCGGTTAAAGGCCATGGAAGATCTCGATGACTTGGGTGACTTCGACGACGAGTATGATTCCGACGAACCTCAGGCACGGCCAGTGACGCAATGGTCACTCAAGCCAATGACGTCGCTCCGCGCGGGCCTGGGGGCATCGTCTACCAAACTTCCAGCCGACCAATCATTTCAGCTCACCGCCCGCCCGCTGCAATCGCTGGCGACTTCGGAAAAGCTGTTCGCGTGGGCGGCTCCGGAAATCCGGTACCAGCCGCTTCTGTTCGAAGACGTTGCCCTTGAGCGATACGGACAAACCCGCGGGTTCTACCGGCAACCAGTTTATTCAGCGGCACACTTTCTCAAGTCCGCTGTTCTCCTGCCGTACAACTCCTTTTACGATCCGGTCGACTCTTGCGACTATCCCCTGGGCTACTGCCGCCCCGGCGACGCGGTGCCCTGCGTCAAGCAACGCGTGATGCTTCGCGGCCCCCGACGATAGCCCTGGCAACACGACGCGTAGGTCCTGAAGTTGCAGATCATCAGCCGCGAAGCGGAGACAGGATATAGCCCCGTGCGCCAGCGGCGCCAGCGTGGGGTCATCGGTTCGCAGAACCACCCAAGCCGCGAAGCGGCGACATGAGAACCTGACGCCCACGCCTAGTGAATAATCCGGGTTTAAAAGCCAGATTTTTACGAACATGGGGCATCTACACATTCTGTAAATGCTTTCTAGGGATGCAGCTCAGCTCTCAATACCTCAAGAAAGAACTGCTTGACTCCAGGAGCAATGAAACTATCGCCAGATTCAAACATAGGAATCGACTTGATCGGTTCTGGGCGGTTTGGCGTTGAATCTGATGCCATCAACCATCTTTGGTTCAATTTCGGTTGGCCGACAATCCGGAATTCCTCTGGAAAAACCGCGTCGACCCATCGGTTTGCCTCTATCAGTGACAGCCCTTTCTTTCTCATCAACATCTTCATTTGCAAGCTTGCTGTTAGCAAGAAGTCCGGAGCAGCACGCGTTTTGAATTGATAATCCTTGGTTACCTGTTCCTTTTCGTGCCACTTATTCCATTTCTCCAAAATACCGTCTACGGTCGCCGGGGAGCAGAATTCGGAACACAAAAACAATTGAGATTCAATTGCATGGTTAGTCTGATACGGAACAAGTACCCCTGTTTCCCAAACGTCTTGAAACTCTGCAAATTCACGATCAAAATTTGCTTTTGCAATTTCGCCAGCCGCATTTTTGTCGAGTGTTGAGAGTAGCTCATGAATTCGTGCCACACGGCGATCAGCGAGGATTCCTCTCAATGAAATACTTGGTCCAGATGACGGCAGTCTTGCTGGCACAATGATCTTTCGCAGGGCTTGAGAGTTTTGATTCAACGACTCATTTAGCTCTTCGAAAGACATCTTGGCTGTTTCCAACAAAAATGCTTCTTGGACGGCTTGAAACCTGTTCTTGGGAAAAGTCCTCCATCGCTTCAATTGCTTGTCGAAGTCTGTGTCAACACCTCGATTAGATCGAATCGCGATTTCTGAAAGCTTGATCTCTATTTCCGCCGAAACAGAAATCTTAAGAGGACTTTGGGGGTGGTTTCTGGGCAAGTAAAACGCCAGATAGTCACTACCTGCGGCAAACTGTTTTAGCGGCAATTCTTTTTCTCCCTCACTCAAAAGGGATACTGACTTGATATCCTCAATATTGTCGAGAGGTCGCAGCACCAGTAAGTCGAAAAGCCCGATCACTTTCTCAGTATGCTTTGGCAACGTGTATCCGTCACTTGGCATGACAAAATCGCCTGCGTGAAGCTGCACTTGAATCAACTGCGTCTTTTCTTTGTTCCACTGACACTTTTTGTCCAGAACAAATTCCTTCAACAAATAACTATGAGATTCCCTTCTCTGTTCTGTTCTGCTTTTTACTTCCGTTTGTCTTGCAAACAATTCAGGAACCTGAAACAAAACCACCACAAAAAGAGTCGTCAGAAAGAGTTGCATCTGCATCACTTACTTCTCCCCAAAGTCTTATTGGATTCAAAGGCTTATTAGCCCGGATTATTCACGACGACGGGCGTTGATTCTACGTCTGGCCAACAGCAGCAAAGGAAAAGCTGAATTTCAACAAGAAATGTAAACCATCCCGTAAATGAAAACCACAGCGATCGTTTCATCGCATCAGAGTCGCGGATCGCTGCCGCAACTGATTCTGGCGCCCACGCCTCGTGAATAATCCGGGGTAAGGCAAACCGTAGACCGCGTCCATGGCTTCCTAAGAGATCGGAAACTGGGGCGAATTGACGACGGCCGTTTGGGTGCCACGCTGCTGCGTTAATCGATTTGCGTTGTAGGGGTTGGTTTCGTGGTGAATGATGCGGGTCCGTCGGCGAAAGCAAGTTTGGAATCGCAGACTTCTTGGTAGGACGGCATGTCGATGGCTTGGTCGTCGGCGGGAACTTCTTCGCTGGCACCAAGGGTGTAGGCGACACCGCGCATGCCACGCAAGTCCTTGACGGCCTCGCCGGCGTCAAGCCGTTTTGCCAGCTCGACGATCGGGTTTTCACCCATGCCAAAACAGACAAGGTCTGCCTCCACTTGAAAACGCACACGTCGGGTTACCGTTGCGCGGCGGAGATCACTCCGGATCGATAAGCTTCACTTTCACCTTGCGGATGCTGCGGCGGTTGGCTTCGAGGATTTCGAACTGCACCCCTTCGATTTCAATCTCATGGCCGGGCCTTGGGATCTCGTTGAGGCTATTCATGATCAACCCGCCAATGGTGGCGAATTCTTCTTCCTCGGGTAACGTCAGGCCCATTCGCTCGTTGAGCAAATCGATCGGAACATCGCCGCGAACATCCGCTTCCAGCTTTCCGATCTTGCGAATCATTTGCGTGGGAAGCTGATCGGTCTCATCCGATATCTCGCCAACGATTTCTTCAAGAACATCCTCGATCGTGACCACACCGGCAAGGCCACCGTATTCGTCCTGCACCACCGCCATGTGCATCCTGCCGGCAAGGAACTTCTTCAGCATCTCGTCCAACTGCGTGCTTTCGGGAGCCAGAATCGGCTGCCGCAAAAGCTTCTTCAGCGACCGGCGTTTGCTTTCGCTTTTCATGGACTCCCGCAACAGGTCTTTGGCGTAAAGAATCCCCTGAATATTGTCCGTTTTGTCCTGGTAGACCGGAATTCGTGTGCGTCCCGATTCGACCACAAACTGGAACATCTGATCCCAGGACGTTGCGATATCCAGCATGTCGATGCTCGACCGTGGCGTCATGACCTTGGTCACGTCGTTGTCGTCTAGGTCCATCACGCCTTCGATCATGTCAGCCCGGTCGGGTTCCAGGACGCCATCATTTTCGGCTTCGCTGACGATCGTGAGAATTTCTTCTTCATAGGCTTCTTCTTCGTCTTCTTCGTCGTCCTGACCGCTGGCTCGCTGAAAAACGGCCACGACAAAATTTCTTCCCACAAACAACGGCCAAAAGATTGCAGAAATCAACCACCACCAGCGCCACGAACGAAACAGAAACTCTTCAGCACCAATCTGGGCAACCGCCTGGGGCACCCATGTCGAACAGGCAACCAGCACCATCGATATCAAAATCAGGTTGCCAATCAATAGCGACCAGGACTGTTGAAGAACCGCAATGTCTCCCGCCAACCACGAAATCGCAAGGCACGCCGTCAACGAAATCGCAACGACCTGCAGGATGCTGACGCCAAATTCCAACTGATCGCGCAGATCAAAAATTTTGCTGAACAGTTCGCCTTTGCGACGCTGCTGACAAAGCTCTTCAAGTTCATGCCACGCCGTTTCATGCAAACTACGCACCGCTACCGATGCCAGCGTCGTGACCACAATGCCAATCAGGACCAACACCCCAATCCACATCAGGAAATCTCCCGCTGACGGTCCAGGGAATCAGTCGCAAAACCAAACAGTTCAAGGTATTTCTGTTCCTGCTGCTGCATCTCGGCGATGTCCTCTGGCTGATGATCGTCCAGACCACACAGGTGCAAGGTGCCGTGAATCAGATACAGAATCAGTTCCGTTTCCATGCTGTGATTCAGTTGGGCAGCAAAACGGGTCGCCGTTTCGGTGCTGATAATCAACTGACCGCAGAGCCGCTTTTGACCCGAGTCGGTCTGCACAATATCCAACACAAAACTGATCACATCGGTTTCCCAATCGTGATCTAGGTACTGGCGATTGAGCTCCCGGATACTCCTGTCGTCCACCAGCGCGATGCTCAATTCGGATTCGCAGAATTCGTAATCGTCCAGGATCCGCGCCGCGACCCGGGTCAGTAACTCCACCGGAACAGGGAGTGTTTGCTCGTCGGCGATCTCAATTTTGTGGGTAGTTTGTTGGCTCACTTGAAAGCGATTGCGGGGTGAAAGAGGAGCGGCGATGTGCCATTTCGACCGAATTTACGTATCGTTGCAGAAAAATGGGCCTTAGTGGTGCCCACACTGGTTGACTTTAGCAGAGATTGCGTCAATTTTTCGGAATTGTGACTTTCCCACCTCAGACCCGAGGTGGAATTTTCGCCGCTAATGATGAAACGTCAGATGCGGTTCACCAAGATACGGGAGTATACACGTGTCAAAGAATCGAGTTTTTCTTTCGGTATTCGCGGTCGTCGCGATGGTTTGCATGATCTCCGAATCAGCAAATGCCCAACTGTTCAAAGGCCGTCTGTTGAAAGGCCGTCGCGCCAACAACTGCTGCCAGGCTCCTGCTCCAGCAACGTGCTGTAGCACACCAGCACCTGCCCCAGCAGCACCATGCTGCGGCACACCCGCTCCTGCTCCTGCTCCTGCTCCAGCACCATGCTGTGGCACTCCAGCACCCGCACCTGCTCCAGCTCCTTGCTGTGGCACACCTGCTCCCGCTCCAGCTGCAGCACCTTGCTGTGGTGGTGTTGCAGGCCCAATGGTTGCACCGGCTCCAGTTTCAATCGCTCCCGCTGTCGTTTCTGCTCCCGTTGTTTCAGGAGTTTCGTCCTGCTGCGGTGGTTCAATGGCAATGGCACCGGTCCTCGGTTCACAACCAGTAGTCACTTCGGCTCCAGCAGTCGGAGGCATTGTCGCCGGTTCTGTCATCAATGGCGAAACGGTTGTCTCTGTTGAATCTGTCGTCGCGGGCGAAACTGTCGTCGCGGGCGAAACTGTCATGGCTGAAGGAACCGTTCAAGGCTCTGTTTCAGACACAGCTCCAATGGAAGAAACCGTTACTTCAGCGGTTACTCCAATCGAGCCTCCAGCAGAAGAAAACTAGTTCACACCAGAACTGTAGTTTGAGAATCAGAGAGGCCGGTCCATGGACCGGCCTTTTTCTTTTGTGCGTTTACCTGATTCACCAAACTGACTGATCCAGTAAGCCATCGATAAACATGAGTTTTCGCCGATGCTAAGCTGCCTGAAGCGACCGGTTGTGCTGGGCAAACTCGATCCAGTCCGTGACTTCTGCCAAATCAGGCTTCTTGCCGTTGCGAATAATTTTCAGCCCCTCTTTGGTATCCGAAAACGGTGCCACTCTCTCGAACAGCGCATCGGGCCTCATTGAAGCCAACTCTTCGGCATCCACGACGCCGCAACCGACCAGCAACTGAGCGTCGTGGCCGCGCAGATTCGGAATCCGGCAAACCAGCCGCGTTTGGTGCTGATACTGACGAACCACGTTCGCGTTCAGACGCTTGTAGTCCAGACGTTCGGCTAGGGCCTCGGCGGTGACTTTGAGGAATTCCGAAATCGTGTGAATACCAATGGCCTCGAAACGTTCAGCCGTTCGCGGCCCGATCGAAGGCGCGGCTTCGATGTGGTCGGTCAAATCAAGGTAGAACTTCAGCTTGCGGGCGCGAGGCTTGGGCTGGCTTTCGGCAGCCGGTTTTTGCTGGCGTGGGGTCTGGCGCACTGCCCGGGGCTTGCTGTAGCGGTCCGACTGGCGGTCCGACTGGCGATCTTCTTTCAGACGTGCAGGGGCCTGAAACACGCGGTCTGCTGACGCATCCATTCGGGGCGGTCGAGGCGAATAGTCCCTTGCTGCCCGATCCTCCGATTCGTTTTCGCGAGGCTGAAAGGCCCGCAGGCGATGGGAGTTGGAACGCCGGTAACTCTGCCGGTCCTGATTTCGATAGTTTCGGCTCGAACGCAGGGTGCTTTGCCAACGCGACAGCGAATCGCGTGACAATGAACTTCGCGACGAATACTTCCGTCCTTCAGTCGAACGCAGGAAACGGGAAACACGCTCATTCAAGCTATCGATGTTGGAAGTCAGCAAATGCGAGGGCTCGGAAATACCGCAAGCGACCAACGCCTGAGCGTCGACTGATGACACTCCGGGAATCCACATCATCAGCCACGCCGCTGACTGAAAATTGGAAAGACTGTCTCCGCTCAGGTAGCACCTAGCCATTTCGCGATTCTCCGGATCGTCCACCAGGGACAGAAAATCGGCGACGTTGCGCACGTTCAGATCAATCAGGCAGCGAAGCTGCTGCGGGTTGAACATCCCCAGGCTTTCGATCGTCGATGCATCATCAACGCAAACAATTTCGCTCGGGCTGGTAATCTGCGATGGAACAATCGAAGCGATCGGAGCAGGCATTGATGGACGCGTCTGCTGAACAATCGGATACTCGTACTCCATCCACGACGATTCGGGCACCATTTGCTGGTTTGCAAATCGGTCACGATCCAACGTTCTGGGATACTTCGACAGCGGATACGGGCGAGGCAGGGGGCTGCGCGGATATTCGGCGACCGATTCCACAGGCCACTGCTCGAAATCCCAACTACCGGCACCGACACCGCTGGCCAACGACGCCGAAACGGCTTGAGCCACCACGGGCGTTTGCACCGCAGGACTCGGCACCACTGCAGCAACCGAAGGAATCGAAGGAACCGTTTCGCGGCTGACCGCTTGCCACGCCAGATGATTTGTTTGCTGAACGGACTCAAGATCAAAAAAGGCACTCGAAGGAAGCTGGTCCGCGAGAAAACGATGCTGCGTGAGCACGATGATTTGACGTTCGAACTTTTGACACCAGGCATTGAGGAAATCCAGCACTACCGGAATTCGTGATTTGCTCAATTCAGCAAACAGATCGTCACAGACAAGGGGAAACTCCGAACCCGATGAACCCAACTGTGCCGAAGCGAGCACAATCGCCAGGCGAACAATGTCCTTCAGGCCTCGTTCGGTGGCCGATTCGACCACCATCCGACTTCCGCCGTGGTTGACGACCGAAAATGTTCCCGGCAGCAGTTCGACATCCATCCGGACGTACTCCGCTGCGGTGAGTGAATTCAAAATCTCGCTGGCCACGTCAAGCACCGGGCTGCGCACCGGTTGCGGAACAGGAGCCGGTTTAAGGCTCGCCATTTGCTGCCGAAGCAGATCGATCTCTCGTCGCAGCGCCTCGATCCGCTGATCAAGGTCCGCCGTCGCGGGAGCCGAATAAGCCAACGCGTCTTTGTCGGTTCGCAACTGAGCGATCTGCTGCGTGATCCGCATCGTTTCGCCCTGCTGGTTGGTCGCGGTCAATCGCAGCGAATTCAGACGACTTTCCAGCGCCGCAATTTGCTGCGTTCGCAAGCCCGATTCCGCGTGAGCGGTCAGCGAAACGGACTGCTGCTCCGGCAGGGCTCCGACCACTTGAGTCCTCGCCGTGAGGTTGCCTTTGTGGATCGCGACTCGCGAGTAATCATTGGAAGGATTCTCAATCGCCGCAGCACCTGCTGGATCTTTCGAGCGAATTTGTTCAACGGCCCCGGATCGACGCGACATGATTCGCTGCATCGACTCTTCGATCTGGTTGTAGCTTTCACGCAACTGTTTCAGTTCCAGGGTGGCGGACCGTTGGCGGATCTCGCGGTACTGAACCGACAACTCGTCGCACAGATTCTGCAAATCGGTGCGGATCGACTGACAAGTCTCACTCAGGAATCGCTGCACCATTTGCGAGTCGACCGCTGAATGATCTTCAGCCCACTGCTGCGCGTGCCCGTTGACCGAATCGATGCGTGTTTCGATGTGTTGCAGGATGTCCCGCGTGTTGTGGTAGGGGTGTACCTGCTGGTCCATGGAAACCTGTTTCCACTGTTCCATTTCCTCTTTAAGACGGACACGGTGCTGCTGAACGTTCAGTTGAATCGATCGCAACTCACGCATCTGAGCCTCGATTTCGTCGAGAGTCCGATACATCGCCGGCAAAGGTGAATCGGTCTGTCTCACAACCGGCGCCGGGACAATCTCCGCTCGCAAACGGACAAGCTCTCTTTCGCTGTTCGCGATCTCATTGGCCAAAGCTCCCGCGTCCAAACCCGAAAGCTGCAGGGTCAACGCCTGGATTTGGCTTTCCAGATCAGCAAGCCGCGCATGGTTGCTCGCGCCGGCAGAAAGTCGCTCGCTGCGCTGCGTGGCAAGCAACGCCAACTCGGATTCAAGCTGCTGGATCTTTTGCAACAATCCATTTCGCTGCAACTCGACGCGTGCCGCTTCCTGGCTGGCGAGTTCTTTCGAGTTGTCGCTTTGAACATTGAAGGCACTGGCAAGCGTTTGCCGCAATTGCGAAAAGTCGGTGCTTCCAAAACTGGCGCAGTAAACCGCATCGATCAGACCACGATCCACGACCGGAAACCCGTTCGCTGTCGTCGACGCAGCGGTATGCTGGCCACGGACACCATCGACAAACGACGCCGTCAAACCAAAGCCCTGCCCGGGAGGCAACTGCATGTTGGCGTAAAGCTTGCGAAATCTGTCGCAGATCGTTGACTTGCCTGCATGGCGTTCGCCATAGACAAAGTTCAGTCCATTTTGAAATGGCCCAAGCGACCTGGTTGAAAAGTCTTTGTACTTCTCAATTTTGAGCTCGGTCAGTCTCATCACTAACTCCATTTAATACGGGCTCGTCATGCACGAACCGTTCGCCTTCCTTTGCGAGAATCAGGCAAAATCTAATCCATCCCATTTTTTTCACCTAGATCAGTTTGAACGACCCGCTGCCATGCTCGGCCCGCGAATAACGCAATCCCGTCATTTCCGGTCCTTGGGCCGCACTTTGAAGGCTCAAATGTGGCGTTCAGGCAACATCACAGCGTGAAATGCTGGCTTTGTGCACGGGTTTTTGACTCCTCGCCGACACGACCTATGTTTTGCCACTGCTTGTGCTGGGGAGCAACAGGCAGCTGACGGCAAGGGTTGGACAGGATGCCAAAAAAGGGGCCTTGCCGTCTTTTTTTATGCGCCAACGATGCCTCGGCCCAAACGCCGCCCGACCGCGGCCCGACCGCGCAAGTGATGTGCTGGCACCAAAACGCACCAAACTAGATCGATCGCCCTGAGAAGCCATCTGCTGACCAGGCAACGCAGGCCTGATAGCTATCCACCCTCGCCGCCAGCCATCCTTGCTATTGCTCAACAGGAGTCTTGAGTGCAACGCTATGGCCCATTTCCGACATCAACTTTTCAATCGCGCGGTCCAGTCGATCAGAATAAACTTCCTTGTATCGAATGGAGCCCTGGGCATCAATCAGATAGGTCGTTGGCCAACCGGTGATGCACCAGTCCCGCCAATTGTTTTGGGCTCGCGCCGTGCCCCGGCAAATCACGTACTTACTTACCAGGCAATGCGGCCTTGTCCGCGTAGATCGTGATCGGCCCGGCGGTTTCCAAATGGGAAGTCGGATACGTCTCCCACTGGCCCGATCGTTCCAGAATTTCGGCAAGCACTTTGGTCTTGGATGAACCGGTAATCAAAAAGGCAACTTTCTTTGACGCGTCGAGCACCGGGCCCGTCATGCTGACCCGCTTTTGTCCCGATTCAGGATGAGTCGCCACCGCGCAGATGGACTCTTCTTTGAGCAACTCCATCTGATGCGGAAAGATCGACGCCGTATGTCCGTCGCCCCCCATCCCCAGAATCATCAAGTCCATCGCTGGATAACCGCCGGGACCGGCCGAGACCTGCTCGCTAATCTCCTTGCCGTAGCGAACTGCTTCACCAACCGGATCGTCTTCGCCACGAACGCGATGAATATTCTTGGCCGGTATCGGAACGTGGTCCAGCAGCAGAGCCTTACACTGACCGAAGTTACTTTCCGGGTCTTCGGGCGTAACACAGCGCTCGTCCCCCCAGAAAAGATGAAGCCGTGACCAGTCGAGCTGGTCCGCAAAATCTCTGGCAAGGATCTCGAAAAGAAGCTTGGGTGTGCTCCCCCCAGAGAGCGAGACGTTGACCGATTCACCCGGCTGGTCCGCAAGCCACTGGACGAAGTCGCTGGCGAATCCCCTGGCTACCGCCGGGTTGTCATCGAAAACTTTACGCTGGGCATCTACGATCGTGGGCATTTTTCTGGGTTCAGTCTGGTAATTCAAATGCGGAAAAGCAGCTAATATAACGTCCTCCAAAAATATTCGCCCCAGCCAGGACGCTCGATTCGCCAAGGCAGCAATTTTTTCGAACACCCTCCCACCCGCGCCCACCCGGGAGGCCCGGGAGGGTCGGCGGCTCACCGCCGGGAAGGGTTGCGCGACGGGCATTGCTAAAGGAAGGATACTGGGAGAGCATGGACATTGCGGGGAGTAAAATCGCAGCCTCCCCAAATCGATTTTTCACGCCTCGGAGAGGCGTGCCACTAAAATTCCATTGAAGACGCCAACTCAAAAGCCAGCGACATGATCAAAGAAGCTTACTCCCAACAACTCTCCGGCACCCTGCAAGACATCAAAACCCAGGGCCTTTACAAGTCCGAGCGCCTGATCGGTGGCATGCAGGCCGCCGCAATCGAAGTCCAACAGCAATCCGAATCCAAGCAAGTCCTCAACTTCTGCGCCAACAACTACCTCGGCCTTGCCGACCACGGCGACCTGATCGCAGCCGCCAAATCTTCACTGGACCAATTCGGGTTCGGGATGGCGTCGGTCCGCTTCATCTGCGGCACCCAAACGATCCACCGTCAACTCGAACAACAGATCGCAAACTGGTTGGGTTTTGAAGATTCGATTTTGTACGCCGCCTGCTTTGATGCCAACGGTGGACTGTTCGAACCTCTGCTCACCGCCGAAGACGCGATCGTGTCGGACTCGCTCAATCATGCTTCGATCATCGACGGCATCCGGCTCTGCAAAGCCAAACGGTATCGCTACGCCAACTCGGACATGGACAGTCTCAAATCCCAACTCGTGTCCGCCCGCGACGACGGAGCTCGCAACATCATGATCGCCACCGATGGCGTGTTTTCGATGGACGGCTTTATCGCCAACCTGGCCGGCGTCTGTGACCTGGCCGATGAATTTGGCGCGATGGTGATGGTCGACGACTGTCACTCAACGGGCTTTCTAGGTCCCGGCGGGCGGGGCACCGCAGCGTTCTGTGGCTGTGAAGGACGCATCGACATTCTCACCGGAACCTTGGGAAAAGCCCTTGGAGGCGCAATGGGAGGCTTCACCTGCGCCAGCCAGCAGATCATCGACTTGCTCAGACAGCGATCACGGCCCTACCTGTTCTCCAACAGCCTCGCGCCATCGCTGGTGGGGGCTTCGATGAAAGCCATCGACATGGTCAGTTCGGCGACCGGTGACCAACTGCGGGAGCAACTTTTTGCCAACGCGAATCGGTTCCGCTCCGGCATGCAAGCAGCAGGCTTCAAGCTTCAACCTGGCGAACATCCGATCATTCCGGTGATGCTCGGCGATGCGGAACTTTCCCAACGCATGTCCGTAAAACTTCTGGAACAGGGCATCTATGCGATCGGGTTTTTCTACCCCGTGGTCCCCAAAGACACCGCTCGCATCCGCACTCAAATGTCGGCCGGCCACACGCCGGAACAAATCGATCAAGCCATCGCGGCATTCACCAAAGTGGGCAAAGAATTGTCCGTCATCTAGCAAACAGCCCAATCCAAAATCATGAAAGCACTCGCCAAAGCAAAACCCGAAGTCGGCATCTGGATGCAGGACGTCCCGGTTCCGCAAATCGAAGCAGACGAAGTCCTGATCCGCGTCAACAAAGCCTCCATCTGTGGCACCGATATGCACATTTACAAGTGGGACCCGTGGGCGCAAGCCAACGTTCCGGTGCCGATGGTCACCGGCCATGAGTACGGCGGCGAAGTCGTCGAAGTCGGATCGACGGTGCGGCGCGTGAAAGTCGGCGACCGCGTTTCGGGTGAAGGCCACGTGGTGGGCAACAAAAGCCGCAACGCCCGATCCGGTCGCTGGCACCTGGATCCAGAAACCAAAGGCATCGGTGTCAACCTGCCGGGGGCTTTCGCTCAGTACGTTCGACTTCCCGAGTTCAACGTGATCCCCTTGCCCGACGATCTGCCGATGGAGATCGCGGCGATACTCGATCCCCTGGGCAACGCGGTTCATACGGCACTGGCTTTCGACCTGGTCGGCGAAGACGTCCTGATCACCGGCGCAGGGCCGATCGGAGTCATGTCCGCGGCGGTAGCCCGCAAAGCCGGAGCACGCCGGATTGTGATCACCGACGTTAACCCGTGGCGACTTGAGTTCGCGACCAGGATCAATCCGGACATTCACACCGTGAACGTGGCCTCGGAGTCGCTCCGCGAAAAGATGATCGAGATCGGGATGAAAGAAGGCTTTGACGTTGGCTTTGAGATGAGCGGCGTGGCTTCGGCGTTCGATCAGATGGTCGACACAATGATCATGGGCGGCAACATTGCAATGCTGGGACTTCCACCCAAGCCTTTCGAAGCCGACTTTGGCAAAATCGTTCTCAAAGCGCTCACCATCCGCGGCATCTACGGCCGTCAGATGTACGACACGTGGTACAAGATGCTGGCGTTACTGGACAACGGCCTGGACGTCTCGGGCATGATCACGCATACCTTTTCCTGCGACGACTATCAGGCCGCCTTCGACGTCATGCTCACCGGCGAGTGCGGCAAGGTGATTCTCGACTGGCAGTAGCCGGCATCACCACTGTGGTCAGGGCTTCAAGGCGAAACTCTCCGCCGTGCGGACTTTGAAAGGGATATCGGTTTTGAGTTCACGGTCGTTGCCTGCCGCGGCAAATCGGTGTCGCGAATTCATGTGCAGCGGTTCTCTTCGACCGGAGAAAACCACCGGATCTCCGACCCAATCCGGATCGGTCACATGAATAAACTGAAGATCGGGTAATCGCGTCGAACAACCGGGCGTTGATTCGTCGACCTACTTCATAATGTGGATGCTTCGTTTCTCTACCTCTTTTTTCATGACCTCCTCTGATGTCAGCTTGATCATCGCGTCGAGATCTTCAAGAACTGACTCCGAAAAGTCCGAATCGGGAATTTCACTGTTTAGTCCCTTCCAAATCATCGATACCTCAACAGACTTTTCTACGATAAATCGCTGCTTCGCAATCGAGGTTACATCGATAGATTCCTTTACTACTGAAGAGGGTACCATTACCCCCTCAAGGCTCTCCCATTCGAATTTTTCTTGAGATTGAGGGCTGAGTTCAGTTTGGCCGTCTTCGACCTCCTCGACTTCAATCTTGTTGCTTAAAGGCACGAACTTATTTAGATCGAACTCCACTGTAGACACAAACACTTGTTTGTCGTTTCCTGGAATTGGTGTTCGCCTGACCAGCTTTACCAAGTCTTGCTCGACTAGATCGGCGCTAACGATACCTTCACCACTGGATAGCCTTGCGATGGCATTTTGCAATTCACCAAAACCTGCCGAATTTCCAAAACTGATCAATCCAATGGTTCTCAGATTCGGAACCTTGAATGACCTCATGAGCTGTTCAATGGCAATACTCTCTTTTGGCTTAGCAACCTTTCTCGGAAGCACCCTAACGTGAAGTCCCTTATCATTCTTTGCAAATCCTTGAACCCACCGCCGCATTCGCTCGATTTTAAGCTCTTCAGGAATCTTCGGATGAGCGAGAAGCGGAATCTGCTGATCCTTCACACGCACGCACAAGTATCGATGTTTTGTATAGTCGAATCGAAAACGCCAATACTCTGTCGTTTCAACAATTAAGTCGCCTTTGTTTGGATAATCAATGCCGGTAGAGTCGAGTATTGTAACAACCTTAACCAACACATCTCCCTGCTCCCAAGCCACGTTGTTGGCAAAAAACGCTTCGTAGATTGAGCCATACTCATACGCATCCTCCTCAGGAAGCGATGACATTTCATTCCAAGCTTCACGAACCGGATTCTGGGCGTAGGAGGTCGAGCATAATGCAAACAACAAAACCAAACAAATCCACATTCTCATGATTGTTTCTCCAAAATAGAAAGGGCACCGCAAGGCGGCGCCCTGAATAGCCAGAATTACGGTGAGAACCTGATTGTCACGAATTTAGTGTCAGCCCGTACGGTTTCTTCGCCGTCGCTAATTTGCCAACGAATCGTCGCCTGCTCAGTCTTGCTCGCCTCTTTGAGATCGTGTTCATTCGAAGTAACGGTCGCTTTGTAGATTCGACTCGAAAGTTTCTTCAAATCCACGCCAACTCTTTTCCCGTTCATCATCAGAGACGCCGTAACCGCGCTCTCACCCGACGATTGATCTCCGCTAGACGTAGGCGCTACCTGTATCAGTGCATTAGCAATCCATTCCGAACCTTCTTTTGTCTTCTTGAATCGAAGAGTCGACGGACTTACTCGAATTCTCGACACCTTCCTTGCAGTCACAAAGAATCCATCTTTTCTCTTTGACTGATCATGAACCACCCGAACCTCACCACTAACAGGACCAGACTCAATAGCAGGCACAAACACATCAGCGGTGATAAACACACGTCCGTCCTCTTCCAACAACTCAAAAGAAAGGTCCCGAAGCGATTTTGAACACTCGATCTTCAAGTCCGACGGCTTAAGTGGTGGTGTAACCAACACAGGAACCTTGATGCTTTTCGATTCCTTGTTGTGTGGGATTTCAAGCAAGACCATTCCTGGCTCAATAGATAGAACACCAGAAAGTCGAAAGTTCATTTTCAAGTTTATAACTGGCCTTTTTTGGTCTTCCGTCTCCTCAATCAAAGCAATACTGGAGAAAACTCTCGCGTTCTCAGCAGTTTCAGGGGTCTTCAACGACATAGTGAACTTCTTCGAAGAATTCCCCTCGATGCCGTAAGAGTCGGACTGCAGATTCATGCAGTTACAGGTCTTATTCATTGCGCTGAATTCGAAAGCTGTATCAAATGGATTCCTTAGCAGTAGTGTTACCTTTCCCGATTTCCCAGCCGGTAACGTTCCCAAGTCAAATTCTGCCATGTGAAAATCAGCCTGTGGATGTTTACTGAGCGTTGCCTCAACTTCTATTTCAAAGGAGGGCTCTTCTGACATGACATTTA
>CALFWR010000129.1 GCA_937928555.1 uncultured Pirellulaceae bacterium
CTTACATCAACCCGGATTATTCACGACGACGGGCGTTGATTCTACGTCTGGCCAACAGGAACAAGGGAAAAGCTGAAATTCAACAAGAAATGTAAATCATCCGGTAGATGAAAACCACAGCGATCGTTTCATCGCATCAGAACCGTGGATCACTATCGGAACTGATTCTGACGCCCACGCCTCGTGAATAATCCGGGGTAAGATTGGCAGTGCTGTAGATTTGCGCTTCCGGTTTGTATCTTTCGGTTTGTATCTTTTACGATGAAGCCATGCCATCACCCGTCAATTGCCTGCTGATCCTTTGGACGCTTCCCAATACGCTCATTGGGTTGACCGCCGGAGTTGTGGGATTGCTTACCGGCGGCAAGGCACAGCTTGCAGAAGGTTGCATTGAATTCTACGGTGGCGCGGTCGAAAAAGGCCTCGAGCGACTGATGGTCAACGGCATGACACTGGGTCATGTTATCCTTGGTCAAACACAAAACGGTCTACGAATCGTCCGCGACCACGAACAAGTCCACGTGCGACAATATGAGCGATGGGGGCCGTTCTTTTTGCCGGCCTACCTAGGCATTTCGGCCTGGCTGTGGTGGATCGGAAAAGACTGTTACCGCGACAACCCATTTGAAATCCAGGCTTACGGGATTGCCGATCCCGCGAACTTCAAGGACGACGATCCAACCCAACAGCCATGAACCAGCCTAACGGAAACGAAAACTCCACATCCAGATTCATCTACGGTCTGATTCTCCCGATTGCCGGCGTGTTGATCTTGTGGACCCTTCTGCGGATCGCTGATCTTTCCGATTCTTTCGCGTACGAGACAGAATTCAAAGATCGTCCCGTGGTTCCGATGTTCAAGGAATTCATTTTCGCGTCGGCTGTCTGGATTGCTGCTTCGGCCTGGGTATTTTTCCGACGCAAGGCGCTTTCCACCCTGGACCTGTGGGTGGTGTTTTTGTTTGCCGTTGTTTTTCGCGTGACTCTGATCCCGACCAATCCGATTCTTGAAATCGATTTGTATCGCTACATCTGGGACGGAAAAGCCACCATCGCAACAGGCAATCCCTACGAGATTGCTCCGCGAGAATTCGTGCAGTGGCGATACGCACCGGAACACCAAATGAATTTTGGTCGAACCGAACAGCAGTTGCAGGATATCAAAACGTTTTACGAACTTCAGGGAGAGGGAACCCGTCTGATTGTGGAAAGGGTTCATTACGGACATTTCACGTCGCCCTACCCGCCGGTTAGCCAGGCCGTTTTCGCGGCCACCGAGCTATTCACGCCGCATGATGCTTCCCTGCAACGGCAAGTCCAAATCATGAAGGTCGTCCTGGTGTTGTTCGACCTTGGCGTGGGCTTGGGGTTGATGCTTCTGCTCGGACAACTAAAGCTCCCACGACACCTCGCCATCGGGTGGCTCTGGTGTCCGCTGGTTCTCAAAGAATTCGCAAACGGTGGGCACCTGGATTCGATCGCGATTTTCTTCTGTGTGCTCGGGTTGTACTTTGCGGTCAGGTATTGGCAACGCAGTGATTCGATCCGCGATGGACTGCTGTCGGCCGTTTGGCTTGGCTGCGGAATCGGTGCCAAGATTTTTCCTCTGTTCATCGTTCCGCTGTGGGCCTTGCTGGTGCTGAGGAAAAATTTGGGTCAGGGGATCGCTTGCATCGTTGCCTTGATTGTGACCAGCGCCGCGTTGTTGTATCCCATGATCTCTCAGGTACAAGTTTGGAAAGACGCCGGTAAGGTCAACGCCAAGCCCGGCATTTTGGCTTTTGCCGAAGGCTGGGAGATGAACGACATGCTGTTCATGACGGTGGTGGAGAATCTCAAGCCCTATAAAGAAGGCGACAAGCCCGATATCTGGTTTTCGGTTCTCGATCTGGATCGGCGAAACCAGATTGTGGACTGGTTCATGAAAATCAGCCCTGATCCCGACCGCGATCGCTTGGATATTATGGAGCAAAAGAGGAGGGCCGCGTTCAAGCTGACCCGGATGCTGGGGCTGGGCATCTTCGCGTTGATTCTGATTGTTTACGGAATCGAACTGCTCCGTTCAGCAACAGAATCGGTGCCGATGGTTTTTCTTAACGCCTGCTGCGTGTCTCTGGCCTGGTTCTGGTTTTTGTCACCGACGCAAAACCCGTGGTATTGGTGCTGGGCTTTGCCGCTGATCATCTTTGCCCGCTCGAAAACATGGTTTTTGGTCTGCGTGCTGGCTTTGGTCTACTACCTTCGTTTCCAGTACGATTATGACGGCAAAGTGGCAGAGTTTGACTTCTACGTACCTTTTTGGGAGTTTGGTCCGGTCCTTTGGCTGTTGGTTATTGAAAGTGGATTTCGTTTCCTGAACTCGCGAATTCGGCCAGACGCTCCCGAAAACGCATAAAAGCTGGTACGATTCGGCTTCACCAGATTTTACGCCCTCATGATGAGGCAAGCCATGAAGTGCCCGTACTGCCAAGCCGACAACGATCGCGTGATTGATTCGCGAAGTGGCGAAGAGGGTTTTGCGATTCGTCGCCGCCGTCATTGCGTCTCCTGCGACAAGCGATTCACGACTTATGAGCGTGTCGCGGAACTCGATATCCGGGTCGTCAAAAAAGACGAAACGCGGGAAGTCTTTCAACCTGAGAAAATTCGAAATGGAATCGAACGTGCGTGCTGGAAACGACCGATCCCGACAAAGGAAGTCGCTCGCGTGATTGCGACGGTGATCGAAAACGTGCAGCAATGCGGCAGCACCGAAATCTCCAGCCTCGAGATTGGTGCCATGATCATGGACCAGTTGATCGAACTCGACGACGTGGCTTACATTCGTTTCGCCAGTGTTTATCGCCAGTTCAAGGACATCAATGACTTTGTTCAGGAAGTGCAGCCGATCCTGAATCGCAATCAGATTCAGTTGACGCGCGACACAAAGCCTCGTTAGCCACGGTGGTATTGGGCGGACGGTTCCGTTGTTGGCGAGTGCCCTGTTGCGTCCTGGATTCAGGATTGCGTTCTTAGCCCAGATTATTCACGACGACGGGCGTTGATTTTACGTCTGGCCAACAGAAGCAAAGGAAACGCTGAATTTCAACAAGAAATGTGAATCATCCGGTAGATGAAAACCACAGTGATCGTTTCATCGCAACAGAGTCGTGGATCACTGTCGGAACTGATTCTGACGCCCACGCCTCGTGAATAATCCGGGCTTAAATGGCACGTCTCTCCAAACAGCACGTCTCCTCGAAGCGTCAAAAATCGACGCCGAGCGGCCGTGATTTTATTCACCGCCATGCCAATGCCCCCGTTGGCAATGTCAGACGTGCAAACCTCCCCGGCGGTGAGCCGCCGACCCTCCCGGTGTGCCCGGTGGGAGGGTGATCAAACGCGGGAGTTGCCATCGTCTGGCATTTCGAGACAAACGATTCGCATCACCTTGCGCCACGTCAATTGCCCGAAGGATTCGAGTAGCGAAGATAAAAATCGCCAAGAAGCTGTCCGAACTCTTCTGAATACTGGTGCCGCGAAACCTCAATCACGAATTCCGTTGGCTCGACGCGGGTTGTTGGCACCTGCGGTGTAAATTCAAGCAACACCCGTTTGGGATCGCTCCCTGGATTGGGCAGCACATTCACGCGTCGACTCAAATTTAGCTGTGATTGACTCGCGATCTCAATCGAAGAGTTGGCCTGGTCGTGTGGAAGGACAACGCAAATGCGTCCAGATTCAGCAAGCAACATTCTGGCTGATTCAAACAGCGCATCGCGAGAAAGAGACTGGTCATGCCTTGCCTGGCTTCGCGTCATGGTCCCGGCTGGAAACGACGAATCGAAAAATGGCGGATTGCAAACGATCAAATCAAACGCTCGGTGATGCGGATCGGTGGCATCTACCAACTGCTGTAACGAGCCATGGACGCTTTCTGAATCCGTGGGCAATCGGTGTGACCATGGAGAGCCAGCAAAGTTTTCGGCGGCCTGCGCTGAAGCCGATCCATCGATTTCAATTGCGAAAATTTCTGAGCCAAAGGCTTCGGTCCGCTGCGCCAACATGAGAGCAATGATTCCGCAACCCGTTCCCGCGTCAAGGATTTTCTTTGCATTGCCAATCGGTGCCCACGCGCCCAACAGGACTCCATCGGTGCCGACCTTCATCCCGCAGCGGTCATCCCAAACGGCAAACTCTTGAAACTGAAAAGCGGGCTTGGTGGTCATCAGGTTTTTCCTTTCGTCAACCAACCCGCCTTCTGCATGCCGCCGCATCAGCAACGGTCGAACCTGCCCAGTAGCAGCCAATGCAAATGCAATTCAGCGCTGCGTTCGCCTGCGTCCAATGCTCGGGGCGGTTCAGTTGCTTGCCTGTTGTTTCGCCACGATTTCGATTTCGTACATATTCGGGCACAGCTTTCCGGTCACCCACATTTTGCCGGTGGAGCCCGGTTTGATTGCGATTCCGTTGATTACTGCATCGCGCTGCGGTCGCTCCTTGAACGGCCAGAGCCCGCCCAGGTCAATGATGGCTTCGACGGATCCCGATTCCGCGTCGATGCGATAAAGTTTGTCGCTGTCGTAGATGTTGGCGTAGATTTTGGATCCAAAGTACTCAAGTTCGTTAAGTCGCCCAAGGATTCGACGGTCCTTGCGGCGAACGAACAGATGCCCGATTTCTTCAAACGTTTCAGGGTCCAGAAAACGTAACCGCGATGAGCCGTCGCTGACGATCAGTTTCTGACCGTCGAAGCAGAGGCCCCAGCCTTCGTGGTCGTAATTGAAACGTCGGAGTTCCTTGAACTGATCGTCGTAAACGATGCCGATTTTGTTTTTCCAGGTTAGCTGAATAAATTTGCCATCGACCTGTTCGAGTCCTTCGCCAAAAAGTTCTTTGGCAAGGTCATGCTGTTGGAGCACTTCGCCGGTCGTCGGGTCGACTTTGCGGATGCTGGATCTTCCTTCCAGCCCGGTCGACTCGTAGAGAAAGCCATCATGGAACAGCAAGCCCTGCGTGTAGGCGTCTTTGTCGTGGGGATAGATTTTGACGGTGTCCCGGTTGAAAGTGAACTCCGGGATCTGGTTGCGAGGGTTCATCCACACGGCAAGGTACGTGCCTCCGATGGCGATGACAAAGAACAACACGATCAAGTCCCAGCGTTTTTTTGCACCGCTGAATTCGCCACCGGTGTTGGCCTGTTTCTTTTTCGGTTCCGGCGTTGGTGGCGGAAAGGACTTTCGTTTCTTTTTGGGTTTTGCCATCGTCGTGTTCTGAAAGGTTACTTAAAAGCACCCCTATGATGAACGAATTGGTCCGTTTGGTTAAGGCGTTGGGCAGAGAAGATTTTACCCCGGATTATTCACGACGACGGGCGTTGATTCTACGTCTGGCCAACAGTGGCAAAGAAAAAGCTGAATCTCAACAAGAAATGTGAATCATCCGGCAGATGAAAACCACAGCGATCGTTTGATCGCATCAGAGTCGCGGATCACTGTCTCAACTGATTCTGACGCCCACGCCTCGTGAAAAATCCGGGTTTACCTGACTCGGGACTTGGAGTTGCGGTACAGGGAACCCGTCGCTGCGAAAGCGGACGTGTCAGCATTGTCGGTCTGAACAAACTCCCAAAATCCTTGTCTATGGTGGTTGTTCGTTTCTCCAAATCCAGATCGTTCAAATGAAAATTATTTTTCATTAGCATGCTCATTTCATCAACCAACTCTCGGGCTTTTTCCGGAACGACTTTTAGCAACTTGTTTTTTCCCGGCTTGGTTTCCTTTTCCATTTCGACGGTGAAGTTCTCTTTGGCTAACCTGGTTGCCTTTGCGAGCCGCGTGAGCTCGTTATCGCTCAGCCTTAACTCTGCGGCTAATGCTTGAGGCCACTCAAAGGCCGCCAATCCCTGTTGCTTCAGGAACACCTGAACCGAGGCTGCCTTCAGTTCGGAAAGTTGATGTGGAAGCAGAATTTTCTCCACTTCGCGAACACATTTACCAATGAGTCGTTTACTGACGATGTCGTGTTCACTTGCCAGCTGTTCAATTACGCCACGGTTTGCCAATTCAAGTCGCTCGACAAGGACCATCTCCTCAGAAACTTCTTTCAACAATGGATCTTGCTGAAAGGAATGAACAATTTGATCCAGTTGCCTGACCTGACTTTCCACAAGATCCAGGGCACCTGCAACTTTTTCCTTTGCCAATAAATCGCAAACAATCCTGCTTTTCGCATCTTCAATCGAACTGAAGCTGCCATGAATCAGGAATCCTTCATGTACTTCGTTACCAACTAACGACCTGAAAAGTTTGGCTTTGGTTTCCGGGATCTCGTCCAGAACCTGCGCCAGCATGGAACTCGCGATGGACGAACGCTTCTTTTCCAATTCGGCGATTTGTTTGTCAACTTCCAGCTCCAGATCACGCAAACGTTCGCTGTTGATCAATCCAGATGTCGCAACTGACAAGTAGATAATCTTGAACGGGTGAATGGTTTTTCTTTCAGATAGTTGCCTGTTTTCAATTGCGAGTTTCAGCGCCAGCAACGACAACTGCCTTTGAGAATTGTCACTCAAGACGTCTCGCAAATCCTTTGCGGCGTCTTCGGCAGAAATGGGTTTCGAAGCACGCTCGCTACGATAGTCACTGACTTTTGTTCGTTCATCATGTGACAACGCCAAAGTGCTCGAAAGAGAATCATTACAAGCCAAACTCAGGTAAACTTCCTTTTCGAAGCTTGACTGAACCGACTGAATTGAAATCGTTTTGACTTGCCGAAATCCATCTTGAGTTGGCTGGTATGTCTCAGGAGGAAGGCCTTGGAGAAAAGTCAAAAACAGCGTCGAAATAACCAGCATAATATCTCCTTTAGAAGGAGACTCCCAAAAAGGGAGCCGTCTTGAAAACCCTCTACCCGCATTTGCTTGAATTGTGGCGTGAAAAAGCCTTCGACGTCTACGCCGGTTTGGAATGAATGCTCTCTTTGTTTAGGCGAGCGGCAGATGGAAACGTGTCTGTCGTAGTGGGATTCGCCAGAATTCCCCCAAGGCAAAGAAATCTGGTGAATCCCACTACCGGAAATTCTCAACTGCTACTCGGCGTGTGGGCGCACAGCGCGAGCTATCTGGTTGGGTTCGTCGGTGGCGCGGTGCTGATCGCGTTCGTATTGCTCGGCAAGCAACGACAACCACTGCAGAGCGGATGATGGATCGGGGCTGGGCGTTTGGCCTTCCGCCCGCAGGTTCACGGCTCTCATTCGGCAGGTCTGTTCCCGACGCATCAGGCCATTTTTGCCGCGAAATCATAAAAAAACGCGGCAATTACAATGGAGTCCCACCAAGACTCTTTTTGCGAGCATAACAATGATTCGAACCGCTTTGATTTTTCTTACAACTTTTGCCTCTGCTGCCATCGCTGGCGGCACGCCCGCCGGGGAGACCATTCCCAATCAATCCGGGCAGTACATCAAATTGCTGGGAGCCCAAAAAGGACTTCACGAGGCCGAACACCGAAGTGCGAACCAACGTTTGCAAGCACTGGAAGGGCTCAAGGCCGGTGGCCATGCGTCATGGCTGGAGGTTCGTCGGCAAAAGCTGACAACTGACAAGCTCAAAGCAAGAATGCAGATGTATCAACAGTTTTTTGAACGGGCTCAAATTGCGTTGAACGAATCGGATCTTGAGCTTTACCGTGATCGTGCGTGGAGCCAAGGTCAAATTCACTTCACCGATATGCATATTCAAATGGAAGGCAATGCTCGTCTGGACCCCGAGCAGGCATTGGGCATGATACGGGAGCTTGAACAGGAACTCGCCGATCACGATAACGAAGTCACCAGGTTGGCTTCTGCTGCTCAAAGCATGCAATCGATTGCGGTTCAGAATCGGGCCAGTGAAGCTCGCGCCAGATTGGCAGTCACCCAATCGCGAATCGCATGGCTGCAAGAATTGGTTGCTTCAGAAGGCGTCAAAACCACGTTTGAACCCGTTGGCAAAAAAGAACACGGCGATGCCGATTGCACGGAACTCAAATCCGCTGCGCTGGCTCAGTGTAAGGCACACCAATCGATCATCGAACACATGATATCGATGGAACAGCGGCGGCTTGATAAAGTCCGCGAATTGAAAGCGATGGCCATGGCGTCGGGAGAAGATGTCACGCTGTTGGAAAATAAAATTTCGCGGTTGAACGCGTTGAAAGAAAGACAGGAGGTGATCTGCGAGTTTTTGGACGACGCCGAAACGCAGGCAACAGCGGGCGCCGAAAGATCAGCCGTCGCTCAGGTGCGTGGCGAGTTTCAGATGTGCGAGGCCAAGCTTCAACTGCAAACCGCGAGTCTGGAAAAAGCGTTCTTCGGCGAAGTGCTTGGCAGGCTTGAGCAGGCTGCAAAAGCTGCGGCCGCGAAACGAAGCTACGCCGGGCCGGGCAGTTTGTCGACGACGTTGAAAATTGGAGAGCAAAGTGAAATCCGGAACTACCGGGAGCGGGTCGAGTTGGCGAAGCTGAAAGCTGAATTGGCAAACCGTCGTCTGGCGGTAATTCAAATGCAAAACCAACAGGGCATGTCGGAGGTCGTTGTCGTGCCGCGTAATAAAGAAGTCAACAACCTCGGTCTGACTTTGAGTTCGTTGTCGCTCACCGGTTTGCTTACCACCAGCGGATCAGGCAAATTCGCGCTGGAGTCCATGGTCAGCAGAAAACCGATCGGGAGCTTGCCAACGCTGTTTCGTGACTTTAACAGTAGCTATCGCCCGATTCGGTTGACGGATTCGTTTCGAAATTTCAGTTTCTCCTACCGTCCCAGTTCTAGGAGTCGGGGCAGTGCGCTGGGCAGCCGCAGTCACGTTTGGAATTATCAACACGGTCGTGGTTTGATTTCGCGGCACAATTACGGCAGCACGTCGCTTTATGGTTTTTCCAGCGTTCGCTTTGGATCAGGATTTTATTCAAATCGAGGAGGCCTACGGGGTTCAACGCGAGCTTATCAGTTTGGTATTCTTGATAGTCGTCTGCGACCGTTCCATCCGGCTGGATTTCCACCGTGGTTCTTTCCGGGTTCGCCGACCAATTTTCGCGGGTCGGCGTTTTCATGGAGTTGGTAGTTGTTCGTGCTCGTGTTCGTGTTTTGACGATACAAACGTTTGGGATTGAGTTCGACTTTCGCAAGTGTTCTTTTTGTTTGTAAGTTTGAAAGAAATCGAAACCCGAATCGCGAGCGAGGCACCGTAATTTCCTCGTGTTTTTCCTCGCTCACGCGTTGGGTTACCAAAAATTGCGAAAGTCGAATTGGGGTTGCATGCGGTTATGTGACCGTGAAGCGGTGGCAAGAATGTGGCGAGACATAATCCGGGATAAGTGATTCGGTGGGACGCACGCGAAATGATTACCAACCTGGTTCGTGAATTTGGTCAGCTTTGTCTGGACGTTGTAATCTCGCTGATGCTATTCGTGGTTGCGGGCACGTTTGCCAGTGTGATGCAAAAGTTCGTCACGCCGAATCTCAATTGGTTCTATATTTTCTGGTTCTCGATTGGGATGCTGCCTTGCGCTTTTTACATGCGGTATCGGGGTGTTTTGAAATTCGATCGTTGGGATTTCGTTGCCTTTTCTCCGGTTCCTTTTCTTCTGTCGCTTCTGCGGATTCTTGTGCCAGGGCCGTTTGTTCAGTTCGTCGGAGGGTTGGCATTGATGGCTGTTGCCGGGTACGTGCGCGGGCTGTTGCCCAAGGGTGAGCGGGAGTGACGTGGTTTTGCAGGAGTTTTCAGGTTTGTCGGACCCGAGGCCGAACCTGAGGCCTTACGGCCAGCGGCTCACGTTGGGCGGGATGGTGCGCGGTTGCCGGAGCGGCGGGCGTGGGAGAAGTGGTTGAGTTTTGACAGCTTTGGTGACGTGTTTTGGTGGTGAGTTTTTTTGGGCGCCCTTGATCCGGCCTACTGAGTTTCGGGCCTGATTGAGCTGTTTTCAACTGTTTCCGCACGCGAGGTCATCCAGAATTTGGACAGCTTCGATGTCGCCCGCGCAAGCCGCCATTCCCGATAGCATGAACCTTTTTTGTTCAAGGTTGACCGTGGAAAGGCGAGTGAGAATGGGTGAGATTGGGTGAGCGAAAAGGGCAGGGGAGTTCCCACCGGATTTCGGATTCTTGGAGCTCGATCATTTTTTGTGGCTTGAGATACGCTCGCTATTGGGTGGCTGACAATTGGGTTAGAATGTGTCGCTTGATAATCGGATCTTGCGGAGATAATAATGCGACGTCGTGAATTCCTGAAGTCTACTGCGGCTTCTTCTGTTGTGCTTGCCGGGATTACGCCTGAGTTCGTGTTCGCGGACGATGACAAGCCGGCTTGTTGTGATCGGACGTATGCGACGCCAGCGGACGCGATGAAGGCTCCTGCGGAAACGTTGGCGTACGTGCCTGCGATCTATGCGGGAACCAAAATCGACAAACCGGATTATCTTGCGACGGTGGACCTTGATCCGGATTCCAAGACTTATTCACAAGTCATATCGCGGTTGCCCATGCCGAATGTCGGCGATGAGTTGCATCACTTTGGCTGGAACGCGTGCAGTAGCTGTCACGGTGAAGACGGAAAGCACCGACGGTATGTGGTGCTGCCAGGAATTTCTTCGGGACGAATTCACATTGTGGACACCGAAGATGCTCGCAATCCGAAAATTCACAAGGTCATCGAGGGAAGCGAGATCGCTGAAAAGACGAATATGTCGGCGCCTCATACCGTACACTGCCTTGCTGACGGCAACATCATGATTTCCATGTTGGGAAATGCCAAAGGTGAAGCGCCTGGCGGGTTCCTGTTGTTGGATGACGAATTCAACATCAAGGGCCACTGGGAAAATGACCTTGCCGGGATGAACTACAACTATGACTTCTGGTATCAGCCTCGGCACAACGTGATGATCTCCAGCGAGTGGGCGGCGCCGAACACGGTTTCCCAGGGCTTCAAACTGGAGGACGTTCAGGCCGGGAAATACGGGCGGAAGCTGCATTTCTGGGACTGGAAGGAAAAGAAGATCAACCAGTCACTGGATTTGGGTGAAGACGGAATGATTCCGTTGGAAGTTCGCTTTCACCATGACCCCGATAGCACGCACGGGTTTGTCGGAGCGGCGCTCAGCAGCACAATCTGGCACTGGAATAAAGTCGGCGACCAGTGGAAGGCTGATTCGGTGGTGGCGGTGGAACCTGTCGAAACCAAGGGCTGGCCTTTTCCTGTGCCGGGTTTGGTGACCGACATTGTGTTGTCGTTGGATGACCGCTGGTTGTATTTTTCAAACTGGCTTCACGGTGATATCCGGCAGTACGATGTGAGCGATCCTGCGAACCCGAAATTGACCGGCCAGGTGTGGCTTGGTGGTGTGATCGGCAAGGCCGAGCCGGTTCGAGGCGAGAAGCTTGGCGGTGGCCCACAGATGTTGCAATTGAGCCTAGACGGAAAGCGGCTTTACGTGACCAGTTCGCTTTACAGTCCCTGGGACAACCAGTTCTACCCGGAGATGGCGGAGAAGGGCTGCTACATGCTGCAGGTGGATTGCGATACCGACAAAGGCGGTTTGGCTGTGAACGAAAAGTTCATGGTTGATTTTGGCAAAGAGCCAGGCGGTGCCGCGCGGGCGCACGAGATCCGTTTTCCGGGTGGAGATTGCACGTCGGATATTTGGGTTTAGCACGACGAAGGTTTGGTGCGGTTAGTTGCAAGGTGTTTTTTTGAGGCCTCGTGGGTTGCGATTCGGAAAGTGGATACCCGAGGCCTCACTGCCAGCGGCTCGCTGGGGCGACACTCGAGGCCTCACGGCCAGCGGCTCTGTGGCGGCGGGTATTGCTAGACCGTTGCGGGAATGTCCTGACTGACGTCCATGTTGGTGAACAGGCGAGCACATAGTTTGAGTGTGCACCAGGCGGCGGTGCTGAGCGCCAGCCAAACGCCGCCGCCGAAAAGCAACGGGCCGGTGAGGGCGCGGAAGGGCAGGTACTTGGCGATGTGCAACGACAGAAGTGCCCAACCGATCGCCAGAGCCAATCCCAGGGCGAACAGAACGCCTTTCCCCGTAAAGGTAAGAATCGTCCGCAGGAAAACTTCGATGCCTTCTTGGTTGCGGCGCATCGGATGCATGAGAAAGATCGCGTTTTCCATTCCGATAATGAAAACGTTCATTGGAAGGAAAAGAGGCAGAGCCCAGAGCATTGTCAGCGGATAGCCGCCAAGAGAAACGGCAACGGCCAGAACGATCGCCTGAAAGAGGCTCATCAGCGCCACCGGCACCGCGACCTGCCCAATGGTCAGGGACATCGGATTAGTGGGGAAGCTCTTCCAAAGAATCAGTTTGCGGGCGTCGCGACGAAAGTCCAGCATGAGCGCCGCTGGCAGCAGCACGAATGAGTAGAAGACGATGCTGCCGAGGATGTTCAGGTAAGAGTTGAGGATCTGGTGGCCGGCGAGCATGGGAATGCAGCACAGGAAGACCGGAATGCCCAATGAGAACATGAGTGCCGAAGTGTGGTTTTTTGCGCCAAGGGTCTGGTACCACAGGATGGCCCTGGCACCGCCGAGTCCTGTGGGGATTTTCGTATGGCCGGCGCTCGCGTTTGAGGGAGCGGAGGTTTTGGCGGTTGCGGCGTACTTGGGATTTCGAAATTGGCGTCGGGACATGTCCTCCAGCCAGCGCTGTCCTTTGCTGTCAACGCGATAAACAAACGCGCCCAGCAGCAAGGTCGCAGCGGTGATGCAAATCAGCTTAAGCAGGGTTGGCGTCTGCAAACCCGTCGAAAGAGCAACATCAATGATGGCGTGCCACGGAATCATGAAAGTCGCAATGACCGGCAGGCTTGAGATTTCTCCCACGCGAGCGAGAAAGAAACTGATCATCGTCATCGGATTGCTTGACGATGCCGCCTGACCGAAGCCTTCTGCGTAAAAGGTTTTGAAAAACGCAAAGACCAGCAGGCCGCCGGCGGGCACCAGCATCAGGGCACGTGCGACGAACCAGTGACGTCGCGAGCTTTGCGACGTCAGCCATGCGACTTGCTCAAGAAGGATCCGGAACAGGTCGATCAGAGTCAGCCCCAAAAACATTCCGATAAAGCCGGTAACAAAGCTCGGCAGATCGGGAATCATCACGATTGCAAAACAGAGTGCTTTGGCGGCGATGGCACCGACGTAGCTGATAAACCGGAAGGTGACCAGTTGGGCGCGGGTAATGGGCGCAGACAAAAGGAGCTGTTTTTCGGCCGGCGTCCAGTCAAAGGGTTCGATCGGCTGTCGCGAACCGATTTTGAGGCAGTGAAAAACGCAGTACAGGAAAAGGCTGACCGGAAGCCAGACTTTCAGTTTGTCGGGGTCCGCTGGTTCGCGGAGCAGCACTGAAAGGACCGTTTGGCCAATCCAGATGATGCCCAGGAAAACAGCGGTCACGGCGATAACCAACTTTCGGCGGGAGCGAAACGCGCTCAGCATACGATGGATTTTGCCGCGAGTCTGTTGTCGAAGCAGTTTCCAGAGAGCCGGGTGAAAAAAGCTGCCTAAGGCGTTGGATTCAGGCATTGGCCGACGCTTCCTTTGTTTGTGGGCTGTGGGTTTGGTCCAATTGGTCCTGGATGCCGATGGTGGCAAAGTAAATTTCTTCCAGCGTGCGGCTTTCGTCTGCCGATGAGTCACTGAAAGATTGCTTAAGCTCTTCGAGTGAGCCAAAGAACTGTTTTTGGCCCTTTTCCAGAATCAGAACATGTGTGCAGATGTCCTCGACCATGGCGAGGAGGTGCGAAGAAATGATCACTGCGGCACCCGCGTTGGCTTTTTCCGTGATGGTGTTTTTGAGTTTGCGAATGCCTTGGGGATCAAGGCCGGTCATCGGTTCATCAAGCAACAGAGCGGCGGGCTGTTGCAGGTAGGCGCAAATGATCGCCAGCTTTTGACGCATGCCACGAGAAAGACCCGAGGCAGGAGTGTGACGTTTGTCAGTCAGTTCAAACGTCTCAAGGAGAATGTCAATTGCGTCAAAAGGCGTGGCGACTGCGTAGATTCCGGCGGTAAACAATAGATGCTGTTCGACCGAAAGGTCATGAAACAGTTCCGGGTCATCGGGCACGTAAGCCGAATTCCGCTTGATTTCCAGAAGGTTGGATTGGAGGTCGTGGCCGGCGACGTTGACGGTGCCGCTGCTGGCCGGGATCAAGCCGGCGATGGTTTTGAGGGTTGTCGTTTTGCCTGCACCGTTGCGGCCAACCAGCCCAAGAACCTGTCCCGGTTGGACTGAAAAACTCAGGTCGCAAACGGCGTCTGCGTTTTGGTAGGTCTTGAATAGGGAATGAATGTTGATCATGTTTTTGTTCCAGCAGTCAGCGTCGACTATTCGTCGAATGATGCTTTAAATTCTTCGTAGGATGCGAACGGCGAGTTGTCAGGTTTGTCCGGTTCGGATTTTCCTTCGTCCTCAATCATGGTGTACAACTGGTTGCGGCCAAGTTCCTTGGAGCGGTAAAGTGCTGCGTCTGCCCGTTTATAGAGGGTCTTGAGGTCATCGCCGGCACTGATGACAGCCAGCCCCATGCTCAACGTGACCACGGTCGATTCGCCTTTGTTGCCAACGCTAAAGTTGTACAACTCGATCGTGGAACGAATTCGGGAACCAACTGCGACGGCGTTGCTTCCGGTTAGGCCTTCGAGCATCAGGACGAACTCGTCGCCGCCGAGTCTTCCGACAAAGTCTTCTGGGCGAACGCATTCTTTGAGAGCACGGCCAACATTGACCAGGACTTCGTCGCCCGATTCGTGGCCAAAGGTGTCATTGATTCGTTTGAAGTGGTCGATGTCGATAAGCATCAGACCGAATGGCTTCTTTTTGGATTGGTAACGCGAGACCAGGTACTGAAGTGTTTCGTCGACGGCTTTGCGGTTTCCAATATTGCAAAGGGCGTCGGTGCGAGCTTCTTTCTTGCTTCGGTCAAGTTCCTGGGCTGTGGCTTCGAGCTGATATTGCGAAACAACCAGGTCGTTTTCCATCTTCTGGTTGGCCTGGACGATCGTACGAATGGTACTGATGACCGATTCTTGGAGGTCTTCGAATTCGCCGACAGTGCTGGATACGTTCTGGATTTCGGTTTCAGCGGACTGGAGTGCGGTTTTGTGCTGCGAGACGTCAGCGTTGAACTGATGGGCGCTGTTAAGCACACTCACGAGGGCTTCGAGAGTTTTCTCACGGTCACGACGAAGCTTTTTTGGCTGATTGGAAACCGCATAAACTCTGCCAATGAAGAATCCACATATCAAACCGATACCCACCGCTGCGAGCGACCAGATGATTGGCAGAAGTAATGATGAAACGTCAGTGAACAACATCGAGCTTATCGAGTTTTTTGTCGCCTGAGGGGAAAGGGATCGTTGCCGAAAGTTAGGTTGAGGTTTTGGCTGTCGATTTGATTGTGGGGGAATTGTGAAGAAAAATTAGTTGCTTGGTGGGGTCACAGGCGTCAAAGTCCTTCACGGCATGAAGGCGACAGGGTATGGTCATACGGATTGTGAGGAACAGTTGACTGGCGTGGCGTGATGCGTTTTGAAAATGTGGCTTTGGCGAGTATCGGGTACGTGCTGCCCGAGGAGATTTGGACGACGTCGGATGTCGAATCAAAACTGGCTCCGCTCTATCAGCGATTGAAGCTTCCCGAAGGTCGGCTTGAATTGATGACCGGCATTCGCGAACGGCGATTTTGGCGTCCCGGCGTGACGTCGGGAGAGCTTAGCGTGAAAAGCTGCACTCACGCGCTGCGGGCCGCGGGGGTTGATGCAACTGAAGTCGGTTGCCTGATCCATGGCTCGGTGTGTCGCGATTTTCTTGAACCGGCGACTGCCTGTTCGGTTCATCATCGCGTGGGACTGCCAAGGAACTGTTTTATCTATGACGTTTCCAACGCCTGCCTGGGAATCCTGTCGGGAATGTTGCAGGTCGCCAACATGATCGAGTTGGGGCAGATCCGTGCAGGGCTTGTGGTGGGCAGTGAAGGCGGGCGGCAGTTGGTTGAAAACACGATCCGTACGCTTAACGCCGATACTTCACTGACGCGAAAGACGGTCAAGAATGCGATCGCCAGCCTGACGATCGGATCAGCCAGTTGTGCGGCACTGCTGACTCACCGCGAGGTTGCGTCGTCGGCATCTCGCTTCTTGGGCGGTGCGGTTGGTGCCAACACCGCACATCATGAGCTTTGTCAGAGCCATGAAGACCAGGTTGGTGCTTCAATGCAACCGCTGATGGCGACCGATTCCGAAGCACTGATGAAGGCCGGGGTGGCAACCGGTGTCGAGACGTTTGGGCCTTTCCTGGACGCCGTTGGCTGGAAGAAAGAGGATATCGATCGCAGCGTTTGTCACCAGGTGGGAACAGCTCATCAAAAGCTGATGCTGGAATCGTTGGGGATGGATCCGGAAGTTGACTATGCGACCTTTGACTGGCTTGGGAACACCGGTTCTGCGGCGCTACCATCTGCGTTGGCGTTGGCTTGCGAGAAGAACTTTGTCGCATCCGGACACAAGGTCGGGCTGTTGGGAATCGGGTCAGGAATCAATTGCACCATGCTGGGCGTAGAATGGGGCGAGACTTCGGTCAGCGGTTCCATTGGGTTTTAGACCGTGCCGGGGAATTTGGGGGCGGGTGTGAAATCCGGGGGAGCGAGTGAAAAGCAGACGATCATTGGCACTGACGAAGCCGGGTACGGTCCAAATCTTGGCCCGTTGGTGATCGCCGGGACCGCTTGGGATTCGGACGACCCAAGCCAGATGATGCCGGATTTTGTGGTGCGAGAAAAAAGCGATTTCAGTTCGCTGAACAAGAAAGAAAAGACCTGCCATCTGTTGGTCGCCGATTCAAAGCAGGTTTACCAGTCGGGAAAGATCCAGCTGCTGGAACGTGGCGTGTTGGCGTTCGTTTTTTCTTTGACAGGAGAGTTGCCACGGAATCTTGGGCAGCTTGCCAGATTGCTGGGGGTGAGCGATGAAGCGTTCACGATGCCGGGTTACGGAGGCGATCTGGAGTTGAGAGAGTTGCAGATACCGATTGCTGCTGACTGCGACGTCGTCGCTGAACTTGGCTCAAGATTGCGAGATCGTCCGGACGGTCCGAAGCTGACCGCGATCGGTTGTCGGGCGATTTTTGCAGAACAGTTCAACTTGCAGTGCGAAAGTTTTGGCAACAAAGCCAACTTGCTTTCGGCGCAGACGATGAGACTGGTCAATGAACTTTCTGAAGGGGCCGGTAGAAATCTGGAAGTTTTCTGCGACAAGCATGGGGGACGCAGCCGATACGCAGGGTTGCTTCAGCAGGAGCTGTCGTTTTGCGATCGCCTGGTCCAGATCGTCGAAGAAGGTCGGGCGGTGAGTCGATATCGGGTGGGCAGTGAATCGGTCGAGGTGACGTTTTGTGCTCGCGGGGAATCGCATCTGCCGATTGCCTTGGCTTCGATGACGGCCAAGTATCTCAGAGAGTTGTTCATGAACGGCTGGAATCGTTACTGGATATCGCTTGTGCCAGACTTGCGGCCGACTCGCGGCTACCCTGTCGATGCCAAGCGATTCTGGTGTGAAATCGAAGAGGCCGTCAAATCATTGGGCATGAAACGATCGTCGATTTGGCGACATAGGTAAGCCCTGACGCTGAACGTCACGTTAACTGGACAGTTAAGTTAGCGGCTGAATGTGATTTTCATGGAGCCCCTACAGACGGACCGTTGGCTCGATTTTGTCCGTGTGATTTTGGAAAATTGGGGTGCAACGTGGGAGCGTAAGTATAGTGGGGACGGCATTTTGGGTGTTGATTTTCACGATCCGACGGTCACATTTACTGCTTGGACGACGTTCCGATATGCCTCCCCTCCTCGCATAGGCGGCACCGCAAAACCGGTGTCACCCAAAGGGACGGAGTCCGCGACGATCTCTGTCGTTGATCCCGCCTTCCCATTCCCACACCTTACCTCGCACCATGAGCCAAGCTTCCAAAGATAGTCCCGTGGCCAAATTTTCGGGCGCGTCGATCTCTGCCGCAGATGACCTTTCGGTTGAACAGATTTCGACTTTTCAGCGCGTCCGCGATTGGCTGATCGGACACCGGCTACCGATTCTGGTGATCGCGCACTGCGTGCTGTTCGCGTGCCTTTACTGGTTCGCGTTCATGATGCGTTTCTATTTGCAGACAGAGGAGCTTTTTGGAGGAACGGGATTCCTCGGCGTGCCGTCAACGTACGTGAACGTCTTTTTGCAGGGAGCACCGTGGCTGGTGCTGATCAAGCTGACTGTCTTCTACGGTCTGCGAAGCTTTCACGGTTGGTGGCGACATGTGAACTTTTCCGATTTTATCTCGTTGGTGAAAAGCGCCCTTGTGGCGACGTTTGTCATCCTGTTGGTTGACTACTTTGTGTTCCAGAACTGGACCGCTCGCGTGCCGCGAATGGTGCTGATCAACGATTTCTTTCTGACAATCGTGGTCATCGGCGGACTGAGATCCTGCTGGCGGCTGTGGGATGAGAGAATTGCTCCGCTGGACCGAAGCCGTGACAACGAAAGGTCTCTACTGGTCGGTGCGAATTTTAAAGAAGCTCGGATGGCCCATCTGATCAACGGCCAACACCAACTCAAAACCCGGATCGTGGGTTTGGTTTCGCCCAAGGACTATCCGCGCGGACGTCGCTTCAGCGACCTGAGAATTGTCGGAAGGCTCGACAACCTAGGTGAACTCATGAAAGCCCATCGGGCCAAGACTCTGTTTGTGATCACCGGCAAGCTAAAAGGCAAGCAGTTGAGAGACCTGCTGGAATCGGCTTCGAACGAGGGATTCCGGATCAAGATTTTGCCTCCGCTGGAAGACCAGTTGCGTGGCCTCGATCGCGTACCGATTCGTGACGTGTCCTTTGATGACCTTCTTCGCCGCAAGCCCGCGTCACTGGATTTTGAAGAGATCGGAAAGATCACCGAAGGAAAAACGATCCTCGTAACGGGCGCTGGTGGCTCGATCGGATCGGAGCTTTGCCGGCAGCTTTGCAAATTCAATCCTGCCAAAATGGTGTTGCTGGGGCGTGGAGAGAATCGCATCTATCAGATATCCCGCGAGCTGGTCGAAGCCGAGCCACATATCGAATTCACACGCGTGATCGCCAATATCACCGACCAGGGCCGCATTCGGGCTGCGTTCGATCAACATCGACCGCATCTGGTGTTCCATGCCGCGGCCCACAAGCATGTACCGCTGGTGGAAGAAAACATCGGCGAGAGCATCATTAACAACATTCACGGCACGCGAGTGGTCGCTGACATGGCGGACCAGTTTGGCGTTGAGCGATTCGTGATGGTGTCGACCGACAAAGCCGTCAACCCGACCAGCATCATGGGGTGCACCAAACATATGGCCGAGCGCTACTGCCAGGCGTTGGGCGAAAAGTCATCGACCGCTTTCATTTCAACACGGTTCGGCAATGTGCTTGGTTCAGCCGGAAGCGTCGTTCCTCTGTTCCAGGAACAGATTCGCAAAGGCGGCCCGATCACGATTACCGACGAAAGAATGACCCGTTATTTCATGACGATACCCGAAGCGTCGCAGTTGGTTTTGCAGGCAGCTTCGATGGGTCGCGGCGGTGAGATTTTTGTGTTGGAAATGGGTCAGCCGGTAAAGATCATTGACTTGGCACACGACCTGATTCGTCTGGCTGGTCATTCGCCCGGATCGATCGACATCGAAGTCCGCGGGATGCGGCCCGGCGAGAAGCTCTACGAAGAGCTTTACTACGGCGACGAAGAGCCAATCCCGACGTCGCACAGCCAGATTCTTTCGGCGCACAGTCGCGTGTTCCGGTTCGAAGAAGTCGAACATCAAGTGCAACGTTTGATCGAAGCAGCCTACGAACCGTCAGAAAAGATTCGATCGATATTGAATGAAATGATTCCGGAATTCATCTGCGAAACCGAACCGCCAGAAACCACGCCGGAAAGTGTTGCACTGAAATTGCCCGGCCCGAGGTCCGTTTCCTAGCCGTCGAACCTTAAGAGCCCGTTGATCCATCCAGTCAGTATCTTGAATCTGCCAAGCTTTCTCGTCATTGGAGCCATGAAGTGTGCGACGACAACGCTTCATCAGGATCTCGTCAAGCACCCCGATATCTTTTGTGGTGTCAAAGAGTTGAATGCGTTGACGCACCGGTCGGTTGATAAACAAAGTCAGGCCACCGAAATATACAAACACAATTTTCGAAAAGCCGACAGCAAACAGATTCTTGGAGATGTCTCAACCCACTATTCGATGTTGCCGGACTATCCCGGGGTAGCGGATGTTGCTGCCGAGCTACTTGGTTCTGACCTGAAAATCATCTACCTCGTTCGGGAGCCAATCAGACGTTGCCTGAGTCATCACCAGCACATGATGAACGAATCGACGGACCAAAAAATGGGCCCGGATGTCAATTTCGAAATTCGAAACAACCCCGCACCCATCGCCTACAGTCGATACGCAATGCAACTCGAACCATGGGTCGAAAAGTTCGGCATCGACCAGATCAAAGTTGTTAAATTTGAAGAGTACGTTGCCGATCGAGTTGACGTTGTCGCAGAAATCTTTGATTTCCTGGACGTAAATCCGGTAGAAATCGAAGCCGACCCGGCAGGTGCGAATCGCGGCCACAGCCGGTTGGTTGCCGGCAAGCTGATGACAAGTCTTTGGCATTCGAAAGTGTTTCAACGAATTCTTAAACCTGTGTCGCCTTCGTTTGTCCGAACTGCCGCTCGCAGTGTCCTGTTAAAAAAAGCAACTCAGGCAAGCATTCCGCCAACGGCGGATACGATTGACCTGATTTTCGAAAGCGTCAGGCAGGATGCGGAGAAATTGCAACAGATGACCGGGCGTAGCAAGCCGTACTGGGATCTGGAAAAGACCAGATCAGAATTCATAACGCAGCTTGGCGAACAATCCAACAATTGACGGAGCCTTTCGCAGTTCAGTGACAACCAAGAAAGACATTGTCAACTCCAGTCTCTCTGATCGAGTCAGTTGGACAGGACAGTCCCAGGCTCGTGTTCGCAAGTACGGACGTGTGATTGCTGTTGCCAAACGATTTTCAATCTTCTTTGGCAAAACGTTCCCCAATGCATTCCCGCTTGTTTTCGTATTGGGGCATCCCAAGAGTGGCACCACGTGGATGTGCCAATTGCTGGCGGACTATTTTCGCCTGCCGTTCCCGCAACATTCGATTATGCCCATTGGATGTTCCGCGGTTGTGCACAGCTTCGAAGCTCCCTCAAAGAAATATCGCAAGGGTGTGTATATGATCCGGGACGGACGGGACACCGTTGTATCGACCTACTTTCATGTGCGTGGTCGATTGTTGGCTGGTGGAAAGGAACGTCACAACAGGACGTTGTTCGCGGGCTTGGACCCGAATGCAGAACCGTCTGCCAACATTGCGACATTTTTGCGTCGACTGCACGCCAATCCAACCGGTGGGCTTTCAAAGCTTCCAAGTTGGGGGCAGCATGTTAACGCATACTTCGAAAAGGGACACGAGAACCTGCAGATCGTGAAGTACGAGGACCTTCTTGATGACGGATGTCGCGCATTCGGGGAAGTCGTCAGCAAAATGGCTGGCTGCGAGGCAGACGTGGAGCGAGTTGCTGATACGGTTCGACGATACTCGTTCAAAAACCAGACTGGAAGAAAGCAAGGCCAGGAAAATCGCGGCTCGTATCTTCGCAAAGGGGAAGCGGGAGACTGGAAAAACCATTTTTCCAAGGAAGCCGCTGAGGTCTTTCACCAGTACTATGGAACTGCATTGATCCGCGCGGGCTACGTGGCAGATGCGAACTGGATCAATCAGGTCCAATGATGATGTCGCTTAGAGAGACGCTACGCCATTGTGTGTTGAACGGCTTCGCCGCGGTTGACGTGATGAGAAATCGCGAAAGTCTGCTGGCGTCAAGCAAAATTGTTCAGGTGGTCAATTTTCACCACATGTACCCGTACGAAGAAACAGCATTCGGCGAGTTTCTGGACTGGTTTGCGAGTCGTTACAAAGTGATCTCCTACAGCGAGGCAGTAGAGCGGGTGCGCAGCGGGAATATCGACGCTGCTTACGGAGCGATCACTTTTGATGACGGCCTCAAAAGCGTCCTCAGTGCCGGACGCATTCTTCAGGATCGCGGCTATTCGGCTACGTTCTTTGTCTGCTCGGGAGTCCTTGGCGAGACCTGCCCAACAAAACGAAGAGCTTTCTATGAAGGCGCTCTGATGGATTACGAGTCTGACGAATTCCTTTCGTGGGAAGACGTTGAGTTGCTTCAAAGCCAAGGTCACGAAATCGGCAATCACACCGTCAGTCATCCAAAAATAAGTCAGCTTGCGGATCGGCAGGCTCAACAAGAGATTGACCTTGCTCGCGAATCACTTTCGCGACGCTTGGGAGACATCAATCACTTTGCCTGGCCATTCGGATCGTTTGAACTGTTGGGGCAGTCCGTGATCGAGCATTTGTGGAGTGCTGGTTACACTTCGATTGCATCAGGCGTTCGTGGTGCACACGCACCTCACACCGAGGTGACTCAAGACCTGCCGGTTGTATGCATGCGACGCGACAACGTCGAAGCACGTTGGCCCTTGGGGCACATCAAGCATTTCCTGATCAATAATGCCCAGCAGCCGGTTGGCCATCAACAATGGTGGCCGCAGGACTGGCGTATTGAATCGCATTATTCAAATTCGAACTGACATAAAAATGAACGCGGATCAGGCAATCAAAGAAGTAGAGCAGGAGTTTCCGTTTGCGAACTACATGAGCGGTATCGATGACTCTCACGAGCACATTGCTGCCACCGTGAAAAAATGGGTTGCTGCTGAAGGAAAGGTTCTCGATTTTGCTTCGGGGCCATGTGACAAGGCAGTTGTGTTGCAGAAAATGGGATACCAGTGCAGCGCCTATGATGACCTTTCAGATCACTGGCACAACTTGCCGGGCAATCAGGAAACAATCATCAAATTTGCTCGCGATGCAGGCGTCGATTTCCATGTCGTCAAAGATCGAACGTTTCCGTTTCAGGAGAACACGTTTGACATGGTGATGGCCCATGCGGTGTTGGATCATCTGCACGATTCGCCGCGTGAGTTGTTGAATCAGTTGGTCAGTTTTATCAAGCCCGGCGGGTATCTGTTTGTGACCTTGCCCAATGCGGTCAACATCCGGAAAAGACTTGCCGTGATGCGAGGCCAAACGAACATGCCCGCTTACGAAAGTTACTACTGGTATCCGGGCAGTTGGCGGGGCCATGTGCGCGAATATGTGAAAGACGACTTGAGCAAGATGTCAAATTATCTTGGGCTGGAAGTCGTGGACCTTCGTGGTTGCCATTTGTTCTCGCGTCGAGTCGGGCCGGTATTCCGACCGCTGTACCTTGCAATGTCGGCGGTCTTTACCGGTTGGCGGGATTCGTGGACGCTGGTCGCACGCAAGCCTGAAAATTGGCAACCCAAACTCGATCTCGAGAAAAACGAATTGGACAAGATTATCACGTTGGAAGCGTTTCAACAAAAATGAGTCAGCCAATACACATCAATGCGAATCAGCTTCCGCAAGGTGGTTTTGCGGGGGTGCGGGAAGCAGGCCCCGGCACCATCGCGTACGAACGACTGATTATTTTTCTATTCACCTCCCTCATCGCATCGCTTCCCTTTTTCTCAGTCAGGAACCCTTTGTTGGGTTTTTCGATTCCGCTTTTGGTGTTGCTGGCGATTGCAGCACTGGTTGGCCTGAAGTCAATGCTCACAATGCGAATGCCAATGTCAATTTCACTGCTGGACATTGGAATTATTTGCTATTTCGGGGTTATTGTTGCGAGCGTGTCGCTGTTTCAAAATGCAGAAGGCGCCAAGCTGGCGATGGTGAAGACGGGCATCTACATCGGCATCTATGCGTGTCTAAAAATGACACTCAGAGAAATCACGGTCGAACAAATAGGTATCGCAGCTCGAAACGGCGTGATGACAGGAACGATTTTGTTTTTTGTGGTCGCGTTGGGGTGTCTTCTGGCTACAGGGAAATTGCAACTGCTCCTGCAGGGCTTTAACTACCATGCCGTAACACGTAACACGTTCCTTGCGATCGATTCGATTTTGGGAAGCGGTCAGCCGGACGATTTCGAAGGGCGGGACGTAATGCGAAACGCTGTCGCGGAAGCGTTCACGTTCTACTTTCTGTGTACAACAGTGTTTCAGTTCAGAAATCCAATGACCAACATTTTCCTGTTGGCGATGAACGTGATTTTCGTGGTCTGCACCTTTTCCAGACGGGCATTTTATGCAATTGCCATCGTGGTGTTTGGAGGCTCTTCCCGCGATTTAATAGGGTTCAAGCGAGCGATTTCCCTGTTGCTTTTGGTTGGAAGCGTTGTCGTAACTGCATTGTTCCTTGAAGAGAACGCGAGTGATAGTCGATTGGGCGATTTTTCTGACGGCGGCCGTTATCAGCAGTATTACGATGCAATCGAACAGTTCGATAGCTCTCCAATTTTTGGGATTGGATTTGGGGCAAAGCTGGATCGGGGCTCTTACGTTCACAACTTCGTGTTCGGCAGCGCCGCGATGATGGGTATATTCGGTCTGCTGGTAGCTCTGTTCATCTATTCTTCGACAATCATTTTGTTCCTAGCAGGCTTGCTTCGACCGCGACCGTACAACACCGCCGTATTCTTGGTCATTCCGATTCTGGGAATGACCGTTGGAGCTACATTTGAAGGATTGTTCACAGTCACCAGTTGGGTTGCGATCGCGGTGTTTTTGGTATGTGAAGAGAAGCAAACCGAGTCCGGTGAAGGCGACGATTCTCATATGACTGCTGCGTCAGGTAGCTTCAATGCATAAACAGTACGGTTCGATGCTGTTGATCAAAGCGTCTGCGGCAGTTTTGATGTTTGCCTCGCAGGTCATGCCGGCATGGTGTTTGGGAATCGATCAGTTCGGCGATTTTCAGTATCTTTGCTCTGTGCTTGTCGTCCTTGGCTTTGTCGTCGCTTGGGGAACTGACCGCTACTGTTTGAAGGAATTTTCACTCGGCAGACGCGAGCAAACAACATCCAAAGTCGCGGACAATTCCTCAGACCATAAATCGGGAAACATACTGTTCGCAGCCTACGCCATTATCGTCATCAATACAGTTTTGGCCTGCGTCGCGCTGCCCCTTTACCTCCATTACAATATGGAAGGCGGCATGACGAAATCACTGTTGGCTGTGTGCCTGTTTCTGCTGTTCTTCAGGACGATTGCACAAGTCACCGCTTCGATCACAAAAGGTCTGGACAGGGTTATTGAGTCAGAATTGGTGTTTAGTGTTTTACGGCCTTTGCTGTTCGTTTTTCCAATGGCAGTTTTCTATCTTACGGCTACGAGTATTTCGCTTGACGCGGTAATGCTCCTTTTTGCATTTTCTTTCCTGGTGGTCTCTGTTGTTCTTTGGATCGTCAATGCAAAAACGAATCCGGATCTGAAACTCAAGCCTCAGCTGAAGGAAATTCCCGTCGTCTACAAGCTGTCGTTTTTCTTTTTCCTTGTGGGCGTCGGTTTGCCATTGATGGCCAACATCAACACAATTGAGCTTGGTAATATTCGCTCTTCGAAAGAAGTCGCGTTGTTTGCGGCTGCCGCCAAATTGGTGGGGCTGGTTCTGTTGGCGCTGGTGTCCGCAAATCTGCTGATCGCACCCAAGTTATCGCCACTGTTTTACAATGGAGAAATCTCCGAAATGCGAAACCTGATTCGCAGTAACAACGCGTTTGTGCTAACGCTGACCGGCATTCCCGTGGTGTTAATTGTGCTGTGCGCCGAGCAGGCACTGGGGGTGTTTGGCGCGAAGTACATTGCAGCCGCTCCCCTGTTGCGAACGCTGGTCATCGGGCAAGCGTTCAGCGTCCTGTGCGGGCCGGTAATTTTGACCGCCACGATGATCGGTCTGCAGAAGCACACGGCTGCTGTTGTGCTGGGAAGCTGTGCCGTCAACTGGTTGCTTTGCGCATGGTTGATACCGGAGTACGGTTCCATGGGAGCCGTATATGCGAGCGTCATCGGCAACATCCTGATCAACGGTGTGTTGGCAATCATTATCTACGTTCGAGTTGGTTTGAATGTCACAATGTCCAATCTATTGATCGCTACCGAGCAGAGCGTTGGATAATTTGACAAAAATCGAAAACAGGCTGTTCCTGATTGTTGGCTGCGGACGATCCGGCACCACGTTGTTAAAGACAATATTCAATGCTCATCCTGAAATTTCAATTCCGCATGAGACTTTCTTTTTCAATGGAATCGCGCGAGACGAATCGAAGTGCCAACTGAATTGCGAACAAAGGATTTCACTGATCTCAAGAAAGTGGTGGATTCGGTCAATGGGTGTTGGCCAAGATCAACTCAAGCAAAATCTTGGAGCCCGTGCACCATCTTGGCGAAATCTGTTTTTGTCTCTACTTGAATCAGCGTCTGACAAGGAAGCTCCGAGGTATTTTGGCGAAAAAACCGTTGCCAACATTCGGTTTGCAGAGCAGCTTTTGGAGGAGTATCCGAAGTGTCGCGTCGTGCAGATTGTTCGCGATCCTCGTGCTGCATTTTTATCGTTCAGGTCAGCCAAAGTTGGCACGAATTGTGTGGCTCCACTGATTCGCGACTGGCAATTTGCAATATCTGTGGATCGGCGTCTGGACGGCCATCCGCGGTATCAATCGATCAGGTTCGAGGACCTAATCACCGATACCGAGCCAACGATGAGGAAAGTTTGTGGTCGACTCGAGATCCCATTTCACCCTCATATGTTGAAGTTTTATGAACGCGCCGAAAAAGGTTTTTCGTCCGTGCAGGAGCATCACGCCAATACGACGAAACCTATCTTTACGTCTGGTCTTTCCAAGTGGAAATCAGAGTTATCTGCGAATCATATTGGCATGATTGAACACTTCCTTGGCCCAGTGATGGTAGAAAATGGCTATGAGTTGACCGGTGCGAGGGTTTCGTGGCCGCAATTCAGGTTGCTGCTGTCTTCGTTCGCTGATGGCGTCTGGAAATGGTGTGTCGGTCGGCCTCGCGCACAAATTAAAAGGTTCAGGGCACTGCGAAAGCTGAAAGCTGTCAACGTGAATCCATGAATCGGGTGTCACGCAAAAAATCAGGAATACATGTCGTTTTCAATGCCGTTTCAACGCATCCCGGAGGTGGGTTGACGGTGTTGTTGGGAATGTTGAAAGGGCTCGCTTCCCAGGACCAGGTTGACATTCGTGCGACGGTTATCTGTTCAGCCGAAGCAACGCGGAAAGCTATCGCGGATCAGGGAATTGCAGAAGTTAAGCAACCGCTTGTCAACGGGTCGGCGATCAAGCGACAACTATGGGTCAATACGAAACTTGCCGGCTGTGTCCACGATCTGAAAGCGGACATTGTTCTGTCCATCAATCAGTTTGTGAGCAAGATCAAGTGTCCGCAAATTGTCTACCACTTAAACGTGCTGCGATTCATGCCGGTTCAGCCTGACGGGTCGATGCTGCAAAAAGCTGCGGAATACCTGAGAAACTACAGCGCTGTTCAAGCTTTGAAAAAAGCCGATGCGAACGTTTTCGAATCTGCCTTTATCAAGACCTGTGCCGATTCCATCCATGATCGACAAAATCCTCTGGATCAGGTTATTTACATCGGCTTGCCGGATGATTTAGTTACTGCCGAGCAGAAAGAAACCAATTTCAACCCCGGGCAGTTGTTCACAATTACCAGCCCTTGCCCGCACAAAGACAATACGACTTTGATACGCATGGTTGCCGAGCTGGTGAAGATTCGACCTGACGTCAATTGGCAGCTCAAGATCGCTGCTGGCTTTGGCGATTGGTGGGCTCCCTACAAGGAACTGGCAAAATCTCTTGACGTGTTCGATCGAATCGAGTGGCTGGGCTTTATCGATCAACAGCAACTTACGAATCATCTTAGTGAGTCGCTTTGTTTAGTCTCAACGAGCAGGATTGAATCCTTTTGCATGGTTGCAATGGAATCGATGGCTCGAGCCTGCCCGCCCATCGTCGCAGATTGCTCGTCGATGCCTGAAAGCGTCGGTGATGCAGGACTGCTGGCAGTTGCCGGTAGTCACAAAGATTTTGCCGATCGCGTTATTGGGCTGCACGACTCTCCCGAATTACGCAAGCAGTACGTGACGCGGGGGTTTGAGCGTATCAAGCTTTTTCGGTGGAACACCTGCGGCGAACAGTTCGCAACGCTTTTCTCCCACCTGTGTCATGTTGAGTCCTGAAACCTTTTATCCGGAATCTGTCGCGATGCCCAACAGCCCGACCCAAAAAAGAATCTTTCTGTCGCCGCCTCACATGTCAGGCACTGAACTTGAGTATGTCAAACAGGCATTTGAAAGCAACTATATCGCCCCAGTAGGCCCGCAGCTAAAACAGTTCGAGCACGTCTTCAGAGAAATCACCGGTTTCGAACATTGCCTTGCCGTTTGCAACGGTACCAGCGCGATCCATCTTGCAATGCGTTCACTTGGTGTTGAGGCGGGTGACAAAGTGCTTGCCTCGACTCTCACTTTTGTTGGAAGTGTTAGCCCTGTAATTTTCCAAAATGCTGAAATTGTGTTTATCGACAGTGACCGACACACCTGGAATATGGACCCCAATATTCTGGAAGAGGAGTTAAAACGTCTGGCTGTTGCCGGAGACCTTCCCAAAGCAGTTCTTCCAACAGAACTCTACGGTCAGGCCTGTGACCTAGACCAAATCGTAAAAATCTGTGACCAGTACGAAGTCCCAGTCGTGTGTGACAGTGCCGAATCACTGGGAGCTCACTACAGGGGGCGTTCGGTCGGGAGAGACGCACAGGCGGCAGTGTTCTCTTTCAATGGAAATAAAATCATTACCACGTCCAGTGGAGGAATGTTGGCAAGTGACGATGCAGACTTGATCGAACACTGTCGCTACCTTGCGACTCAGGCACGCCAACCCGTTCGCCACTATGAACACCATGACGTTGGTTACAACTACCGGATGAGCAATGTGCTGGCTGCAATTGGCATCGGGCAAATGGAGGCTCTCGCTGATCGCGTTAATCGGAAGCGAGAAGTGTTTGCGGAGTATCAGCAAAGAATCGGTGATCTGCCCGGCTGGACGTTTATGGCGGAAGCGAAGTATGGTCGGTGTAACCGGTGGCTTACCGTGGCGACGATCGATCCGGAATTATTCGGTGCCACACACGAGGACGTGATCGTGGCTTTGGAAGCGGAAAATATCGAATCCCGACCCGTTTGGAAGCCACTGCATTTGCAAAAGGCATTTTCCCAATTCCGTGTTGTCGGCGGGGAAGTATCGACAAGCCTGTTTGATTGCGGCATCTGTTTGCCCAGCGGCACGGCGATGGACTCTGCGGATCTGGACCGCGTTTGCAAGACAATTCGATCTGTTGGAAACACCAGCCGATAATATTTCTCCAACGGTCGCAGTAAAAATGAATATTCTCTTCGTCATGCTCATTTACGATGACCCTAAAAGCGGTCGAGGATTTTACACAGACCTCGTGCAGAAGATCAATTCGACCGAACACGATGTGACCGTGATCGCGCCGAGCGTTGATGGATTTGTTGGCATGCGACAGGAAAACGGCGTAACTGTTATTCGGGCAAAAACCGGAAAACTGTTTGAAGTTCACAAAGTTGTCAAAGGGATCAACAACCTGCTTCTGCCGTCTGCTTTTCAGAAAGCCCTAGACAAACACATTAAAGACACGTCTTTTGACTGGATCGTGTCTCCGACGCCGCCGATCACGTTGGCTCCATTGATCGCGAAATTGAAAAAGCGATATCGCTGCCGGTCGTATTTGATATTGCGAGACATCTTTCCGCAAAATGCACGCGACCTTGGTTTGATCAACAATTCAATGATATTCAATTTCTTTCGGCGCAAAGAGAAACGAATGTATGGAATCTCGGACATTATTGGATGTATGTCGCAGGGCAATGTTGATTATGTCCGAAATCACAACCCGGAACTCGATCCCGGGAAAGTTACGATTCTTTACAACTGGATCGGATTTGAGCAAAGCGAGCCTGAGCTCACAGAGACTCGTCAGCAGTTGCGAACGCGATTTGAAATCCAGGACAAATTCGTTGCCTTATTCGGTGGAAACCTTGGAAAGCCCCAGGGGATCGATGCCATTTTGGATTTGGCTGATACCGTCAAGAAAACTCACCCCGACATTCTGTTCATGTTGATGGGAAACGGCACGGAGCGCAATCACATCCAGAACGTCATCAAACAAAAGTGTTTGGACAATGTGCAACTTCGTCCCTTTCTTCCTCGAAACGATTACCTGAAACTTGCATCGGTGTGTGACCTTGGTTTAGTGAACCTGAGCAAAGTTTCTACAACTCCCAATATTCCATTGCGGACATTTGCGTATTGGGCCAGCGAACTTCCCGTGCTTGCTTCACTCGATGCAGCGACAGATATTGGAAAAATTATCGACCGAGCCAAGGGAGGCCTGTGGTCGTTGACTGGCGATTTGGAATCCTATCGTGCAAACTTGCTGGCGTTGTACGACAACGATGAAGGTCGTGTGCAGATGGGAAAAAATGGAAAACAGGCTGTGGTGACACATTATGAAACTAAAATTATTGCTGGCCGGTTTATTGATCAGCTAATGGAGTTCGACGAAACAGGATCGGTAACCACAATTCAAAGCCAACCCGCAGGTAAACCTGTCGATGTCTGATGGAATCTGGATCTATGGTGCCGCCGGGCATGCCAAGGTGATCATTCAGGCGATCCTTTCGTCGGGTCAGTCCGTTGGTGGAGTCGTCGACGACAACCCGGATCTGATGGGTGCCAGAATAATCGGGTTTGAAATTCAACCTGTTTCGAGTATTCCAGATTCGGTTCCGCTGGTGATTGCGATTGGGAACAATCAGGTTCGAAAGCAAATTGTTGATCGCTTTGACTCTCAGCAGGGCAAGCAAAGATGGCCAACGATCGTGCATCCCACCGCTATCGTTGACTCAACGGTAAAGCTTGGTGCAGGAACTGTCGTCATGGCGGGTGCCGTGCTTCAAGCAGACACGGTCATTGGTGACCACTCCATCGTGAACACTCGTTCATCGGTAGACCACGATGTTTGTGTCGGCGATTTTTGTCATGTTTGTCCTGGTGCCACGATTGCTGGCCATGTGTCCATAAACCAACTGGTGATGATTGGAACCGGTGCTAACGTGGTGCCATGCGTGACCATTGACGAAATGGCCATCATTGGAGCCGGAGCTTGTGTTGTTTCGGATGTACCCGCCAGTTGTGTCGCCATCGGTGTGCCGGCGAGAATAAAAACCAATGGTTAAGCGGATTTTCGACATTATTGTTTCGTCAGCCGTGCTGGTGCTGGCCTTTCCCGTTATCGTTCTGGTCGCGTTGTCAGTTCGAATTTTCCTCGGAAGTCCGGTACTTTTTCGGCAGCAGCGTCCCGGCTTGCAAGGCAAGCCGTTCGAGCTTTTGAAGTTTCGATCGATGCGTGACGCGATGGCTCCTGACGGCAGCCCGCTTCCAGATAGCAAACGCTTAACAGACTTTGGAAAATTTCTACGCAAGTCCAGTCTTGATGAACTGCCAAGCCTGTTGAACATTCTCAAAGGAGAGATGAGTCTTGTCGGTCCGCGTCCGCTGTTGATGCAGTATATGGAGCTATATTCGCCGGAACAGAACCGTCGGCATGACGTTCGCCCGGGACTGACAGGATGGGCGCAGGTAAACGGCAGGAACGATATTGACTGGCAGGAGAAGTTTCGCCTGGACGTTGAATACGTAAACAAAAAATCCTTTTGGTTTGATTGCAAAATTCTGTTGTTGACCGTCAAGAAAATGCTCACTGCCGAGGGCGTTTCCAAAGCGGGCCACTGTACGACCGACGTTTTTACAGGCAATGATTCGAAAAATACAAACATCTAGCGCCCTTGTTCTGTCCCGGATTAAGAATTGCGTTCTTAAGCACCACGCCTCTCCGAGTCGTGAAAATTCGACTCCGAGAGTCAAGCTGCGTAACTGACAACCCCAACTCTTGGCTGTATCGGTGCGTTAGACCGATATCAAATCACTGGAACTTGAATAGTCACGTTCCTTGCACAACCTTTCAATTTCACTTCCTTCCTTCCTTCAGTTTCGTACGACATTCATGTCCAAAACATTTGATCCCACTGACAAGACCGTTCTGATTACCGGTGGTACCGGCTCGTTTGGTAAAACGATGGTTATGCACCTGCTGAAAAAGGGATTTTCACAAATCCGAATTTTCAGCCGCGACGAATGGAAGCAGGAAGACTTGCGAGTGCGAATGGCAGAACCGCGTTTGAAGTTTTACATTGGCGACGTTCGCAGTCGTCCGAGCGTTGACGCGGCAATGGAAGGTGTCGATCTTGTTTTTCATGCTGCAGCTCTCAAACAGGTTCCGTCTTGCGAATTTTTCCCGATGCAGGCAGTCGAAACCAACATCATCGGTAGCAACAACGTGATCGAATCAGCAGTTGCCCATGGTGTGGAATGCCTTGTTGTTCTCGGGACCGATAAAGCAGTCTATCCTGTCAACGCGATGGGAATGACCAAAGCCGTTATGGAAAAAGTGGCTCAGTCGGTAGCCCGCCGGTTGGGAGAAAGTGAAAATGGCGGCACGCGAGTCTGTTCGGTCCGCTACGGAAACGTGATGTATTCTCGCGGGTCTGTGATCCCATTGTTTGTAAGGCAGATCCGGGAAGGCAACCCCATTACCGTCACGTCCAAAGAGATGTCACGATTCATGATGCCGTTGAGTGATTCGGTGCGACTGGTTGAGTTTGCGTTTCAAAATGCGCGACAGGGTGACATTTTCGTCAAAAAAGCAGCTGCCTGCACAATCGGAATGCTGGCTCAGGCGATCAAGGAACTATTCAAGTCCGATGTGCCAATCAACACGATTGGGATTCGCCACGGTGAGAAAATGTTCGAAGCCCTGGCAAGCTGCGCTGAAGTTCAGAGGTCCGAGGATATGGGTGATTTTCTCAGAATTCCGATGGACGAGCGAGATCTGAACTATAGTAGATTTTTCACCGAAGGCGACGACAACGACGGACAGTTTCAGGACTACGACTCGCATACCACTAGGCAATTAGGCATGGATGAAGTGAAAGAATTACTGCTGCAATTGCCGGAAATTCAGCAAGATTTGATAGATGCTGGCATCACGCCCGCTGCGAAATAACACCTTTCGGTTTTTCTCACCTCTTCGTTCTCTCCTACTGTTAAACCTCCCATGAAAATCGTGGTTTTGGGTGCGTCTGGACTTATCGGACACAAACTGTTTCAGATCATCGGTGCTTCGGAGCACGAGTCTGTTGGACTTGTTCATGGATCCAAAACGCGGTTCAGCGAACATTCTTTTCTGCAATCACCTGCGATTGAAGATGGGCTCGATGTGCTGGATTTCGACCGTCTGACATCTGATCTGGAACGTTTGCAACCTGACGTTGTGCTTAATTGCGTCGGCATTACAAAACGCAAGCCGGAAGTGAGCGTGCCTCTGTTGGCCATTGGAGTCAATTCCATGTTCCCACACAGGTTGGCAGAACTTGCCGGTGAGCGCAACTTTCGCGTGATCCATTTTAGTACGGATTGCGTTTTCAATGGCCTACTGGGCAATTACAACGAGCAAAGTGTGACGACGGGCGAAGATGCCTACGGCCAGACGAAGGCGCTTGGTGAAATTCGGTATCCACATACGTTGACGATTCGGTCATCGTTTATCGGCAGAGAGCTGGCTGGGCGTACCGAGTTGCTCGAATGGTTGATCGGTCAAAACGGAAAAACGATCAAGGGCTTTACGAAAGCAATGTACTCCGGTGTTTCGACACACTGCATGTCGCGGGTTGTTCTGGATATCATCGAAAACCATCCGCAGATCTCTCACCTGCACCAGCTTTCAACTGTCGAGCCGATTTCCAAATACGACTTGCTTTGCCTTGCCAGAGACGCATTCAACTTGGACATCGAAATCATTCCCGACGACAGTTTTGAGATCAAGCCTACTCTTGACGGCTCAAAACTTCGCGGCGCCATGGATGTCAAAGTCCCTGGCTGGGAAGAAATGATGGCGGAAATTGCCGCAGATCCCACCTACTAGCGTTACTAGGAAAACATGAAAGTTCCTCAATTCAAATCTTACGTCGACAAAACGGACTACGCCCATCTCGAAGCAGTCTTTGAGAACAATTACATCGCTGAAGGCCCGTTTGCTCGCGAGTTTTCTGACAAGCTGTTGGAAATAATCGGTTCTCCCTACGGCGTGTTCGCCAGCAATGGAACCGTCGCCCTGTATTTGGCGATGCGTGCCCTTGAGCTTGGTCCCGGCGATGATGTCTTTGTCCAGAACTCAACATTTATCGCGTCGGCCAATGGCGTGGAGATGGCAGGTGCCAACCCTGTGTTTGTTGATGTCGTCCGATATGACGACCTTTCGATTGACCTTAACAAGGTACACCTGACAGACAAAAGCAAAGCGATGGTGATCGCGCCGCTGTTCGGAACGGCCTACTCCAACATTGCCGAAGTGCAGCAGTTTTGCCGCGACAACAATCTGTTCCTGATTGAAGACGCCGCGCAGGCACTTGCCATTACAGACGGCGTGAACCATTGCGGCACGTTTGGAGATGTGGCGACGTTTTCTTTCTACGCTGACAAAACGATCACAACCGCAGAAGGTGGATACGTTGTGACGCGACACGAGGATGTCTATGAGAGGATGCGTTTTTTGCGCAATCAGGGACGCAAGCAAAGCGGAACATTTTTGCATCCGGAAATTGGATACAACTTTCGGATCACCGACATGCAGGCCGCCCTTGGGCTTTCCCAGTTGAAAAAACTGGACACGATTAAACGCGAGAAAGCCAAAATCTACGACCTGTACTACAAGCATCTTGGCGGGCACGTCGAGTTTCTGAGGCTGGCCGACGGGTTTAACCACATTCCGTTTCGAGTTGTCGTTTTCGTTGACAGCGCTGAAAAGAGCGCGCAATACATGGCGGAAAAGGAAATTGAACCCCGTTCTGTTTTCTATCCTTTGCATAGACAACCGTGCTATCAGCATCTTGGTTATGGCGACGAGTCGTTTGAGCAATCGATTGCCTGTTACGAGAAAGGTATTTGCTTGCCTACCTGGATTGGGCTGACTGAAGAGCACATTGAGCATGTCTCCAATGCGCTGCTGGAATCGATTTCCTAGTGGTCTGTCAGCATTAAAAATTAGGATTGTTCAGATCAGCCGTTTGGGCGTTAGCCCCGGTTTTTCGTTTCGGAACCGTGGCTATCGCCAAAACGGCTAACCCTAAAATCCAATGCTGACACTCCACTAGCCGCCTGAGCAATTTAAAGCATTGAGTGGCCTGTTTTTGAAAACAGCGCATTCACCTAGAACACTTCGAAAGATCTGGAATCAATCACATGAAAGTTTTGACCCTTGTTGGAACCCGTCCCGAAATCATCAAACTCAGCCGGGTAATGGCGGAAGTTGAAAAGTACTGTGAACATGTTCTGGTGCATACGGGCCAAAATTATGACTACGAGTTGAACGAGATTTTCTTTGAAGACCTTGGCGTCAAGAAACCCGACTACTTTCTGGAAGTCGTGGGGAAATCGGTCGCACACACGATCGGGAACGTTATCGCCAAAGCGGACGATGTGTTTGAGAAAGAGCAGCCTGACGCGGTTCTTCTTTATGGCGACACCAACAGTTGCCTTGCGGTGATCGCTGCGAAACGTCGGAAAATTCCGGTGTTTCATTTCGAAGCGGGAAACCGGTGCTTTGATCAGCGCGTCCCGGAAGAGCTTAATCGAAAAGTTCTTGACCACCTGAGCGACATCAATATGCCGTTAACCGAACACGCTCGGCGATATTTGATCGCCGAAGGAATCGATCCTGCGAGAGTGATCAAGACCGGTTCTCCGATGAAAGAGATTCTTGAACACAACATGGAGGGGATTAAGAATTCAGATGTTCTTGAAAAGTTGAACCTGACCAAGGGTCAGTACTTTATTGTTAGCGCGCATCGGGAAGAGAACGTGGATTCTGAGCAGAACTTCAACGACCTGCTTGATTCGCTAAATAGTATTGCAGAGAAATACCAGTATCCGGTGATTGTCGCTACTCACCCGCGAACGTTGAAACGGTTAAAGGAACTTGGTCGCGATGACAAAAATCCACTGGTGCAGTTTTTGAAGCCAATGGGTTTCTTTGACTATGTGAAAATGCAGTTGGATTCATGTTGCGTCATTTCTGACAGCGGCACGATCACCGAAGAGTCTTCGATCCTCAACTTCCCCGCGATCACAATTCGGCAGGCACACGAGCGGCCTGAGGGAATGGATGAGGGCACGTTGATCATGACGGGTCTCAAAAGCGAAGCGATTCTGCGTTCCATTGATGTTGTTACGACTCAGTCGAAGGAAGCGGCTCGGGCGTTCAAGACCGTTGCTGACTACGATGTGGACAACTTTTCGAAGAAAGTGCTTCGGATTATTCTTAGCTATACCGACTATGTTAATCGCACCGTTTGGAAAAAGACTCTGTAGCGGGTAACGTAACGTGGTTGTGGCTGTCAGCGATTCCGCGGCGATCATTTATTTTGAACGTGCTGAGTACTGAATGCGGAATGCTCCCATGGAAACTGGCTACTCGGGATGCACCCATTCGGTTTCTCCGTCGGCCCACTGCTCTTTTTTCCAAATCGGAACCTTCTTTTTGAGCGTGTCCATGATCCACTGGGCGGCCTCAAAGGCGTCTTTGCGGTGCGGCGACGCGACTCCAACGGCGATGCTCGCTTCGCCGATGTCGACAACGCCGATGCGGTGAACGATGGCGCAGGCTTGCAGCGGCCAGCGCGATGTGGCCTGGTCCCGAAGTTTCTCCAGTTCGGCAATCGCCATCGGCTGGTAACAATCGTACTCCAGTCGTAGCGTCGTGCGGTCGCCGGTGGTGCGGCGCGTGGTGCCGGTGAAGACAACCTGGGCGCCGCAGTCGGCGTTCGCAAGGCTGCGGTGGACCGAGGCGATGTCGATTGCGTTGTCGGTGATCTCAATCATGATTGAACGTAGGCAAGGTCTGCGAGCACAGGCTGCTAGCCGCCGCTGACTGGCGGAATCAAGGCGATTTCCGCTCCCGACGGGATGACGTCGGTGTCGATGGCGTACTGGTGCTGAACGGAAAAACTGGAACGTGAAACCAGTGCCGCCAGATCGGGGAACTGTTGAGCAACCGCGTGGCGAAGTTCGCCAACGGTAGACTCGTTTTTCATTTCGATCGAAACGCTGTCTGCGTCGGCGATCTGACGCGCTTGGGCGAAAAGCAATACTTTGACCTGCACGTGAATGCTCGGGGAAAATCGGTGTGGAGTTGGAAGCTTCGATCGGGCGTCGTGAAAAGTCAAGCCGAAAATCTGATCCGTGACAAACCCGTGTCACGACACAACGAGTTCTTCGCTTCGTCGTTGCAGCAAATCCTGTAGCTCGGGCATGTTTCCGTATGCCAGAGCGAGGATTTTGATCGGATGAACGGTGGCTTTGAAAGTCCCCTGTTCCATCTGCATCTTGCAGGAGCTGCACTCGGTGGTGCCGGCAACAATTTGGGTTTGCCGCACTGACTGAATCAGGCCCAGTCCGATGCGCAGCGACCGGCGATAGTTGCGTCGCTTCAGCCCAAACGTTCCCGCCATTCCACTGCAGCCTTTGTCGAGCAATTCGACCTGAAGACCCGGAATCAGGTCCAGCAATCCAATCGCCGGGATGTCCTGCGCGCTGCCCGTTTTAAGCAGGGCGCGTTGGTGGCAGGGAAGGTGGTATCCTACGAGCGCGTTGATGGGATTAAAGTCCAACGCAAGTTCGCCGCAGCGATGAAGTTCACTCAGGTACGAGCAGGCGTCGGTCGTGTTTTCTGCGACACGCTGGGCGTCATCGTCATCGATCAGCGAAAGGTATTCGTGTTTGATCGCCAGTGCAGCCGAAGGCTCCGTCGTGACGACCTGATAGCCCTGCCGGACCCAGTCGACGAGCATTTCGACATTGCGTTCGGCAATCTTTTTCGCCTGCCCGATGGCTCCTTCGGAAATCATGGACATTCCCGAAACTCCTTGATTGGGCGGGACAAAGACTTCCACGTTGTTGTGGTTGAGGACTTCCACGAACGCTCTGCCGAGTTCTGGGTCGTTCCAGTTGACCCACGCGTCGACAAAGTAAACGACCTTGCGGGACTGCTGCCGTGAAGGCCGTGTCAGTTGATTTCGTGCCGCCCAACGAGTGAACGTGCGAGACGAAAATCTGGGAAGCTTTCGGCCCTGGGCGATTCCAAATCCGCGGTCAAGCAACCATCGCCAAAACGGACTGGTGATCATCCAGTTGATCACGCCGGGGAAATTTCCGGCGATCGAATAAAGCCAATCCAGTCGCGTGAGCAACCAGTCGGAAACGCGCAAGCCGTTGGTGGCATAGTACTGTGCTTTGGCTTCGACCATGAGCTTGGGAATGTCAACCGAGGCGGGGCATTCGAAGCGACATTGGTGGCAGTTGAAACAGAGTTCGGCGATCTCGCGGAATTCGTCTTTCTCCATGGCTTCCGGGGGCAGGCTTCCGCCAACAACGCCGCGGACAAGATTGGCTTTCGCTCGCGGAGACGCTTCTTCGGTTTGCGTCACGCGAAAGACCGGGCACATCCGTTCGTTCGGTGACTGAGACCGGCACCGACCGCAGCCATTGCAGCTTCTGGCAGCAAGGCCCAGCTGGGTTGCCGACCACTGGAGTTGGGGCTGGATGACAGGAAGTGATCGGCGCGTGACCGACTGGGCGTCGGGATTCTTTTTGCTTCTCAGCCAACGGCGTGGCGTTTTTGGCGAAACGGACTCGTCGTTTTCTTCTGCTGGCGGCGGGTCTTCTGCCTGAAACGTACGCAGGTTGTCTGTCAGGTCGGAGTAGGGCAGACCGACGATCTTTCCCGGATTGAGAACATTGTGCGGGTCAAAGATGCTTTTGACTTCAGAAAAGACAGGATGCAGTTTGCCGTACTGTGAACGCAGGAACCACGTTCGCCCCAGCCCATCGCCCTGGCTCCCGCTGATCGAGCCGTTCATTTCGAGCGTCAAACCAAAGACAGCTTTTGCCAGTGGCTTCATTCTGGCGATGTCTTTTTCGTCGGCAAGGTTCAGGAAGGGTCGAATGTGAACCATCCCCTGGGGCGTGTGAGAAAAGATCGACGCGGTGATGTCGTGTTCGTTGAAGACATCGTGGAGTCGTTTGAAAAACTCGGGCAGCCTCTCGGGGGCGACGGCGATGTCTTCGATGAACGGCACGGCACGCCGAAGTCCACGCAGGCGGTAGAGCGAAGGTACAACGCGGCGAACGAGGTGCCAGTAAAAGTCCCGTTCTTGCTGTTGGGTGGTGACGCGGACTTCAAAGGCCAACTTTTTTCGGCGCTGGATGCGTCTTTGGACGAGGTCAAGTTTCTCTCGAAGCGAAGAATCGTCTTTGGCTGAAAATTCGACCAGCAGCATTGCTTCTGCGTCGCCGGGAATCAGCCGCCGGTAGCCAGCGTCGGTCTCGCGGGCCATCGTGAGTAGCCGTCGATCAACAAGATCACACGCCGATGCACTTAGCGACCCGATTTCAACAGAAGCCATTGCAGCGGATTGAAGCGAGTGAAAAAACAGCAGGGCCACGCCGCGGTGTTTGGGTATTGGATCGGTCCGGACGAGGGCTTCGGTGATGATACCAAGGGTGCCTTCGCTGCCGACAAGGATCCGCGTCAGGTCGGCTTTGCCCTGCTGGTTAACGCTCTGCAAATGGTAGCCTGCCTGGTTGAGTTTTGTGTCAGGAGTCGATTTGGCAATCAGTTCGGCATTGTCATTGACGGTGCGGAACAATCGCTGATGGAGCTCAATGTTGCGATCGGATTCGGCTTCGGCCATCTCTGCCGAATCCGCCCAGGGCTTGTTGGCGACTGAGTCAAGCTTGATCACCGATCCGTCGGCCATCACGATCTGAAGCTGGACGACTTTGTCGCGCGGCGTGCCGGATTCGATCCAATGGCTTCCCGTTCGGTTCATTGAAAGGGCTCCGCCAATCGACGTGACCGAGCGGGTCGCCGGGTCCGGGGAGAAAAAGCGACGGTGGGGCAGCAGCACGCGGTTGAGTTCTCGGATTGAAACACCAGGCTGGACACGGACTGTCTCTCGATTCACAGAAAGAATCTGCCGCATGCCCAACGAAAAGTCCAACACGATTCCGTTGCCGATCGCCGCGCCGACGACATTGCTTCCCGACCCACGTGGAATCACGGCGTGTTGGTTTTCAGCCGCGTACTTGACGACCGTGACGACGTCTTCGGTGGAGACAGGCCGGACGACGGCAAGTGGCTTGATCTCGTAGAGGCTCGCGTCGGAGGCAAACATTTGCAGAAACAGATCGTCACAACGAATCTCACCACCGACCGAGCCGCTGAGGTCTGCAAGAATTCGTGCTCGATCGGGATCCATAAGGTAGTAGGCACACTCCGTGTACCGTTGAATAAGGTAGTAGGCACACTCCGTGTGCCGTTGAATAAAGTAGTAGGCACACTCCGTGTGCCGTTGAGTAAGGTGGCAGACACGCGACGTGCGCCGTCAAATTAAATCTCCGGCACTCTGAACGCCGTTTTGGTTGCCAAACAAATGGGCCGCGTTTTGTCCGTCCCGAACCGCAGCGAGCGCCAACGGCTGATTAGCCGGATCGTCGTTTCCCTAAAGCCGGACTGAGCTCTCTGCTGCCCATTATAGACCAAGTTTCTCGCAGGCGGAGTGGCGGGAGTTTGCTTCGATTTGGTCGTAGTAATCGTACATGTCGATCACGTTTCGCCCCAATTGGCTTTCGAAGTCCGCGAGGGAGTTGGGTTTGGCAACGCCTACGTTGGAGACGCCTTGCAGACCGATATTGGAGTTGAAAATGTTGGTCGCCGCAGGACCAAAGAAATCTTCATACTTTTGCGGGACCAGTTCAACGTCGCCACGCTCAACAGCATCTGCAAAAGAGTCTGCTTGCGAGTCGCTATTGGTGACTTTGTATTCGAAGTAGGCAAGTCCTTCCTGCCACAACGTTAACGAGTCGTCAGGGAACGCAGACAAGGCATCTTGCATCGTCTGGTAGTAGTGCTCTTGGTACCCCGGATCACTTTCAGGCAAGGCAAGCCTTCCTTTGCCTTCGGCGAAAAGAGCTTCGAATTTCACACGACCGGGTCGGGTAAGTGCCTGAAGCCGTTCCTCGAATTCGACAAATGTCTCCTGGTATTCGGATTCGACAAATGTTCCGTCGCCGGTGGGGAACTTCAGGATCACCGGGGGAGCGAGGCAGGATGTTTGCCGCAGGATGACGTCTTTCCCGACAGGGCCTTGCCACACCGGAATTGTTTTGATGCCACGGTCGAGCATTTCCTGGTGTGCTTTGGGGACCGAAGCAACCGACGGCGTGAGGTGGTTGAACGCCAGGGAGTTGCTGATCAGGACTTGTGCGGCAACCTTGTTGATGTCGCGGAGTTTTTCGTATTCCTCGCGGCTGACAAGCGCGACTTCGGGGCGGGTGAAAAGGTCCACGCATTTTTCCACAAACCGTGTGGCCTGGGATTCTTCGAAACCGCCTTGCTGTTTTCCGGTGTTGATCAAGTCCATCAGTTCGTCGTCGAAAAGATTGCGGCGTTCGATGATGGACTGCACAAACGGGTGATGCTCTGCCGGGATGCAATCCATCGAAAGCATCGAGCAAAAAATGCGGAATCCGTTGTGATTGATTTCGTCCGTTGTCACGGGGCGGAAAGCGGTGCTTTGGACAGATACCCGTTCGCGGAGGTCGTAGTAGTTGACCGGCTCGTTGTTCATCAACGCAAAAATGTCGCGGATCA
>CALFWR010000130.1 GCA_937928555.1 uncultured Pirellulaceae bacterium
TCACGACGACGGGCGTTGATTCTACGTCGGGCCGACGGGAGCAAGGGAAAAGCTGAATTTCAACAAGTATCGCGAATCATCCGATAGATGAAAACCTCAGCGATCGTTTCATCGCATCAGAGACGCGGATCACTGTCGGAACTGATTCTGACGCCCACGCTTCGTGAATAATCCGGGTTCATGTACGCTATAGGCTCTCGACCTCCAACTAATTCAGCACTTCCATGTCCGAATCAAAAAGCCCCGTCGTTATCGTTGATGACGTCTGCAAAGAATATCGCAAGAACGAAAACGTCGTCCCGGTTCTGCAAAACCTGACCCTCGAAATGAACTCGGGCGACTACGTTTCGCTGATGGGCCCCTCCGGTTCCGGCAAATCGACATTGCTGAACCTGATCGCCGGCCTCGACAAACCAACTTCTGGCAGCGTGATCGTCTGCGGGCAGGACTTGGGAAAGACCTCCCAGTCAGAGCTTTCCAAATGGCGTTCGCGTCACATTGGCTTTGTCTTTCAGATGTACAACCTGATCCCGGTCCTCAACGCGTACGAGAACGTCGAACTTCCACTCACGCTCACGCCGCTGAACAGAAAACAACGAAAGCAACAAGTCCAAACGGCCCTCGAAGTCGTCGGGCTTTCTGACAGAATGGACCACTATCCGCGTCAGCTTTCCGGCGGCCAGGAACAACGCGTTTCCATCGCCCGCGCGATCGCCACCGACCCAACACTGATCGTCGCCGACGAACCGACCGGCGACCTGGACGCAAAATCCGGCAGCGAAATCTTGGACCTCCTCGGCAGGCTCAACGAAGAATTCAACAAAACGATCGTGATGGTCACCCACGACCCCGGCGCCGCCGCCCGGGCAAAGCGAAACCTGAACCTGCTTGACGGAAGACTCGTCGGCGACATCGTTAAATCCACGGAGCAAACCGCATGAAACTGCTCAAGTACATCTGGCGCAACGCCACACGAAACAAAATCCGCTCGCTGCTAACGGTTCTGTCGGTAGCCTTCAGCCTCGCGCTGATGACGATCCTCTTCGGCTACCTCGCTATCCAGAGCACCGCCGAGCGCGAAGCCAACAAGTACGACCGCGTGATGGTGCTAAACAAGATGGGCTTTGCGGCCCCCCTTCCGATCGCACACGTTGAAAAAATCAAAAAGATGGAAGGCGTTACCACCGCGTCGCCGTACTCATGGTTCGGCGGAAAATACAAAAACCAGCCCTTTGCCTTTGCCCAGTTCGGCGTCGATCCCGCAGAGATTTTCGAAATCTATGCGGAATACAACCTTTCACCGGAGCAGCTAGAGGCCTTCCAAAGCAAAAAAAATGCCTGCGTCGCCGACGCAAGACTCGCGGAGCAAATGGATTGGAAAGTCGGCGAGAAAATTCCCCTCGAAGGCAGCTTCACCCGGGTGAACCTCGACCTAGAACTCGTTGGAGTCTACACCGCACCACAGAACACCGGCTCGCTCTGGTTCAACTGGTTTTACCTAGACGAACTGCTCAAAGAATCCACGCCCGTGATGGCCGGCAATGCGGGCTCGGTCCGGGTGAAATGCAAAATCGCTTCGGAAGTCGCCAATATGTGCGACGAAATCGACGCCCGGTTTTCCAATTCTGAAAATTCGACACACACCCGCACCGAAGCCGCATTCTCGAGAATGTTTGCTGACATGCTTGGCGACGTGCAGCTTTTCATTCGCTACATCTCACTGGCGGTTGTGTTTGCGCTGTCCCTGGTCACCGCCACAGCGATGGCGATGTCGATGCGGGAACGAACCACCGAAGTCGCGGTCCTCAAAGCGATTGGCTTTTCGAAGCAACGTGTCCTTGCCATGGTGCTTGGGGAGTCGGCTCTGATTTCGGTTATCGGTGGAATGCTCGGGATCGCCGCCGGACTTGGCTTGTTGCATTTACTCTCCGGCGTCCCCATGTTGGCCCAACTGTTCCCTTTTCCGGTCTCGCAATTGATCGGCCCCTGGGTGTTGGGCCTGATCGGAGTCGCCGTTGGCATCGGCCTGGTCAGTGGCTTGATTCCCGCCATCCGTGCGGCGGGGCTTTCAGTCGTCGATGGGCTACGGCAAGTCGTTTAGCCGGCTCCGTGACGCTTGAACCCGAACGAACACTTCCCAGACAACATCTCGATTCCATGATCCCTCTCAAATACAACATCCGCAGCCTCACCGTTCGCTGGGTCACGACCCTGCTTACCGTGTTGGCGATTGCCATCGTGGTCTTTGCCTCCATTTTGACCTTCGGCATGATCGAAGGCATCGAAAACGCGCTGAATTCTTCTGGCGACCCCAACGATATCATCGTGATGCGAAAAGGAGCCGATAGCGAACTTTCGAGCAACGTTGCCGGCCCGATGGCCCGCGAACTGATGAACCTCGAAGGCATCGACAAATCGTCCGACGGTCAACCGATGGCTTCGCGCGAGTTCGTCACCATCCTCACATCGGAGCGCCGCGGCAAAGGCACCGCCAATGTGATCGTGCGTGGCCTGGACCAAGTCGGCCGTGAACTTAGACCCGATTTCGAGATCGTCGAAGGCAGTGACATCGAACCGGGACTCAACCAACTCGTCTCCAGCGTTCCGATGGCCAGTCGATTCAAAAACTATGGCCTGGGCGAAACTGTCGAAATCAACGACACCCAGTTTACCGTCGTGGGACTCTTCACCGCCGGCGGCAGTGCCGCCGAATCCGAAGTCTGGGCAGACCTTCGCGACCTCACCGCAGCCCAACGCATAGAAGGCGCCGTTTCGGTCGTTAACATGCGGATTAGTGACCAAAGCAAACGCGAAGCAATTGTTGAGCGGGTCGAAAACAACGACCGGTTCAGACTTGAAGTCAAATCCGAAGCCGCCTACTTCGAAGCCCAAAAGTCTTCCTCGACACCGCTGAAGATCATCGCCTACATCATTGCAGGTTTTCTGACCGTTGGTGCCATGTTTGCCGCTGCGAACACAATGTACTCCGCAATCGCCAGTCGCGCCCGCGAAATTGGAACGCTGCGTGCACTCGGATTCCCACGCTCTTCGGTGATGTTTTCCTTTCTGATGGAATCGATTCTGATTTGCTTGCTCGGCGGCCTGATCGGTTGCTTGGCAACCGTTCCGCTCAATGGCATCACTGGTGGAACCTCCGGCAGCACCTTTAGTGAAATTACTTTCTCGTTCAGCTTTGGACCCAAAGTCCTCCTCTGCGGCATCCTTCTGGCTCTGGCCATGGGCCTGGTCGGCGGTCTATTCCCCGCACTCCGCGCCATCCGTATGCAAATCGTTAACGCCCTTCGCCAAAGATAGTAATATTTACCCCGGATTATTCACGAGGCGTGGGCGTCAGAATCAGTTGAGACAGCGATCCGCGACTCTGATGCGATGAAACGATCGCTGTGGTTTTCATCTACCGGATGATTTACATTTCTTGTTGAATTTCAGCTTTTCCCTTGCTCCTGTTGGCCAGGCGTAGAATTAACGCCCGTCGTCGTGAATAATCCGGGATTACAACCAACTACAACTCCTGCTTTCTTCAGATATCGAATGACCACCGAACCCAAAACCGACATCGAAATTGCCCGCACGATCACTCTCAAGCCGATCACGCAAATCGCATCCACCCTGGGCATCGATGAACAACAATTGCAATGTTACGGACACCACAAAGCCAAACTTCCGCTGGAGCTGATTGACCATTCCAAAATCGAAAAATGCAATTTGATCCTTGTCACCGCTCTTTCTCCAACCCCGGCCGGTGAAGGCAAGACAACGGTCTCCATCGGCCTGACCCAGGGCATGAATCGGATCGGAAAACAGACAACCGCCGTGCTTCGTGAACCGTCTCTCGGCCCCGTGTTTGGCATCAAAGGCGGCGCGACTGGTGGCGGCTGGTCCCAAGTCCTTCCCATGGAAGACATCAACCTTCACTTTACCGGCGATTTTGCGGCGATCGAAAAAGCACACAACCTGCTGGCTGCGGTAATCGACAACGACTTGCAAAAACGAACCGGCTCCCTGGGTATCGATCCGCGTACCGTCGAATGGAAGCGGGTTTTCGACATGAACGATCGCGCACTCCGCGACATCGTGATTGGCCTGGGCGGAACCGGAAACGGCATGCCACGCGAAACCGGATTCGACATCACCGCCGCATCCGAAATCATGGCGATCCTCTGCCTTTCAGATGACCTGATCGACCTCAAGCAACGATTGGGCAACATCTTCGTCGGGTTTACCTTCGACCGGAAACCGATCTACGCACGCGACTTGAAAGTCCAGGGTGCGATGGCGGCACTGCTCAAAGACGCCGTCAAACCCAATCTCGTGCAGACCATCGAAGGCACTCCCGCGATCATTCACGGCGGTCCTTTCGCCAACATCGCCCAGGGCACCAACACGGTCATCGCCACCCGAATGGGCATGTCGCTGTCGGACTACGTCGTCACCGAAGCCGGCTTTGGTTCGGACCTTGGTGCGGAGAAGTTCATGGACATCAAGTGTGCCGGCGCCGGGCTCAAGCCGCGCTGCATGGTGATCGTGGCCACGATCCGGGCTCTCAAGTATCACGGCGGTGCCAGCCTTGACGACTTGAAAACACCCAACGCCGAAGCCGTCAAAGCGGGCCTCGCGAATCTTTCCAAACACGTCGAAAACCGCCAACTGTACAACCTCGATGCAGTCGTCGCGATCAACAAATTTGTCAGCGATACGGACGAAGAAATCGAAGTCGTCAGGCAATACTGTCAGTCGATTGGTGTCCGGGCCGTGGTCGCAGACATTTGGGCTCAGGGCGGCGCAGGCGGCGAAGACCTTGCGAGGGCGGTTGTTGAGACGATTGAAACAACGGACAAACAGTTCCAACCACTTTACGACTGGAAGCTACCGGTCAAAGAAAAGATCGCTGCGGTTTGCCAAAACGTCTACGGCGCATCGGGCGTGGAATACACGTCCCGAGCCAAATCGGACTTGCGACGAATCAAAAAGCTGGGCCTAGAAGAACTCCCTGTCTGCATCGCCAAAACTCAGAAATCACTTTCGGACAATCCGAAGCTAATCGGTCGCCCGGAGGGTTTTGAAATTACCGTCCGGCAGATCGAAATCGCCGCCGGTGCCGGCTTCCTGGTCCCCATCACTGGCGACATGATGCGGATGCCCGGTCTTCCCGCCACGCCCGCCTCCGAAGGCATCGACATCAACGAAAAAGGCGAGATCACCGGCCTGTTTTGAGCACCAAGTAGGCCGGAACAAGGACGCCACCCCTCCTCGACCTTGTGCAGCAACTTCCAGTTCCAAACACCCTCAGTTCACCGTCTCTCAACCGTGTCCGCCGCTCCGGCAGCACCGCTTTAGTTCTTGGTCTGGCCTACTTGAAAACCAACATCAACTTTCATCGTGCAGCATTTGTTCGATCACCTTCCCCTCCCGACGCGCTGCGGCCCATGTTTTGGGGAAAGGCCGCTCAATGCGAGTACCGCTGGTCATCGGCAACAACTCAAGGCACGCTCGAATGACATCCTTTTGCAACTCCTTGTGAAACGGCACGCCAAACTGGTGTCCCATTCGAAATGGAAGCAAAAGAACCCGTGGCGGTTTGGCGTGTGCGGTAATGTCAAACGCAACCGAAAGCGACACCGTTGGGATGCCGCGTCGTTCAATGGCACGCTGGACCAGCGCGATGGACTGATGTCATATCGGTCACGCTGGAGCCGCCAGCACAACATCGGCCTGCTCTTCTTCAAACGCGTCAGCAATATCTTCGGCCAACGTACGCTCTAGGTGCCGCGGGTCCATGTTGTAACCAATGAACGAGTAAAGGTTCCCGGTCAGTTCCCCGACCACACCCGCGGCAGCAATCTCGCGCAGCCGTTCGATCGGATAGACGACATTCACATCCCGGTTCGCCCCATCGGTTGGATACTTGAGCTGATGGATCTCCAACTGGTCCGCCGGTGTGTCCGACGGAACACGCCGGAACGTGTAGTCACCCACCGGATGCACGACATCAAACGGCATACTCCCAATCGACTGGACTCCCGACGTGCTGACAAAACCCAACCGGCACTCGCCTAGCGGTTTGTCCAACGTTGCCATCGACACAAAATCATCATTGTGGATCATTGATCCCGGGTAACGCTCGTTAACAACATCCCACAACCCTGGCCGCAGCTGCTTTTCGGAAGAACTCGGGATCTCCGAATTGTCCCGAGTCTCATCGCTCGGCTGGTTCGATTCAGAGGTTTCCATCGTGAATCCAATCTCCGGACTTTTGCACGAAATAAAAGTGAAGGTGAAAGAACAGATGGGCCAACGTTTCCTCTGACTGCTGCTCGATAGCGTCAAAGATAAACTTGCGGTTGGTCGGTGGGAAGTCAATCAGTCGCTTGAGTGCTTCAATCCACGCTTTGTCAATTTCATCCGTTCCCGCCTGTTCGTTACCATCGCCAAAATGAAGCCGCACGTAGCGGATCAATTTTTCTTTGTCGTCTTCAGCAATGGCTTTTTTAAGATACTCGCGCGACATACCAGACCAACTTCCCAAAAGGTGAACGCTCATCCTGCTTTTTGAGCGAACAGCCGTCAAGTCCCGCCACTTGACAAACGCTCAGCATCGGAGGTGCTTTTTCTCTCGTCCTATTTCCATAGAACCCAATGAGGATCGTTGTGCAGACCCAATTCAGTGCGACTTTTTGAACCGCGAAAAACGCAAAATACGCGAAAAGACAGCATCGTATTTGTCCGCGCGACTTTCGCGTGTTTAGCGTATTTCGCGGTTGAAACAATTGCGCGCATCACGCCTCGCATTCAACACCAAGCAGATCCGTCAAACCTCTTCCGGATCAAACATTCACGTCCGAAGTACACATCAAAAAGCCCGCCGCACTCTGGGGATGTGCAGCGGGCAAAGGTGGCTTCGCGGTTGAGCAATCGTTGCCTCGCTCAATTCACTAACGCCACCTGAGAACCTGAAAGACACCTTCGCCATCGGAAATTTTCTTTGGCAACGCCACCAAACGATCCCGATAGATGCTCATCAGAATCGCGGTTCCCAAAAACAAGGCACCACCGACCATCATTACCACAGACGCACTCTGCAGCTGATCCGGCAGTCGAACCAGGGTCACCAGCGAAGCAACAAACGCAAACATCAACGACGCACCACCGACCGTCGTCCAGCGGATCCGGCACAACAGCCCTGCTCCCAGCAATCCCAAACTTCCCCCGATGACCGCGATCTCGTGGAACATCCGCCAAGTCTCCTGACCCGGTCCGCCCAACCGGTAGTAAACCAGACCCACCGACAATGGGATCACGACAAGCCCACTGGCAAGGAACAGGCACAGCGAAGCGATCGCATCGGAATCGCCTTCCGCTTCACGAAGCCACGCCAGATGCCCCAGAGCAAGCAGAACCGCTCCGCCGACAAGGCAACAGATCTCGATGCGATGCCAGAAACTGAAATCCAGACAGGCATCCAACACACACACGCTACAGCCAATCATCGCAACAATCAGGGCTCGATAACCCGTCCGCCAGCTTCGATCCCTGGTTAAACTGCTTGCCAGCGCGGTACAAACAAGCGACGCAACCATCACGACCAGCAAACCAACCGAAGTCCCGCCGTCCAACCAGCGGCTCAACCCCAGCATCACGACGCTGACACCCGACGAAAACACCAACCCATTTGCCGCCAGTTCGATCGTCGGTGCTTCGGTCGATCGTGAATCGGTCGACAGAAAGCAGAATACTTTCATCGCCGCACCCACGATAGCCGGCCCCAAAATCAGACAATACCCAAAGTCCAAACCATAGTGACTTCCACCGGCGGCAATCGCCAACACCATTGCCGCAGTGCCAAGTATTCCGCTGAAACCACCCGCCGCCTTTCGCGACGCCACAAAATAAGTCACCGACGCAACCGCAAGAATGGCCGCCACGACCAGCCGCGTTTCAGTCACTGAAAACAGCCCGCAAATTGCACAGCCACCGAGGGTCACCAAGTGGGTTGTTGTCATGATCGACGCGATTCGTGAAAGCTTCACACTCACGATTTCGTCGCGGCCAAACAGAACCACACCGAGCGGAATCAATGCTCCCACCAGGGACGCCACATGAATCGCAACCGATCCCTGAATCAGCAGAACCACCCACACGCAAAGCATCGCGCTGATTCCAACCAACCCCAGCAAAGGCCTCATCATGGCCTCGGAGCTTTCATTTTGCCGTGCCACAAGCCAGGCATGCCAAGCGGTGATGATTCCGGCAAAACAAGCCGTCAACAACTGAACCGCCGTTGCCCAGGAAAGCTCCGGAACAAAGGCCGCCGTTTCGCCCGTCACATGCAGGAAAACCTGTAAGCCACCGACCGCCGTCGTTGCCGCAACCGCCAACATTGCCCCCGCGATTCCGCCGCTATCGCGTAACGAGTCCACTTCCCACTTTGCGTTTCGCGATCGAGCGAATACCGCCGCGACGTTCCAAGCCACAGTAATCAACGCGACGAAGATGGCCACTGAATTGATTGTTGTTGCAAACCCAAGAATATTCTTTGCCAACAAAAATGCCCACACGGCCAAAACTCCAGCCATTCGAAAACACCAGGCCGATCTCTGCAGCCTGCCTTGAACGACCAACCCAATCGACGACGCCGCAATCATCCCCAGCGCCCATATCTTCTCCGGCGTTGAGATCGAAGTCAGCAGCAGGTGTTGCCACTGAAAATAACCAAACAACTCCGCTGCCATCGGAGCAAGGAAGTTCGAAACGAATCCACCCATCAGCAACAGCAAGCCGCTGGCGACGGTGATCATCCCGGACCTGAAAAAGGCAGCCCCAAACTTGCTGCGGGAAAAGTCAGACTCGTCATCGTTGAACAACCGCTGCGAAAACACACTCGCCCAACCAACGAACAGCAGAAACTTTGCTGGTGGAAGCCATTGCCAGAATCGACCAATCGATTCGTCAGCCAGAAAAAGCATTCCCGTCAACACGGTCCCACCGACCAGGGTGTAAACAAAAGTCGAATCACGAAGGATTCTCGCGATTCCGGCGTAGATCAAACAACATATCGCCGCCGGGATCCACAGATGGCCACCATGGGCCAGCGTAACAATCCCCTGAGCGTCGTACAGCCACAGGTTAAGCGGCAATGCCAGCGCTCCCAACAGTGTCAGCCACCTACCGGCCAACTGATGCCGTGTCTTGCGGACCATCGCCATGCCAAACCCAATCAACCCCATCGTTGACCCGCCCGCGATCGCCGCCACGACCAACGAATTCTCAAACACGCCGACCGACCACAACCAGATTGCCAAACCCAGCACCAGCAGTCCGCTTCCGCACGCCATCATCCACTGCAGCGACTGTGGGCTCAGCAGCAGTTCCAGAAACGCCCGTCGCTCACCAGCAACTGGCTGTGGCACATCGCCTTGCAAGTGGACGATTTCAATTTGATCTTCCGTTAGCTCTTCGTACTCTTCAGCTCGCATAACCTTTTCCCCAGAAATGAATTGTTCGACAATCCTCCAACGCATCACGCGTGCCAGAACAATCAAAAGAGGCATTCGGCCAACAAACCCCGGTTTTTCCCACATTTGGGTGCAAATTAAGTAGTCACATCGCCACGCGATGATATACATTCAATGTACAGATAGGCATTGGATGAATGTTTTGTCCGCGACTTTCAACCCCACCGAACCATGCCAGAAATCCGCATCACCGAAAGACGCCAACTGGAACTGTTCGCCCAGCTGGCCACGTGCAATCCGTTTCTCCCACGGCGCATCGAACTGGAAAAGAAAGTCCTTGGCAAACGATTTCAGGAAGACGGCATCGCCTGGAGCCGGCGTCTGGAGTTCACCGATCGCGAACGATTCAACGTCACGTCGCTCACCGAAGCCGCCGCTGATCTGATCGCGCGAGTCAAGCAGCAGGTCGAATCCGGAAAGTCACTTTCTGACGAGTCGATGACCCACTATTGGTACGTGGTCATCTACGCATTGCTTTACAAGCACATCGTTTATCAGCATCCTGACGACCTGAGCAAATCACAGCATGTCGCATCGGTCTGGAAAGAATTCCGCCGCGACTACAAAATCCTCACCGACATGCCCGGACTTCCCGCAGGCACCGCCGAGTCTCCCGGTCACCCCGAGTCAGCCGGTCATCTTTTTGCAGTGCTTTGCCAGGTTCACCGCGCGTTCTTTAACATTTACTCCTACATCCTTGGCGAATCGCTACCGTCGATCAAACTCCGTGGCCAAGTCTGGCAGTCGATCTTCACCCACGATCTTGATCGCTACCGGAGAAACCTGTTCCATCGCATGACCGAACTGCCAACGCTCGTCACCGGTCCCTCGGGCACCGGAAAAGAACTGGTCGCCAGAGCCATCGGCTTGTCCCAGTTTATTCCTTTCGACGAAAAATCCGCCAGCTTTCACGCCGCTGAAACGTCCTTCTTTGCGCTCAACCTGTCTGCCATGTCGGCCAATCTGATCGAATCAGAACTGTTCGGCCACCGCAAGGGTTCGTTCACCGGAGCCATCGCCGAACGAAAAGGTTGGCTTGAACTTTGCCCCAGCCATGGTGCCGTGTTTCTGGACGAAATCGGAGAACTTGACGCCGCTCTTCAGGTGAAACTGCTTCGCGTCACGCAACAACGTCGCTTTACCAAACTGGGCGGATCCAAAGAGCTCACGTTTTCGGGAAAGATCATCGGCGCTACCAACCGCGACCTAGACTTGGAAATGAAAACCGGCCGATTCCGCGAAGACCTCTACTATCGCCTTTGCGCCGATCGAATTGAAACCCCGTCACTTCGCCAGCAACTCGACGACCGCCCGGACGATCTGCACTTCCTGATTCAGCACATCACCACCAAACTCGTCGGCAACCCCTCGGACTCCCTTTGCGACCAGGCGATCGACTGGATCGGCTCCAATCTTGGCAAAAGCTATCGCTGGCGGGGCAACTTTCGCGAGCTCGAGCAGTGTGTCAGCAGCATCATGATCCGCGGCGAGTACCTGCCCGGCCAGAGCATCGGGCACGCGCCCGTCGCCGGACAAAACGAATGGACTCATGACGCAATCGACGGATCGCTAACCGCCGATGGGCTCCTCCAGCGATATTGCACCTGGATCTATTTCAAAACCGGCAGTTACGAAGCGGCCGCAAGGCAACTGAAGATCGACCGCCGCACCGTGAAAGCCAAAATCGACCAAGCGTTGCTGGAGAGTTTCCGCCACGAGCCGTAACCGCGACGCCTTGGTCGCATCCGATCGCTACGGAAATTTGCGTTCAAGTGCGCCAGCTACTTCCTGGGCAACGCACGCCGTCCAAGGACTGACCGAAAGCTTTCACGGCTTCGGCTACCTTCGACGGGAGTTTGATCGTCCGTAGGCTCCGATGGCCGACACTGATTTTGGTAACTTTCCGCCAGACAACTCCTTCAATTTATCGTAGGAGTATTTAATCCGGGTCAATGACTTCTAGCGGATAACAATTCCTGATTCGGAACTACTCGATTTTCAATTCGCCTGGAATCAATGCCCAAACGGTAGGGATGCCTCTGTTCTGAGAGTTATCCTCAAGCAGAAGCTTGATCCGACGGAGGTCAAAGCCTTCGCCACCAAGCCATCGCAAAGTCGAAAGCGGTACGCCCATGCTCCACACTTCGTCGCTGTCCCCAGATCCAAGGTATGCCTCCAGATCGAGACCGCGTTTTGGCAACGGGCGATGGGCCACGTTGAACTTGCCCTCCAAGCCAGCCTTTTTGGCAATAAAGTCAACACAATTGTCGGTGCCGCCGAGATGATCGATCAGCCCATTTTCCAAAGCCTGAGTTCCGCTCCAAACACGTCCGCCCGCCAAGTCCTCTCGAAGCTTCTCGGTGGAGATTCCACGAGCGTTACTAACGAGGTCCACGAACTTGTCGTAAACCCGGTCGATAGACTTTTGCAGCGTCTTTTTGTCAGACTCGGTCCAATCGCGGCCGTTGCGGTTAGCTGAGTCATCCAAACTCAAATACTCGGTGTGCAGCCCCAAGCGTCGTTTCAGCGTGTCTGAACCAAGCTTCATGGCAAAAACACCAATCGAACCGGTGATTGTTCCCTTTTCGGCAAAAATTGGCGAGTCAATGCAACTGATCCAATAGCCACCAGACGCAGCAACCTGCCCCATCGAAATGACAGTTGGCTTGGCTTCAACCAGCCCCAACAATGCCTGACGGATCTCTTCGCTCGCTGTAGCGCTGCCGCCCGGCGAGTTGATTCGAATAACAACACCTTTGACGTTTTCGTCATTGGTGATCTTTTCAATCATTTCGATCGTTGGCCCGGCCACGATCGAACCGCTGGACGGTTTCTTTCCCGAGACGATTGCCCCGGACAAATGCATTACCGCGATTGTGTTTTTCTTGAATCGTTTTGACGACGAAGAACTTCCGATCAGCTTGTTCATCAATTCAAAAAACGAAAGACTTTTTTTGGTCTTTTTCGCGGTTACCCATTCAACATCTTTGCCAATGTGCTCGCGAATCGTTTTTTCCATCGAACCGTAGGGTGCCAGGATATCAACAAGCCCCTGCTCAAGTGCTTCCTTGGGCAACAAGGTTCGCTGTCGCTGGATATCACGGATCTGCTTCTTCTTGAGCCCACGGCCGCGAGCAATCAATTCGATGCGAGAATCGTTAAGTGACTCAAGCATATCCATGTACTGCTTTCGCAAATGCGAACTCATTTTCGGTTCAGTGTAGGGTTCGACGGCGCCCTTGAAGTTCCCGGCTCGAACCACAGACGCCTTCAATCCCAACAGGTCGAACGCATCACCAAAATACATGTGCTGCATCGCAGCCGATGGCACGTCAACGGTTCCGAAGTCCGCCATGACGACTTTATCGCAATGAGACGCAACCATCAGCGGTCCGTTGGTCACCGATTCAACCCACGCATAGGTCTGCTTTGCCTTGCTGAGTTTTTCCAGATGCCGATTGAATTCGGCGTGCTGTGCCGGGTTCATGATGAACAAAGACGACATGTCGAAAACGACGCCGTCGAAATCATCGCCTTCGGCCAGTTCGTCCATAAAGTCGATCAGCTGGTAGAACGATTTCTGGCCCGGCATGAGACCACCAGAAAGCAGCTGCATGGGGTCGAAGCTTTGTCGTTGCTTCAGGTCAACGTAAAACCCGTTCAGGTCAATTTCGCGAACTCGGAATTTGGTTTTATTTTCGTCGCCGGAATCCTGGTCGGCTTTACCTTCGTCCGCCTTTTGAACTTCGCCAGCGGCCGAAGAATCAGTGCTCTCTTGAGCCAAAATGCCACTGCAAAAAAACAAGCCAACAAGCACCAGGAAAACCTGCTGCCTCAAAAATGTCTTCATCGTACTTATTCCTTCCGGGAATTACTTCGTCGCGAACATCGAACTTGAAAAGGCGTATCTCTGATGCCATTTGTCTCCATACCTCCAATCCTACATCGAAGTTTCAAAGGTTGTGAAATAAATTCAGCGCTATCTCAAGCCATCCAGAATCAGCCCATCATCTTTCGCATTGACATCCGCTCCGTGCTTCAGCATCACCGCGGCCAGCTCCTCGCGTTTGAGCCTCGCTGCTTTGTCCATGTGATGCGCGGATTTATTTGACCGCGAAATACGCAAAACACGCGAAAGTTTCGCGAGCAAAACCGATCCTGTCTTTTCGCGTATTTAGCGTTTTTCGCGGTTCAAAAAGTGGCACTGACGTGAGGAAACAAAAAGGATCTGTCGCTTTGAAAGTTTGGGAATCCTAGACAAATCTGCGGTCTGCGAGCCCCAACATCAACGTCCATTTGCGGTTCTGTACTTTTTGTTGTCCATGTGATGCGCGGATTCGTTTGACCGCGAAATACGCAAAACACGCGAAAGTTTCGCGAGCAAAGTCACTCCTGTCTTTTCGCGTAGTTAGCGTTTTTCGCGGTTCAAAAAGTCGCGACAACGCAACCAAGATCAGCATCGAGCGGAACGCTAAAGATCCAGCGAATTCTCATCAACGTCCCTTTCCGTCCAGTTCTCTCGTGTGATGTGCAGACGTATTCAACCGCGCCTTACGGTTCGCTTCCACAATCCGGCGGGATGACGTGACCGACCTGTCAAATCACTTCCGCAGAGTCCACCGCTTCGTAGCGGATTCCCGATTCGGCCAGCCAGTTGATGAAGGCGAACTGGATGGCTTCGTCGCGGAATTCGAAACCCATCAACGCCTGGCCTTCGGTTTGACCCGAGTCGGTGTAGTTCATGTAGCAAACGTTGGCTCGCTCGCTGACGCCGCGCATAAAATCACGCAGCGCCCCCGGGCGGTTAGAAAACGTGATCACTGCAAAAAAAGGATGGCTTAGCCGACCCGGGTTGAAGGGAATGACGCGGAAATCCGTGCCAGCCCTACCGGTGACTTCTTCGTGAGGCGGCAAGTCATCGCGCTGGAAAAACTTGTCCAGGGCCGCTGCGTCGGCCGCGGGGACTTCGACGCCGATCACCGGACGGGCGAGGTCGTTGGCGATTTTGCCGTACTGGAAATCGATGATGTTCATGTTCGAAAAGAACTGGTCCAGCAGGCCAATCAAAGCCCCCGACTGCTCAACGATTTCAAAGCAAAAGAATCGCTCTTCGGGTGCGTGCTTCTGGCCGCGTTTGGCGATCATCGGCAACGCCATAAAGTCCACATTCGATCCGGACAATATCGTGATCGCGTAGTCATTGGGACCAAGCCCGTACTTCTGCGCCGCGGCAACGCCCAGGGCCGCAGACGGTTCGACCATGAAGCGTTTCTTCTGCCACAGAAACTGAATCGCCTGGCAGACTTCATCGTTGGACGCGGTCATGAATTCGTCAATTAACATGCTACATAAACGAAACGGCAATTCACCCGGCGTCGCGACTGCGGTTCCGTCACAGAACTTGTCCAACTCGTCAAGCGTTTGCCTTTGGCCGGCAGCGACCGACAAACCCATGCTGTTCTGATTCGCCGCTTCGACGCCGATCAGCTTGATGCCCGGATACTTCTTTCGCAGTACCGACGCAACACCCGCCGCCATCCCGCCGCCGCCGATTTCCAGAAAAGCATGCGTTGGCGTGCGGTCGACGACTTCGGCCAGTTCGACACCGATCGTCGACTGGCCGGCAACCACCTGAAGGTCATCGTAGGGCGGGATCAATTCGCCGCCGTTGTCCGCTGCGAACTGCTGGGCTTGAGCCAGCGACTGGTCGAACGAATCGCCGTGCAGCCGGATGTCGACGAACTCGCCGCCAAAGTCTCGCACCGATTGTTGCTTTAATAGAGGCGTCGACAACGGCATGAAGATCGTCGCGGCAAGCTTCATCCGGTTCGCAGAAAGCGCCACGCCCTGGGCGTGATTACCGGCCGAGGCGCAAACAAGGTCACCCGAAAAACCGGCGTCGACCATCGAAGCAATCTTGTTGTACGAGCCACGCCACTTGTAGCTGTGAACCTGCGACAGATCTTCCCGCTTGAGCCCCAATTCGCAGCCCGAATCGAGCACCACCGAATCGAACGGTGTCCTGTTTTCGAGTTCGTAGATACGGCCCAGTGCCGCAGTGGTCTCGCCCGCGAGCTTCGCGAGGAGTTCACTGTCGGCCAGGGCACACAGCTTTGTTAGCACGGTAAAGTTGTTCATTGGGGCACCTGAGCCTTTGGAATGCCGAATTATTCGAACCAATGCGACTTAATGGCACCCCAAAATGGCCATCTGTTATCAAAACCGGTTTCTTGCTGTTAAACTTACAGTAAAGTATCGATAAGGGCGCTCAGGAGCCCCAAAATCTGCCTTCATTTATTGGCCAAAACATGCTGAAAGTCCCAAGCGAAGAAAAACAATCCGACGATCATAATGAAAAGCAAAACGACGGCGCGATGGCGTTGATCCTGCAACAGGCCGGAAAGTCCGCCGACGAAGTTGCCGCTCTTTCGACCCTTGATGATGCGGACCGAAGCGCCGAAAGTCAATTCTCGGGGGAAGCCCCCACGATCACGTCGCTGTTCGGAAAAGGCAAAGCCCACGAGTTCGACGCGGGAACGTTTTCTCCATCGCCGGAAGTCGCCAAGGTCATGGGGGACTCGTTGGACTTTTTGATCCAATGCAAAAAGGAAGGCACGCTTTGCAACAATGAAAAAATGCTGTTCCGTGAAGCCGTCATCTCGGGCTTGGCCCAGCGGGGCTTCTTCGGTTTGGCGATTCCCAAAAAGTACGGCGGCAGCGGCGCGAAGCTTGGTGACCTTGGACCGCTGCTTCGCGCATTGACCTTTGTTCATCCCGACCTCGCGGTGATGTTCGAAGTCCACAACTTCCTTGGACCCGTTACGCCAATTCTGGATTTCGGAACCGAAAAGCAGAAGCAGTACTTCCTGCCGAAAATGGCCAAAGGCGAATTGCTCGGCTCGTTCGCGCTTACCGAACCGGGCGTCGGTGCCGACCCGTCCAAACTTTCGATGACCGCGAAGCTTGACGGCGACGACTACATCGTCAACGGGATCAAGTGGCCGATCACCAACGTGATCTACGGCGGGGTCTGCGTTCTGATCGTGAAGCTTCAGGGCCACGACCTCAAGCCCGGTCGCGATTCGGGGATGATCATTTTCGAAGTGCCTAAAGCGGACACCGACAGCTTTCGGATGAAGCGAAACGACCTGACGGCCTTTGACTACCTCTGGAACGCACGCTTCCGTCTGATCGACTGCAAAGTCCCAGCCGCGAATTTGCTTGGCCCGCCCGGACGTGGACTCGCCCAGGCATTCAGCTCTCTGGCCAAAGGCCGCGGCGGCATCGGCGTCAACAGCGCCGCCAAGACGTTCAAACTGCTGGCCCACATTATCCTTGACCCGGAGCTTAATGGCGAATCGGCCAAAGCAGATCCCGACGCCAAACCCGAAGATCCATCCGGCGGGGGCTGGACCAGTTTTCGCAGCACTTTTGGCAAACCCATCGGCAACGCCCCGCGGATCCAGACTTGGGTGGGCCGGGCAGCGGCTCACGGCCTGGCCGCACGAGTCCTCGGAGACCTCTGCTTCCGTTTGGCGGCCAATGGTGTCCGCGATGAAACCCAAGGCATGATTGCCAAAGTCTACGCGACCAAGTGCTTGCTCCAGACGGCGATCAACTGTTATCAGATTCAGGGCGGGCGAAGCGTTCACACCGACGAGCGCCGCAAGTTCACGCGACTTGATGCCGCCGGCGCAACCGACGCCAACGCCGACAAAGCCATCACCGGCCACAACGCATCGATGCCCGATCACCCGATCGAAAACTACATCGGCGAGAACATGCACGAGTTCACGATCGCCACGGTCTACGAGGGCCCCAATCCGGTGCTTTCGGATGTCGGTGCTCCCAACGCGATGACGCGTAGCATTCGCGGCAAGTTCTTGGAACCGATCGGACTGGCGGAAGTCAACGGGAGCTTTGGGCTGGGCCCGAAAGCCAAATTCGGCTGGTATCTGACAAAGACCGTTTGCGGGTCGATGTTTTCATCGGGGGACCTATCGGGGGTGAGCAACCTGTTTCCTTCCAAGGAGTTTTACATCAAACGTGCGCTGAAGCGGAATCGGGTTTTGGGCCGGCGAATTTTGACGATCATCGCCAAGTACCAAAAGTCGTTCATGGATCAATCGTTTTTGCTTGGTGACGAAGGCGGGATCTTTGATCAGCTTTGTCATTCGCTGGCGTCACTGTGTTTCGCGTTGTCACTCAAGGACCAGAATCCGGAGTACATTAAAGTCGCCACGGCACTGAACCTTGAAGCCGACTTGCGTCTGAGAGGAATCGAGTCTTCGCCGGAGCTGCAAAAAGCCTGGGCCGAGATCGGGCGTTTGATGATGGACAAAGATTCAAAGCTGCATCAGGATCTGATCGCAGACATCGAAGTCAGCGCGATCCCCCTGGATCCGCGGTTCATGGATCGATTCATTTAGGCTCGGATTATTCACGAGGCATGGGCGTCAGAACCAGTTGCGACAGTGATCCGCGACTCCGATGTGATGAAATGATCGCTGTGGTTTTGATTTACCGGATGATTCAAATTTCTTGTTGAAATTCATCTTTTCCTTTGCCTCTGTTGGCCAGACGTAGAATCAACGCCCGTCATCGTGAATAATTCGGGTTAGAGCATGGCAGTAGGCACACTCCGTGTGCCGTCGAGCGCGTTCGCCGTCGAGGCCGGTTGCGTGTGCTGTCGACAACAGCCCACCTTGTACCAGCCGAAAGCATTGCTTTCTTGTTGTGATTGACGGCGCACGGAGTGTGCCTGCTGCTTTGTTCGATCACGGCTTCGAAGAGGCTGCGATTTATTCACCGCAAAATCCGCGACTGAGCTCAGGTCGCACCGAATACCTCCATTTTTGAGATCAAAAATCCAGTAAACTTGCGCCTCAGCGAAATGACACCCAGCTAGACGGGCTAGACGGAGGGACTTAAACCGGAATTATTCACGACCACGGGCGTTGATCGGGTTGGACCGCGCGAAAGCTAACGTGACACCGGGTTCGCTTCGGAAATTCCGGTTCACCTCGCCGATGATGTGGAGGAAAGCGACTTTACCCGGACTGAGACGAAGTTCATTGGCTGAACTTAAAGTCGGGCCCGCGGCTCGTGAATAATCCGGGTTAAGAGTATAAACCGGAATTATTCACGAGGCGTGGGCGTCAGAATCAGTTGAGACAGTGATCCGCGACTCTGATACGATGAAACGATCGCTGTGGTTTTCATCTACTGAATGATTTACATTTCTTGTTGAAATTCAACTTTTCCCTCGCTGCTGCTAGCCAGACGTAGAATCAACGCCCGTCGTCGTGAATAATCCGGGTTAAGAGTATAAAGAGAATGCCCGATGGTGCCAAATTTTAATGGAGTATAGAAGATGTTGCATTGGTGTGCGTTTTTCATGGTTTTAACTTCGATTCAAATTTGGGAACAATCTTTTGAACCGAACTTGAAAACACATGAATCTCAAAATTTAGAGAGAGTTGTGGTGTGGATATCTTTGAGAATGGAATATTCGCTCAGCGAAAATGATAGACTTTCAAATGACACGCTCTCAAAAGCTTTACGGTTGGATGCAAGCGAAGCGAGCAAAATTGCAGCGTTGCGTCAAAAGCATGACCAAAAAATTAGTGAACTTGAAAAAGAGAAAGTCGCAGCGCACCGAATCGCAAAGCAATGGAGAGACTTTTTCACATCGTCCAGATCTCTGCTCGATACGGACAGCACAAAACGATTTGAAATACTGACACTGAAACTGGCTTTGGACCGAGTGCGCCGTTTACCGCTTGATTTCCAATATCCTGTCTTGCTGAAAGAAGTTTCAGGTTTGGATTTTGATGAATCGAGTCTGCTTCTGTCCGATACGAGACTGGCAACTCAAAGGTATCATGACAAACGACAACAACTAATCGCCAGCGCGATGGAAGAAGTGCTTTCATGTATCCCAATAAAAGCGCGAACACGCTTCACTGAACTGATTGGTGATCAGCGAACTGACTTGCTCAAGACACGGTCCCCTCTCGTGATGGAGTCTGATACGATCGAAAATGTAAAAAAGTCACTGATGCTTGGGATCGTAAAGCATGGGGATTTTATCTCATCACTGGAGCTTGTTGATGAGCAAAAGGGCCAGCTTGAAATTGTGTACGACTATTTGGGTAGCGACCCACATTATGAGGCCCTTGATGAAGCCGCTCTTGAGTATGAACGAGCGGGTCTGGACGTACCTGAGAAATTAAATCTACAAGTTCAAAAGGAAAAGGACAGAGTCGTGGAACGGGCGTTAAATGCAGTGAAGAAGATTCTGCTTCCTCATCAGCTTTCACAGTTGAATTCTGCCGCAGTGCAGGTTTATCTTCGAGAGAAACATAAAAGTGCGCTTCCTTTCGAATGGCCATCACTCCTGACCGACGAACTTGGTTTGAGTAGTGTGGATTCAGAAAAGCTGGGTAGCGTTACCAAGGCAGCCGTAGAGCGATTTCGAATCGAGGAACGCGAAGTTGTTACCAAGCTCAATGAAGAAGTTTTCGCCGGAGTTCCCAAAAAAATGCAACAAGATCTGGAACGGCTAAAATCTCTAACGGATTTCTCGCTTGACGAGCTGACTCCGATCCCTTCGGCGGCATTCGGAGGTTAGGTTCTAGCTGGCTAGTCCTTAAACAAGCGAAGACAGATGCAGTTTTTTGTCGTTTTTGCTCGCGTCGTCGCGCGCATACGGCGATCCTTCACGGCTTTGCCGCATCTTGTTCTTCTGATTGGTGGTTGCTCAATGTTTCGGGTCTTTCGGGGTAAG
>CALFWR010000131.1 GCA_937928555.1 uncultured Pirellulaceae bacterium
GGCGTGGGCGTCAGAATCAGTTGAAACAGTGATCCGCGACTTTGATGCGATGAAACGATCGCTGTGGTTTTCATCTACTGGATGGTTTACATTTCTTGTTGAATTTCAGTTTTTCCCTTGCTCCTGTTGGCCAGACGTAGAATCAACGCCCGTCGTCGTGAATAATCCGGGATCAGCAGTGGACACGTGTTTTTGGTAATGCAGTGATACGGGATCAAGCCCGAGATTTGAAAAAATCTTGGGCTTGAACCATTTTGCGTGTAGCATAACGCCGCTATCTTTCTGGCCGAGGCCAAACAGGGAACCCACTATGAAGCGAATTGGTTTTGTTGGCGCCGGTCAAATGGCGACGGCGCTTGCGGGCGGAATCGCAGCAAATCACGATGATGTTTGTTTTTTGATTTCTGATCCTTCCGATACCGCCGCAGATGCATTTGGAAATGCGGTCGGCACCGATCGCGTATCGAGGCTCAATGCCAATGCAGAATTGTTCGCGCAAGCGGATGTCGTGTTTTTGGCGGTCAAACCACAGTACTTTTCTCAGGCAGTCGTTGCGGGGGAGATCGCACCGGTGGTTAGCAGTCGGGAGACGTCGCCGGTTGTGGTGTCGGTGATGGCGGGCGTCCCGATGGACAAAATCGAAGAGCGGACTTCGGTGAAAACGATCGCCCGTGTGATGCCCAACACACCTTGCCTTGTCGGAGAGGGTGCGATGGCGGTGGCTTTCTCGGATAGTGTCGGGCAGGAAAGCCGTGATGCGATTTGTGGATTTCTGGAATCGACGGGTGTGGTTCTGAACGTCGACGAGGGGAAACTGGATGCTGTGACGGGGCTTTCGGGCTCGGGGCCGGCGTTTGTGTTCGAGTTTATCGATGCGCTTTCGAGTGGCGGTGTGAAGTGCGGTTTAACGCGTGAAGTTTCGATGAAGTTGGCGATCCAGACGGTGCTGGGAGCGGCAAAACTGGCGGCCGAGACGGGTGAGCATCCGGTGGTGCTGCGAGATCGGGTCACCAGTCCCGGAGGCACGACCATTGCGGGGCTAAAAGCCATGTCCGATCGTGGGCTTGAAGGCGCGGTGATGGCCGCCGTGGAAGCTGCGAAATTGAGGTCCGAAGAACTGGGGCGTTCGAGCGACTGATACGACGGGCCGGCTTGTGGTATAATGGGGTGAACCTGATTTAACGTGCCGGCGCCATGTCGCTTTTTGAAAACACCCAATACGAATACACCGACACGTTCTTTGTCTTTTTTCGGCAGGAGAATTTGCCGGCTGCAGACATCATCGAGCGGGCGATTGCTGACCTTGGAAACCGCTACGAACCGAAGGGGCTGTCGTTAAAAGAGGAGCGATTCGAGTCCATGACGGTGCTCGCGCCACTGGACTTTTCGGCGATCGATATTGTGCTTGATTTGAACACTGAAATCGCTTCGCAAATCGAAGAAATCAGCGGAGAGTTCCGAACGCTTACGCTGACCGGTGATGACCAGACACGCCTGGATGAACTGACGCAGTGCGACGCGAGATTCGATCTGTTTCACTTTGAGCGGTTGGTGTCTGGTAACAGTGATCCGGATGCTTTCATCGATCCCGGCGGTTTATTGATTGTGCTGGAGAAGTTGCGAGAACTGTGCTCCGGGGTGGGGGTTGATCCTCAATCGCAGATGCTGCTGTAGACGGTTGTGCTATAATAAGGGGATACTCAACTGGAATTATTCACGAAGACAGGCGTCGGTTCGCGTTGAATCACGCTAAAGAGGACATTAAATTCGTATCGCCTCAAGGGCTTTGGAGCACCTCGCTGATGAAGTTCAAAACAGGGACTTTTTCGGAACGAAGCGGTGTTCCGTGGCGGAATTGAAAGTCACGCCCGCGCCGCGTGAATAATCTAGGCTCAAATCAGGTTCGCCATGGCACGATCGTTGTTTTACATTCTCGGATTTTTTTTGGCTGCCGCTTCAACAGCGGTGGCTCAGGTTGATGGGCCGCGATTCACATCGCAGCAACTCGATACGTTCGAAAACGAAGTTCGTCCGATCCTCGTGAAGCGTTGCTTTGAGTGTCATGGTGATGGCAGCGCCGACGGTGGCTTGAGTCTGGAATCGCGAGAGGAGATTCTTGATGGCGGCGACACAGGCGCTGCGATTGATCTGGAATCGCTTGAGAGTAGCCTGCTTCTACGAGTGATCAACTATGATGACGTCATTCAAATGCCACCTGATTCAAAGCTGTCCACCGAAGAAATCAAGATCCTGCGGGATTGGGTCGTTCAAAAGGCACCGTGGCCGCAGCATTCGGCAAACGCCAAACGGGTTCGCAAAAAGGCATTTAGCGTAGAATCTCGCAAGGCAGAGCATTGGTGTTGGCAACGACCTGAACCAATCAAATCGACCGCAGGTTTAAGCTTGAGCGGTGTCGTTGATTCGCTGGTCGAAGAAAAGCTCTCTCGCGAAGGACTTGCTCCCAATGATCGTGCGTCACGGTCGGCGTTGCTGCGGCGAGCCAGTTTTGACCTGACGGGATTGCCGCCGTCACTGGATCTGGTTGACAATTACGTGATCAATCAATCGGTTGAGTTCGAAGCCGTTGTTGATCAATTGCTCGCATCGCCGCACTTCGGAGAGCATTGGGCAAGGCACTGGCTGGACCTTGCTCGCTACGCGGAAACCTACGGGCATGAGTTTGACTACCCGATTCGCAGTGCGTGGCAGTATCGCGACTACCTGATTAGGGCGTTCAACGCGGATGTGCCTTATGACAAAATGATTGTCGAGCACATCGCGGGTGATCTGTTGAAAGAAGCCCCAGAGGAAACGTCCAGGTTTTCCGTGCGGACGCATCCGCAGCGAAAGTTCAACGAATCGGAACTGGCGACGGGATTCTGGTTTCTGGGCGAGGCGACTCACGGACCGGTCGATGTGCGTGACGATGAAATTCGCCGTATTGACAATCAAATCGACGTCCTGTGTCGGTCTTTTCTGGGCTTAACCGTTTCATGTGCCCGTTGTCACGATCACAAGTTCGACGCGATTTCGACAAAGGACTACTACGCGATGGCGGGGTTTCTGCAAAGCTCCCGCAAAGGTCAAACGAGAATCGACGAAGGCGGGCGAATTGCAAAGGCTGTCAACGAAGTCCAGGGTCTACTTGAGGATTCGGCTGCACTGATGGAGTCCTTTGCTGCAGACACCGCTGCAAAGGAAGAACGGCCGGTTCGCAGCGGCGATCTCGAAATGCCGGTTCGATTCGAGGGTGACGTCGATGACAAGTGGTTTGCTCGTGGGCCTGCGTTCGAGTTTGGCCAGGATTTTCCGGTTTCTTTTGTGGGCCAGCCGGTACTGGACTCTCCCGGTCAGATTTCCAGCGCCCGCGGAGGCAATGCGTTTTATGGATCGATCAAATCACCGACTTTTGTTATTGGCCATGATCGCATTCACATCCGGCTCAAAGCAAAAGATGCCAAGGTGCGGTTGGTGGTGGATTCAATGGTGATGGACGAATTCAATTCGTTGTTGTTCAAAGGATTGCTGAAAAAAAGCGTGACTCATGACAAGTTTCAGTGGTTGACCCTTGGTGGTGATTTGCCGATGTACCGTGGACACCGGGCGTGGCTGGAGATCGAGGACAAAGGTAGCGGTTTTTTTGTGGTGGATCGTGTCGTCGCATCGGACCGACGCAAGCCCCCCAAAGCTTCCGGGGATGCAGGGCAAGCCGAGCCACTTGAAAACTCGAACGACACGGCTGTGAGAAACAGGATGGTTGCTCTGTCGAAATCGATCAAGGAAGCGACGACGGGTTTGCCCCGAAAAATGGCGATCACGATCGAAGACGGAAGTGGCGAGAATGAAGTGGTCTTCATTCGCGGCAATCACAAAACGCCCGGCGAGGTCGCGCCAAGGCAGTTGATTTCTGGGCTGGTGGGAGCAGACCGCTGGAAAGAATTTGAAAATATGAGCGGCAGCGGCAGGCTGCTGTTGGCGCGGCAGATCGCCTGTTCCGAAAATCCGTTGACGGCCCGGGTTGTTGTGAATCGCATCTGGCATCATTTGCTTGGACGTGGAATCGTGTCCACGGTGGATAACTTTGGCGTGTTGGGCGAGGCTCCTTCTCACCCCGAGTTGCTGGACCATTTGGCGGTTAGTTTTGCTGAAAACGGTTGGTCGGTGAAGGGCTTGATTCGCGAATTGATGATGACCCGAACGTATCAGCGTTCCGCCGCGCCGAATGAATTGGGGCAGGAGAAAGACCCTGAAGCCAAATGGTTTTACCGGCGCCGTCTGAAGCGGCTTGGCGGTGAATCGATTCGGGACCAGATGCTGGCGGTAGCCGGGACGCTGGATTCAAAAATGTTCGGGCCTTCGGTGCCGATCCATTTGACACCGTTCATGACCGGGCGTGGTCGGCCTTCCAAAAGCGGGCCATTGGACGGAAACGGACGAAGAAGCATTTACATTACGGTGCGGAGAAATTTTCTTTCACCGATGATGTTGGCGTTCGACACCCCGATTCCGATCAATGCCATTGGGCGACGGACGAATTCGAACGTGCCGGCTCAGGCTTTGATGTTGATGAATGATCCTTTCGTCGCATCGCAGGCGAAAAAGTTCGCAGCGCATTTGGCCGCCAGTGAGCCCGAGACGGAAAAGAGGATCGAGCTTTTGTATCGAACTGCGTTCGCCCGAATGCCCACGGAACCGGAAATCCGACTTGCAACGGAGTTCCTGGCCGATGGTTCGGAGCACGCGTGGGAGTCGTTGTGTCATGTCGTTTTCAATACGAAAGAGTTTATCTTTCTCCAGTAAAATGAAACCAGAGCAAGAAAGAACAACTAACTGCGGCCAGGTTGGCCCGCATCTGCTGACACGGCGAAGTGTATTGGCTCGGGCCGCTTGCGGGTTCGGGTCCGTTGCTCTGTCGGCAATGCTGGCGAAAGAACTACGTGCCACCGAAGGCAATATCGATCGCCCCTTGCAGTTGCCGCACCTGGTACCCAAAGTCAGCCGCATCATATTCTTGTACATGGATGGCGGCGTCAGCCAGGTGGATTCCTTTGATCCCAAACCGCGGCTTGATCGTGACAACGGTAAACCGTTCGCGATGAAGAAGGAGCCCACGCAGTTCAACAATGCGGGCAACACGTTGGCGAGCCCGTGGAAGTTTCGCAAGTATGGGGAATCGGGAACTGAAGTCAGCGATCTTTTTCCGATGATGGCAGAACACGTTGATGATTTTGCGGTGATTCGATCGATGACCAGCGACTTTTCGGAGCACACCAACGCAAATTTCTTTTTACACACCGGCAGCGGGTTGCAGGGACGGCCAAGCATGGGAGCCTGGGTCGGGTACGGACTGGGAAGCGAAAATCAGGACTTGCCAGGATTCGTGGTGCTCAATGGTGGACTGACGCCGCCGGGAGGGCTGGATAATTTTAACAGTGGGTTTTTGCCTGCCGCGTACCAGGCAAGCGTCTTTCAGCGCAACCGTCAGCTGGTCGCAAATATAAAGTCACCCGAGCGGAGTGATCGGGCAAGAAAGCGGAAGCTGCTCAAGCAAATGGACGCGATTGCGATCGAGAACATGGGACGACTCGATCCGCTGGAGTCCGCGATTGCCAACTATGAACTGGCCGCCAGAATGCAAGTGGCGGTGCCGGAACTGGCCGATCTGAGCGGTGAAACCGAAGCCACTCGCGAGGCTTATGGTTTGAATTCGCAATTTGAACCAACAAAAATTTACGGGCGTCAGTGTTTGTTGGCTCGAAGGCTGTGCGAGCGTGGTGTGAGATTTATTGAGTTGACCTGTCCTTCGGTTAACGGCGATCGTTGGGATCAACACAGTAACCTGAAAAAGGGGCATGCGAACAATGCACGTGCCGTCGACCAGCCAATCGCTGCCTTGCTTGGCGACCTCAAGCAGCGTGGGCTAATGGACGAGACGCTGGTGGTTTGGTCGGGGGAATTTGGAAGAACCCCCTTTGCGCAGGGCTCCAACGGCCGCGACCACAATCCTTTCGGTTTCAGCATGTGGATGGCTGGCGGCGGGATCAAGGGAGGAACCGTTTTTGGCGAGACGGACGAATTCGGCTACAAGGCGATCCGAGACCGCGTCGAGATTCATGACTTGCACGCGACGATGCTTCATTTGTTGGGGATCGAACACACGAGGTTGACTTACCGCTGGTCGGGGCGTGATATGCGGCTAACGGACGTCCATGGACGCGTGATGGAAGAAATTTTGAAATAATTGATACGACCGTGTTAATGCGACACTCAGCCCTCGGTTCCCGTCATGGCAAAATTGGTGAGGCTGCCGGACGATTGAATGTTATTCAACGTCCGGCAGTTTTTTTTGCGCGAGCGACCTTGGAACCCGGATTATTCACGAGGCGTGGACGTCAAAATCAGTTCCGACAGTGATCCACGACACTGATGCGATGAAACGATCGCTGTGGTTTTCATCTACCGGATGATTCGCATTTCTTGTTGAAATTCAGCTTTTCCCCTGCTCCTGTTGGCCGGACGTAGAATCAACGCCCGTCGTCGTGAATAATCCGGGTGGAAAGCGAACAGGTGTCTTGTGTCACTTAAAATCGGCACAATAACGGAGCTTTAACGGCCTTTCAGAGTTCAACTTACTCTTTTGAGCCGGGAAAATTGACGTTAGTTTTTCGCCGCGTTATCCTTGGTGCTCCATTCCATGCTGAGGTTGTTCTATGGCTTTACGCGGAGTCCTTCCCGCAATTGTGGCGTTGCTGTTTGTGCTGACGGCATCTCTTTCGTGGGCCCAGTCAGAAGACCTTGCGGACGTGATCGAGCGTTGTGAGCGTAGTGTCATTCGCATCGAAGTCGAAGGCAAAACAGGCCAGTCACTTGGAAGTGGTTTTGTGGTTGGTTCCAACGGAGTTTTCGTGACCAACGTCCATGTCCTGGCGGGAGCGTTGAACGCGACGGCAACGTTTGCCAATGGTAAGCAAGTCGAAGTAAAGGGCACCTACTACTGGGACGAATCCCGCGACGTTTGCGTTGGCCGAATCGAAGGGGGTGGCTACGATCCGATTGACGTCGTTGAGAAATTGCCACGAAAAGGCGAAACAGTCACCGCTCTTGGTGCACCCAGGGGTCTTTCGTTTACCGCGACTAACGGAATCGTTTCTGCCTTGCGTGCAGGCAAAAATATCTCGCCGAAGTATACCGGCAAATGGGTTCAGATTGATGCGGCGTTGTCGCCGGGCAACAGCGGCGGACCGTTGATCAACCGATCCGGCGAAGTGGTGGCGATGAGCACCCTGGCGTCGCGTGGCGATTCACAAAATTTGAATTTTGGAATTTCTTCGGAAGACATCCTCGACGCCATCGATCGCTCAAAGCAAAAGGATCTGGTAAGGCTCAAGGATGGAATTGCGGAATTGGAGACTGACGAAACAGGAGGTGCGCAGAGCGGCGGCATTATCCAACGGTTACCCATCCCAGCGTCTGCTCTTGCCGATTACGTCGCCGACTGCCGTGACGACTACAAGTCGCTTTCGAAGAAATTTCGCAGTAAGTCATCATCCATTCGCAAGAAGGTCAGCCTGATGAAAAAAGGCGGGTTTCCGATTCCAGGCGGAAGCGACGGGAACGATATCGTCTTGATGCACAACCCGAGAACCAAAGTCGAGAAGTACTTTTTTCGCACCGAGCGAGTCAAAGAGAGAGTGACCGGGCGATACCAGCAACAGTTGGATTTGCTAGTTGATGCAAAAAGCAAGATCGGCAAAGAAGCCACCGAAGAGTCAGTGTATAGCTTGATGAAGCATACCGGCGGGTTTCTGGACACGCGAAACAAGGGATCGATTGGGTTCATGGATACCGGCATCGTGTTGCATGCTTTCAATGATCACGACACGGTGGTGCTATTCGACGAGCAGCAATATTTGATGTGGCTTCCATCGACCAGTGGGCTTTCGTCGGGCTCCGAAGTCCCACCTGGCCAGGTTTATGTTTCCGGAACCAGGACAATCGAACTGCCGGGCAAGGGCTCGATGTCGGTGACGGTCTTGCTGTTCGTTTCTGACGCAGAGTTAAAAAAAGCGATTTTTGGTGACTCCCACGGCCAAGGCAAATCGTCCGCAGGGACTTCGATCGACGGCGAACTGGTGAGGGTATGGACCTCGGGTAAGCACACGTTGATGGCTCAAGTGATTCGTGTCTCTGACGATCAAGTGACGCTGAAGAAAATCAACGGCAAGACAGTCAAGGTCGATCGTTCGAAACTTTCCGACGGCGATCAGAAGTATCTCGAGTCGCTGAAGTAAGCCACGACCCCGGGCTTACGCCGCTGCGGGTATCTTGCTGCGATCGGCCACTGCGGAGGCCCGTTTTCCTACTTCGAGAAAGTTCAGCGTCTCGTACTGGTCTCCCGGATACATCACGATCACCACCGAATTGGGATGCAGCATTCGGGGCACGAATCGCCAGCCGGCCTCGATTTCGTCAGAATCTACGGGACTATCAATGATGACCAGATCGGTGCGGGTGTGCGAGTTGGCGATTCGCTGAATCCCGTCACTGAATTCGCCGGGAACCAGTTTGGCTTTTGCGCCAAGATTGTTCAATCGCTTGTGCGTGTCGAGCAACTTTAGTGGCGAGTGGTCGATCCTGGCGTCAAACAAATCAATTCCCGTGTAACGGATCTTTGCATCGGGGCTGAACTTCTGCGCGATGCGAATCATGTTTTCCGCGCGCTCGCCGTTGGAGAGTCCCACTTCCACGATCGACGTGACGCCAGATGTCCTGATCGATTGATAGGCAATTCGGTCGTTGGTTGGCTTTGAGAACCTTGAAAGGGCAAAGTATCGCCAGGCTGACATCGGTTTCATGATGGCTTCCAGATCAAATCGGGCAGGCTACGGATCCACTCAAAAATCGGCGCAACCGTATATACCTGAACAGTTTGAAGCACTCACCCGCCAAGGATCACCAAACCGGTTGGCTTGATGGATCCCCTGCAATCCGCATAACCGTCAGGGATTGCCTTGTCGGGCGTGTTCGCCATGCGAGTCTTGTGGCAGAGTGACCCCAAAGTGATTTGGCGACGTACAGTTCCCCGCAGCGATGCCCTTTTTTGCTGCCGCCAAAATGGAACCAGGCGCAATCGACATGGACGTCAGCACGGAATGAATGCATTACCGTGCGGAAATGTTCCCTCCAACGAGTCCATGGGCCGTCCCGCCAGAAAACCAGTTCGCCAACGTCGCTTCGAAGAGTTCGAGCAACGGCTGGTCATGTCCGCCGATCCAGTGACCGCTCTTTCGGTTCAGCCGATCGACGTGACCGCTTCGCTTCCCAACGTGCCAGCAGAAATCATTTCGGCTGAGGACTTTGCGACCGATGCTGCCTACGCGGCGGGCATCGCGGACCAGTATGGATTCGACGGAAGCGGTCAAACGATAGCGGTTATCGATTCTGGTATCGCGTGGGATCACGCGGCATTTGGCGGTGGTTTCGGCGAGGGGCACCGGGTCGTTGGCGGCTGGGATTTTGCCGAAAACGACGCCAATCCATACGACGACGGACCGGCGGGCTTTCATGGAACCCACGTCGCCGGCATCATCGGCAGCGAAGATCCGACCTACCGCGGCGTTGCCAGCGGTGCCGACCTTGTCGCCTTGAGGGTGTTTGATGATGCTGGCCGCGGCGAAATCCAGTGGGTAGAATCGGCGCTTCAATGGGTTCGTGACAATCTGAACACCTTCGAAAATCCAATCACGACCGTCAACCTCTCGCTGGGCATCGGTGCCGATTCACCGGAAGCTTCCCAGTGGACGATTCTTCAGGACGAACTCGAAGACCTGAAAGACGCCGGCGTGTTTATCAGCGTTGCCGCCGGGAATGATTTTCGCAACTTGCAAACCACCGGTTTGAGCTTTCCCGCTGCCAGCGAGCACGTGGTGCCGGTGGCCAGCCACAACAGTTTTGGCACTAACGGGTTTGAGCCTGGTGAGTACCAACTGAGCGAATTCAGTCAACGTGACTCGCGTGTTTTGGTCGCACCGGGAAGCGACGTTGTCAGCGCCGCGCCGGATCATCTGTTCGGCAACTTTCAGCGAGATTCATTTGTGTCGGCGTCGGGAACAAGCCAGGCCGCACCTTACGTTGCGGGCGCGAGTGCGATTCTTCGCCAGGCGAATGCATTTGTCGGTAACCTCGACGTCGATCAAGAAACTCTCTACGAGCAGTTTTTGGCGACCTCGGAATCAATCTTTGACCCAGTCACCAATGCGACGTACCAGCGAATTGACTTGCAAGCCGCGATCGAGTCGGTTGTAAACGATGCTCACGGTGACGTGCCCTCCCAGGCGACAGACGTTGGAGTGCTCGAAGGCGGTGAACTGTTACGCGGCACGATCAGCGACACAAACGACGCGGACTGGTTTCGCCTGAACACCCAGGGCAATGGACAGGTCGCATTGGAGTTTCAAGCTTCCCATGACCTGCAGCCACAAGTCGAAATCGTTGACAGCGAGGGAAATCCGGTTGAACTACGATTCGATGGAAACCATGTGTATTTCGAAGCTGCCGAAGGCGAGTACTTTGTTGGCATTAGTGCCAGTGAAGGAACGGGGCACTTTGAGGTCGCGGTGTCCTGGCAAGCCGAAGTCGGCGTTTTTGATCTAGGCGAAATCGAATCAATCGACGTCACCGATATTGTTGACACCGAAAAGACCTATTCGCTGACCGCGTCTCGATCAGGGCCGTTGGCACTGGAGTTGTCGTCAGCCCGCGCGGCTACATTCGAGGTCTTTGACGGTTCAATGAACCGGATTGCCATCTCGCAAACGGGTTCTGGTGAAAACGCTCAAATTCGATTGAATGTGGAAACAGGAGACGAGCTATTCATTCAGGTTGTCGGCGGTGGAGAAGTTGATCTTCAAATTGACAATCTTGTTCAGGTCGTCGGCGACAGAGTTCTCGTTTTTGGGACTGAGGGAGTGGACGAATTTGAATTGAGCGACGGGGAGCAAATTTCGGTATCGGTAAATGGCAATGAATACCGATTCGATCGTTCGGAGATCGATTCTGTCGAAGTTCGCGGCGATGAGAGTGAAGATACGGTCGAGGTGCATCTAAGTGACCGATTCGAGCGGACAGTGCTACGCCACAATCGCGTAGATGCTTTCGATGGCCGGACTTCGTTTCGTGCGGTCGGCTTTCGTGACATCGATGTTTATGGCAGCGGCGGGCAGCTTACGGTAGCCGGCACCCGTGGCGACGACACAATCGCCGGCGACTACCAGAGGCTTTCCATCGTTGGGGCTGACGGGAAAGCGACCGGTCACGGATTTGACATTGCCATCGCTGACGGAAAAGGCGGACATGACCGGGTTCAATTCTTTACCGCCAACACCAACGACACGCTTTTTGCCCGAGGCGATCGGGCAGCGGTTTGGAATGGCACGTCGCGACTGGTCTCCATTGGCGCGACGGAACTTGAAATCAACACCCGTGGCGGGCATGACATTGTCAATCTGTTCGGGACACAGGGCGCGGATCGGTTTGTCGTCGGTGAAGGCTTGGCTGGGTTCACAAGCGAATCCGGTAGCGTTTTCATTCGAGATGCAGCACGGGTAAATTCGTTCGCAGGACAGGCCGCTGACGCGATCGAAATTGAGGGAACCGGGGGAGCAGATCGGCTTTCGCTGGCACATGGAGTGCTTGATTTGAGGTCCGAATCGCAACATTTCGTAGCCAACGGGTTCGCACAAATGACAGTCGGTGGTGGCGGCGGACAAGACACAGCGGTTATCCGCGGGACAAGGGGAACCGACACCGTTGTCGGATCCGAACAGCGGGTTGATTTTGGACTGGACCGCAGTTCACTGTCCGCCGCTGAATTCGAAAGAGTCAGCTTTGTGGGCCGGAACGAGGGCAACGATCGCTTGCAGCTTGTCGGCGGCACAGGAAACGAATCATTTCAGGTAGATGCCGACAGTGCAACGCTGGGATTTGAGTCGGGAAGTTTTATTCGCGCAGTCGGCATCGGCGTTTTCGATGTCGATCTTGGAGCGGGCAACGATCGGACTTCGATTCTGGGGTCCGCAGGAGATGACCGATTGATCGTCGACAATGAGCGGGTGGATTTCACCGGCGACAACCTCAGCGGCGTCGTTCGTGATGCTGCGGTGATTGGATTTGACGGCGGCGGCGGCGGGCGAGATGGCGTCTACATCGACGACGCGAAGTCGCTTGATGTCGTATCGAGCCTCGGAGATCGCGCGATCGCGTTTCTGAATCGGCAACGCGTTGAAATCGAGAACATCGACTACGTTGAAGTTACTGCGGTGGAACAGGCTATCGCACAATACGACTTGGAGTCCGTCGATTTTGAGACGGTTCTGAGAGGAAACTGGGAAAGCAAATGAGTGAACAGGAATTGAAAATGCAAACCACCAACCTTGCTGGTGCTTCGACAAGTCTGCTTGATCCGGTGCAATGGAAACAGCCCGCCGTGTCCGACGGCATTGCCATGCTTGAATGTATCGATAGCGTTGACGCGATCAAGGCGATTTCCAGAGAGATTGATGACCTTTCGATTTCGATTTTCGATCGAACGGACTGGATGGTCGCCTGGCTTGAAGCGTATCGATCGCAGTACCAGCAGGTCTGTGTTCTCATTTGTCGGATCGACGACCGGGTGGTCGCCTGTTTGCCATTGGTGAAAAGCACTTCTTTGAAGAAAGGGCGGCATTTTGCTTTTGTTGGTAGCGGCAAAGCATGTGCGGACTTTATGGGGATCTCGGGCCAGAATGCGAATCAGCCCGAAGTCATCGAGTGCTTTGCTCGCTGGTTTTACGAGCGGAAAAACGAGTGGGACGTGCTCGACTTTGACGGGGTTGCTTGTGACCACGCAGCGATGGCAAGCCTGATCGGTGCCTTGCGGGAGAAGGGACTGGCAGTACGTGAAAGCCCTTCTCTTTCGACCTGGCGAGTGCAGTTGCCGGCGACATGGAAAGAGTTGGAACGCATTTTTTCAAAGAACGCCCGTAAGAAATTTCGCAAGCTCGAGCGGACCCTGAACGAAGCTGACGTCAAGATGCATCGCGTACGTGATAATGCGAGTCTTGAACGCGGTTTGGAGATTCTGGAATCGCTTCATACGCAGCGCTGGAATTCCCTTGGCAAGCCAGGATGTTTTGTGTCGCCGAATTTTCGTGAGTTTGTCGCCATCGCTGCCAAGTCGCATCTGGGTTCGGGCAATTTGCGAATGATGTGGCTGGAAGTTGATGGCGTCCCATTTTCTGCGGATATTGGTTTTGTCAACGACCATGGAGTTTTTGGCTACCAGGGCGGAATGTCGCCAGACCATCTGAAGTATGAGCCGGGCCGAGCGATCCTGCGTCGCCAGATTGAATGGGCCATCGAAGACGGGTTTGAATTCTTTGACTTCTTGCGAGGCGATGAATCGTACAAGTCGCGATGGAATGCGGACGGAACCAAAGCGATGCGTGTCGAAGTTTTCGGAGCCGGGACGCGAGCGAATTTGATTCGCGGCATTCTCTGGTTGGGTCGTCGGGTAAAAAGAATCTTGCGGCGAAGCTAACCTAACGATTCAGCAAGCAACGCCTGAGAAAATCAACAACCTGTTTGGCGCAGCGGGTATCCCGCATTTCCGAATGCCCTGCCCGCGAGAACTTCTCCACGCTGGATTGATTTTCTGAAAAACAGACTGCAGCCCGATATTCGGTGTGCTGTTGGTCTAAATCGCCGGTGTGAAGATTTCCAATCGCGATGCCGATCGTCGTTCCCATCATGCATCGGATTCTGTCGGCGGCTCTGACGAGCGTAACATCGGGGTCGTGTTGACTGGAATCGGAATCTGATTCAGGATCGAGCCATTGATGTGGTTGAACCTGGTCCATCGCGATCGATGAAGGGCAGACCTTGTCAACGCCAGCCGATCGCAGCAACAATGCCGCAGCGCCACCGAATTGAAAGTCGACAAAAGCGACCGATTGCCCAGCGCTGGCAAGCAAATTCGCAGTCACCGTTTGCAGGTTGACGTCGCCGTCGCCGAACACGATTTCGCCCAGCGTTTCACGAATGAAGCCCGCTGTTTCTTCGATTTGTTTTTCGCAGTCGAATTCGGTTTCCGCAGTGGCGGTGATGCGAAACGAGATCGTGGCATAGCTGGCGGTGATTCCAACGCGGGGAGATCGGTCCCGCGCAATCAAATGTGGCATTTTTGATTCTGCAGAACTTTCGCCGATTCCAAAACAGCGTAGCACACGATGTCGGATGACGGATTGGCCGTCGAGCAAGCCGCCTATTTCCGGTTCGATTTGTTCGGTCCACATTTTCTTCATTTCGTAGGGCACGCCAGGGGCTGCAAATAATAGGCATTGGTGGCCGGATTCATCATTCTGACCAAAGCAAAACTTTACGCCTGGAGCGGTACCCTCTTCGTTGTGGATGGTACTTCCACCGACCGGATAGAGAGCCTGCTTTTTGTTAGCCAACGACATCGGGCGACCATTGCGGGCAAAGATCGATTCGATGTGAGCGAGAGCCTGTTGATCCGTTACCAACGCTACGCCGGCGGCGTTTGCGATCGCTTCGCGGGTCAGATCATCCTGTGTCGGTCCCAGTCCCCCTGTGATCAGGACAAGCTCTGCCCGGTTGGCTGCAATTTGCAGCGCTCGAGTCTGACGGTCAAGGTCGTCGGCAACGGTGGTGTGATATCCAACGTTGATCCCGAGATCGTTAAGCTTTTGCGAAAGCCACTGCGTGTTGGTGTCGAGTCGTTGCCCGCTGGTCAGTTCGTCGCCGATAGAAATGACTTCGGCGATCGAATTGGAAGAGAACTTCATGAGCAAAACTTCAGGTGTCAAAACAAAAAAGAGCTCTCGGTAATTTACCGTGAGCTCTTTGTGAATCCGGGGTGAAATCAGACAGGGTCTGGAGTCGAAAGTGACAACAATCGGATTTGGCTAGAAGTTGCCTCCACCGCCGCCACCGAGTCCGCCGCCAAAACCGCCTCCGCCGCCAAAACCGCCTCCGCCGCCGCCCAAACCGCCTCCGCCAGCACCACCACCGGCATTCTGTGCGTTACCCAGAATGTTAAAGGTCTGAACCGACGTGATCGTGGAAAAGTTAGGTGAAACGCTGACAAGCACATGCAGTCGATCGGCTGTCGTGGCGTGGTTGACCGTCAAAAATGTTCCAGTTGGAATGTTTTGAATGTTTGGCTGGTAGCCAACAACGCCGGGCGAGAACTGATTGCCCAGGGAGTTGCGTCTGCCGACGTTGCCTCCAAAACTACCAAAGTCATCATCGCCGTTGGCGAGTCGTGAGCCGAAGAAACTGGACGCGGCCGCAGTCGAGAAATTCCGGGCCAGTTTTTGAGAAAGCACCGTTTTGTCGATCGCTGATTTTTTGCGAACCAGCGTCTCGATGGTGTGTTTCTCAAGGTCATCGGTTCGGCGACCGTTTTGAAGCTGGAACTTCACGATGGCTCCTTTTTCGTCGAGATTGACGAACTTCTCAATGCCAGCCTGAAAGTCCGAGTTCAGGTGGTTGGTCACGGCAACTCTCACTTTGCCAGATGTTACCTTTCCAGTCATACGTCGCACAACAAGCCGGTAGTCGCCAGAAAAGCCTTTTGGCAGGACGTAGATTTCTTGCATTTGCCCGGAAGCATTTTTCCCCTGCGAGTACTTGTCGCCGTAGTAAACACCACCGGCAGTTGTTCGTGGATTCAGACGTGAACAAATTGTCCCGCCCGGCTCTTCGATGAACAGGTCGATATCCGCATCACCGGACCAGGATACAACAATGTGACAATCCCGTTGCTTTGCCGCAGTAAGCTCATTTTCGAACGCGGCCAATTCATCCGACTGGCCGTTTTTCGTGAACGAAGCTTTGACCGCTGCGGCAGAATACAGAGCCTTCTTGACCAAAGCAGGTTTGTCGGGCCACTCTTGCGAGAGGACGCCAACCGAAGCCCAGCGTTGTGCTTCAATGATGCCAAAACGATCCGCAACCGTCAGAGCAACTTCCCATGGCTCAATCATGGCCGGATTCGATTTTGCGATGTCATGAAACACCTGAAGTGAACGGTGCTCCATGCCGTTTCGTGACATGTAAATTGCCGAAACCATTGTTTCGCCGACACTGTCAGACAGGTCAATTGCCGACATGATGGCTCGCTCAAGTTCCGACTTGGGGCGACCGAGAATGTCAAGCGACAATCCCAAGGCCTCGAACATCCATGCTTTTTGGCTCTGGTTGTTCAGGATCGCGGCGTTAATCAGAGCAACAATTTCTTCGTGACGATTCTTGCGAACCAATGTGGAAACCGTCTTGCGAACAACACGTGGTTCCGGGCGGTTCTTGCTGAAGTAATCACGCCATGCAGTCTGCGGATCGTTGCCGGTCTCCAGTTCGATCGGGTAAACAGCAACTACTGGAGGTGCCACAGTTTTTGTTTTGGCTGATGATTCACGAATCATGAATCCAACACCTGCGTCCTGGATGCAGAAGACGCCGCCTCCGCCGCCTCGGCCGCCGCCACCGAAGCCTCCGCCACCACCGCCGAAGCCACCGCCGCCGCCACCCAGACCACCGCCACCCAGACCGCCGCCGCCCAGACCACCGCCTCCGAAGCCACCACCCGGATTGTTCCGCGGAGCGATCAGGTCACCCACGTTGTAAACGTCGGTGACTGAGTTCTCGGGAGCGTCTTCGTTGTCGAGAGAGATGATCTTGAGGACCTCGTCTTTGACAACATAGGTCGCGTTGAACTCTCCCAGCATCTGGCGAAGACCCGTGCGAAGAGTGACGCCGGTGAGGTTTTCGGTGATCAGCGTTTCATCGTCGAGTTCGCCTTCGAGTTCCGAATCAACCTTGATGTTGATTTTGAGATCTCTTTCAAGAGTCTGGCGGACTTCACCGAACTCCCGCTCGTCGAAGACCAGATCATAGGTGTCGTCAAGGAGGTCAAGAATCCGACGTTCGTTTTTGCTGCCTGCGAGACGAATGTATTTGAACTTTTCGCGAAGAGCTTTCTTTTCGATCCACTCTTCCGCATCGGGAAACACCAGTGGTGGGTTTCCGGGAATCGGATAGGAGGATTTGTAGATTTCGCGAACGGCAGCTGTGAACAGCCGTTCCTTTTCATAGCGAATTTGATCCAACTCGAAGTGGGCGTGAGCCAATCGGGCTTTGGCGGTGGAAACAACCGCAACCGGAGTGTCCGGGAAAGCCTCTGCAACCGAATCAGCGACCTCTTCAGCCACCGCGTAGTTGCGTTCCTTCAGCAGTGAGTTGTACTGACCGACAAGGCGGGCAAGTTTTTCTTCGCGCCGCTCAAACGTCAATGTCTCGTTGCGAATGGAATCTGCAATCGCAGTGTTGACACTTCGAATTTCTTCGCGTTGATCAAAGGCCAGCTTTTCACGAGTCGCACTGAGCAACGCCGATTCGAGTCGGTTACGCAACTCCGAAGCGGTGTTTTCAGAAAGTTCCGGAGTTTGGACAACCACCTCAAGCATGTTCTTGAGACGATCGATCGCATCGCCAGGATTGCTTCTGAGTTCCTGTGATGATCGCTCGATCTCGAACTGGACCTGCTTGCGAACCTTCTCGTTGATGATTTTGTCACGCTCTTGGACCTGCACAATCTGATCGCGAACGTTGGCAGCTTCGGGCTCGGTAAGCATCTGGCTGATACGGCTTTGCGAGCCACCGGATACTGAAGGTGCCGCGTCGATCACAACACCTGGACCAGGATCGAGCAGCCCAGAATCCTGCGCTATCGCCCCTGGCTGTTCCTGATTGGGAGCAATTTCGATTTGTTCCATCATCGGCTCCTTGTCAGTCTCAACAAGTGAACCCATGTCCTCGGCGGGCTTGTCCATCATGACTTCTGGTTTGGCCGCTTCATCGAATGGAGAAGTTTCTTCGACGATTTGATTTTCCAGTTGATCGAATGGATTGTTATCCTCGTCTTCTTGGAGTCGGAAACGGGCTGCCATCGCTGTGTGCGAACCGCCTTTACGGGCCGCAGCGGCAATCGCAGTCGTTTGGCGAGCCGATGCCTTGCTGCCAAGGTTTTGAATCGTGCGTTGGCCGTCGTTCTGAACGCGAACGTACTCGATCAATCCTTCCGAGCCAACTGTTGGTAGCGAGACGCCGCCGTCCTTGCGGACTTCTTCGAGCATCTTTGGCAGGAAGGAGAATTCGTCAGAAGCGTCTTCTGGCTGAATCGTCCATGACTTGGAGACTTCCACACCATTGAGGATGCCTTTGAGTTCCATTTTCAACGCCTTGCGGGCGGCGATAGAACCAACCAAGATCGTGTCACGATCGCTTCTCATTGGCGGACATTTGCCAGGGAAAATCTCGACAAGATGATCAGGGAGCGTGGCTGTTTGTGGCCAGAAGACAGAACCGTGTACCGTTTCGGCAAGCCCCGTCGCTGCTGTGGCGGTGGCATCGACTGCATCGGAATCGATAATAATGTTGCCGCCGGTATTGTTGGCCAATGCGGCCAGTAGTCCGATGTTACGCTCCGGGCCGATGGCGTAGCTGGAAACAGAGATCTGATTGCTGGCCAGAGATTTGATTGATTTGGTAAAGACGTCGGTATGCAGAATCCCTGCCCGGCTGATTCCATCACCGATGTAGATCACATTCCTGCTTCTGTCGGTGTCCTGCTCAAAGCCTGACACAGCGGTGGTGATCATGGACTCCATGTCCGTTGAGCCCAACGCGACACGATTCTGAAGCTTTTCGATGGCGAGCGCAACTTCGTCGGCCGCCGGATTCATGAATCCACGATGCAACGCGATCGCTTCCAAATCGATCGCATGGATTTGCACACGATCGTCAGCGCTCAGATTGCGAATAAGCCCGCGAAGCATCTCCAGAGAGTCTTTTTTATAGGCTCCCGTCTGGCTGGCCGACGTATCGACGAACACCATAACATCGCTTGCACGCTGCAAGGCCTGTTTTTCGGGACCGACACTCAATGCGAAAACCGTCGAGTCATTGGACTCAAAGGTCGCCATACGAGTCGGCGATACACTTTCGCCCTGAAAAGCAAAAGCATCCATCTGCAGCGTAACGCATGACAGAGCAACAACAAAAACTCGCAGCGCGACTTTGGCCGTGCATGTCGACATAATCAACTCCAACGCGAATGATAAGAGGCCGTATTTCCTCGATCTTGATCTCCAGCAAGCGCCGGAAATTCCACAACTTCGTAGTTTATTTGGGGGCTTGGTGGATGCGAACAAAAAATGTCCTTTTTCGTCGTGCATCATTTTGCCTATCCCCACCAGAGATCCAACACCAAGTCAATCGCTGGCGCGGATGTACATCGTAACGCAACACCCGTGCCACAGCCGAAAACCATGAAAAATCACGGTTTTTGTAACGAATTGAGAAGCGGTTTCTGTGAAGTGATCCGTTTTGAAACACTCTGTGACCACAAATCTGGCTAACTTTGCGTTAATCGGACCTTGCGCCGGGGCGATACATGGAAATTCCGCCTTTCACCTTGGGATTGCAAGCAAAGCCGTCTCCGGTGCTGGTCAAAGTGTGATTCGCGGTCAGGACAAAGATTCTTTTCGGAAAAGGCTTGCGCTCTGTCCGCCGCGACCCGGAAAAACCGTTGCTTGCCGAACCAACCACAAAGCCCTGACTATCGCTAGAACTGTTCCACCGCCATCGTGGCATCTGGTGCCGAGATTTTGGCAAAGCGACCCAGTATTGAATCCGACAATATCGTCGCCAGCGGCTCAAGCAGTTGCTCAATTTGAGCCCGCGAAGGAATCGCCTGCAACACGCTCCACGGCGTCCGGGGTTGCAGTTCAAGTTCGTGAAGCCGAACGTCCCAGCGGTCGCAGTCGGAATAGAACCCCCAGTAGTTGTCACGCTTCCATGACGTTGGGATCGAAATGGATTTGGGGGCCGAAGGACTGAAGGCCGCCGCTAGGTCAACCGACGTGAGCCTGCTCCAGTTCAGGGCAAACTCTGCATTCCACTGGCTGTAGAAGGCGGTTGCCCGCTCGATCGGGTGCGCGTATTGAATCAGCGTGAACCCAAGCTGCCGCTGGAAACTTCCGGGCAGGATCGTGGATTGCCCACAAACCGATCGCAACAACATGTCCTTCGTTTTGCGAAAAATCGCCGGCCGCACGTGAGGCTTGAGGCCGGTAACGCTGGCCGTTGCCTGCGGTTGATAGTCAAAGTTCCAAGTCGCCGTGCTGGTGTCACGGACAAGCGTGATCAGGCCAGGCTGCGAGCGACTTTCACTTCGCACCCCGGTGGTCGCTTGCCACAGTGGTTGGACAAACTGACAATGAGGAGCGCGGAAATCGAGTTGAGTTTCCGGGTTGGTAACTTTCCACAGGTCACCGGCTTGAGCGTTTGTGGGAAAGAACAAAAATAATAAAAGAACCAATGACGAAAAACATGGAAGTAAGAGCCTCATCAAAAATCCCTGGCCGTTGGAGCGAAAATTTGCGAGGATTACTGCATCAGGAAAAGCATCTCGCGATCAATGATAAACTCATCGGCCTGAAGCCAAATTGACAGCGAGAGAAAACGTGACGGATAGTGAAAGCTCACCGAATAGGGGCTTTGTGTATCGTTTGTTTGAATCTTTCGGTTTGGAACCTTCGATACGCCAAACCGGTCCGAATTCGGAAAAAAATGCAACCCTTGAGCTTGACCTCGCGTATCTCTTTTACAACGCAAGTAGGAGACGAATATGAAATCGAATTTATCAATGTGTGTTCTGTCAGCGTTGGTGGCGACGTTGGTCACCCTGCTGCTGACCAACCGGCCTGTTTTTGAAACGGAAGTTTCCGCAGCGAAAGCGACGGGCATGGCTGCTGGGCAGGATCGCGCTTTGCGGCCATTGGTACCGCCAGGCCGTGTGCCGGATGACATTCGCAGGTTTAGCGCCGAAGAACAGAACAATATTTCGGTCTATGAAGGTGTCAACAAAAGTGTGGTCAACATTGATACCACTGCCTTTCGACGCGGAATGTTTTTTGGCGATGTCGTCCCCCAGGAAGGCAGCGGGTCAGGCTGGATGATCGACAAAGAAGGCCACATCGTGACCAACCATCATGTAATATCCGGAAGCGACGAAATCACCGTTACGCTTTTCGAAGGCGATCCCATCCCGGCGGTGCTCGTTGGCTCTGACCCCCAGAATGACGTGGCGGTTCTAAAAATAGCTGCCCCTCCTGAAATGTTGTTCCCCGTCACCTTTGGCGATTCCTCAGGCGTCCGTGTCGGACAAAAGATCTTTGCGATCGGCAACCCGTTCGGGCTGGAACGAACCATGACGATGGGCATCATTTCCAGTCTCGGCAGAACGCTGCGATCCAAAAGCGGCCGACTGATCAAGGACATCATTCAGGTCGACGCGGCCCTGAATCAGGGAAACTCCGGTGGCCCACTTCTGGACAATCAGGGGGCGGTGATCGGAATGAACACGGCGATCAAATCGCTGACTGGAGAAAATACAGGGGTGGGATTCGCGGTTCCCGTCAACACCATCAAAAGAATCATTCCCGAAATTATCAAGTTCGGGAAAGTCCAGCGGGCCACGATGGGAATTGATTTCTTCTTCAAGGCCGCCAGTGGTTTGGGCGTGGCACATGTCATCCCCAGGGAACCGGCGGACGTGGCAGGGCTAAATGGTATCGAACGGGAGCGAGTTCGAACGCGTTTGTTCGATGGCCGGGTTGTGGAATCTACCAGGTGGTCGCGAAAAAATGCTGACGTCATCGTTTCCATTGGCGGCAAGGCAATTAAGGACACCGACGACTACCTAGCGGTGATGGATTCACGCCGACCCGGAGAAGTTGTCGACGTTGTTTGCGAACGTGACGGTAACAGACGGACAGTCAAAGTGACTTTGGGAGTCGAACGCTGATGCCAACGTTTGCCGTAGTACTCGCCGCAGCGGGCAAGTCATCACGATTTGCTGCCGGTGTCGATTCCAGCAAAAAGAAACCCTTTGTCGAGTTGGCTGGCAGACCGGTCTGGAAACATTCTCTCGACGTGCTTCGCCGCCGCGCGGATGTTGTCCAGGTTGTGATGGTTGTTTCGCCGGATGACGAAAGCTGGTTTCGCGAGCAGTACGCGCAACTGATCGATTCTTCGAGCATCGTTGTGGTCCCCGGCGGTGAGCAGCGATCCGATTCGGTGGGCAATGCACTTCGGGTGGTCGATTCGGCGGCCGAGTTCATCGCGATTCACGATGCCGCCCGGCCTTGCATTGATCCGGTTATGGTCGAACGTGTTTTCGCCGAAGCGGCTTCTAGGGGCAACGCCGTTGCAGCGGTTCCCGTTTCCAGCACCGTCAAAAGATCGGCCGACGGTTCGGTGGTGGAGCAAACGGTCGATCGCAGCGGGCTGTACCTTTCGCAAACGCCCCAGGTATTCGCCGCCGAACCTCTAAAAGAGGCTTTCTCGAGGATCGGCGACCTCAACCCGACTGACGAGGCCCAGTTGTTGGAAATGTTGGGCATGCCGGTGTACCTCGTAGCCGGATCGGCTTTGAATCGAAAGATTACCACTCAGGAAGACCTCGAATTTGCCGAAGTGGGTTTGGAGATGCTGCAAAGAAAGTACAATTCGCGTCCGGTTCAGTCCGACAACACGGACCTTTTTGACGGCAACCGCCTTGCCTAGTATTGGACGTCGCAAACAAGCTCGTAGCTCCGTCTTCCGTCGGAATTCCGGTTAAAGCGACTTCAACCGGGGCGTTTAATGCGGGCACCACAAACGGGTGGTTCAGCTTTTTCACGAACTCAGGCCATCATGCAATTCTTCGACACCCACGCCCATCTCGAAAGCGATCAGCTTCAGCCGCACCTCGAACAGATCCTCGCTCAGACCTCTGCGGGAGAGCTTTGCGTAGCGGCGATTGGAACCGATCCGCCGTCCAGCCATCGCTGTTTGGAGCTTGCCGAAAAAAATGACAACGTCTGGGCTGCAGTGGGATTGCATCCCAACTACTGTGCGTCGTTTGACGACAGCCACTGGGCAGCGATCCTCGAAATTGTTGATCGCCCCAAAGTCGTCGCGATCGGTGAAACGGGATTGGACAAGTATTGGGACGATTGTCCTTTCGATGTTCAGATGCAGTGGTTCGAAAGGCACGTCGATCTGTCATTCGAGAAACAAAAGCCGCTTGTGATTCACATGCGAGAATGCGAGACCGAGATGGTTGACGCCCTTGAACGGCTTTCGCGCGATGGCAGGATCATCGGCATCATGCACTCATTTTGCGGAAGTGCCGATGCGGCAAAGCGTTGTCTGGATCTGGGCATGTTTATCAGTTTTGCAGGAATGGTGACGTACAAGAAAGCCCAGGACGTGCGCGATGTCGCTGCGGTCATTCCCGAAGACCGATTGTTGATTGAAACCGACAGTCCCTACCTTTCTCCGGTTCCCAAGCGCGGCAAACGTCCGAACCTGCCACAATACGTCCGTCACACTGCCGAATGCCTCGCGGAAGTTCGCGGTGTTTCGCTTGAGCATCTGGCAAAAGTCACCGGTGAAAATGCAAGAAACGTGTTCAGTATTCGCGAAGGAGCCGTCACATGAATCGCACGGGTTTGGCTGCGGCGATGTTTTTCTGTCTGGTTGTTTTGGGGTGCGATCAGGATTGGCCCGACAGACAGGAGGCTTCGATCATCGAAGGCACGATCGAATACGAAGGCCAATCGCTTGTTGATGCCACGGTGGTCTTTGTTCCCCAGTTGTTTCAGCACAAGGGCAAGCGGGTACCATTGGCGAGAGCAAAAACGGACTCACAGGGAAAGTTCCTGCTAACGGCAGATGGTGTCGATGATTCTTTGAGCCAGCAGATCATTCATGGCAACTACCGCGTGATCGTTTCCCGCCAGATCAATGGCAGCGAGACGTTACCCGGCGACTTTAACCGCGACTCCGAATTGCGATACCGCCACGAAACTCAGGAAGCGTACTCCCGACCGGCGTTCAGATTGCGGGCCAACGGTTTGTTTGAGCAGGAGTAAACTGGTTTCGATCAGCGATGCCCAGAATCGGGCAAGGCTATTTAACGGCCACACGGATAGATCGTGCGTTGAACTATGACGCGGTTACCACCGGCTACAGACCTATGCGGAAACAATGTCATTTCTGCCCGGATTATTCACGAGGCGTGGGCGTAGCTTTCAATTTAGCCAATGATCATCGCACGGGTTGGAAAAGAGTCTCTGTCCTAGACTTCATCCCGGATTATTCACGAGGCGTGGGCGTCAGGATCAGTTGAGACAGTGATCCGCGTCTCTGATGCGATGAAACGATCGCTGTCGTTTTCATCTATCGGATGATTCGCGATTCTTGTTGAAATTCAGCTTTTCCCCTTGCTCCCGTTGGCCAGACGTAGAATCAACGCCCGTCGTCGTGAATAATCCGGG
>CALFWR010000132.1 GCA_937928555.1 uncultured Pirellulaceae bacterium
CAACAGCAGCAAGGGAAAAACTGAATTTCAACAAGAAATGTAAATCATCCAGCAGATGAAAACCACAGCGATCGTTTCATCGCATCAGAGTCGCGGATCACTGTCTCAACTGATTCTGACGCCCACGCCTCGTGAATAATCCGGGATTAACCCGGATTATTCACGAGGCGTGGGCCTGACTTTCAGCTTGCCCGTACAACGCGGTGTCTGTTGAAAAGATTCCCTGTTTTGGAATCCATCAAACGAGGTGAACTGAAGTCTCGCAGGCAATCCGGCTCTGAGGCACACCTTGCGTGGTTCAGCGGCAATCAACGCCCGTTGTCGTCAATAATTCCGGATTAGGGGAACGCAGACGCTCGGCTGCGTTCTCTGTTGAGCGGATGCGGCGGCTGGAAGCCACGGTTGCTCGCGGGCAATTACTCATCGCCCTTGGCTTCGATATCCGTCAGCCAATCGTCAAACGCTTCCCAATAGCTCAGCGGCAGCGCGGAATTGTGGCCGTTGCCTTCGATGGGCGTGAACTTGCTCTTGGGGTGCGTTGTCGCCTGAAAAAGTTTTCGGCCGTGGTCAATGGGAACCACGCGGTCGGCCGTTCCGTGGGACTGAAACACGGGGCCAGTATACTTTTTGAGCGCGGCCAATGAGTCGTAACGATTCTGGATCAAAAACCGAACCGGAAAGATCGGATACTTTTTCGCCGCGACATTAACGAGGCTGTCAAAGGTCCGTTGCAGCACGAGGGCTTTGCAGCCTTTGGTCGATGCGATGTGCGTTGCGACGCCGCCGCCCAGGGAGCTTCCGAGCACAATCACGTCGTCCGGTTTCACGCCCAGCTTTTCGCAGAACACGTCCATGGCTTTTTCGCCGTCGAGTTTTATGCCGGCTTCATGTGGCGTGCCTTCGCTTTTGCCGTAGCCGCGATAGTCGAAAACAAACACGTTGGCTTTGAAGTTTCGTCGAATGTACTTCCCGAATCCATTGGTGACATAAGCCACGTTTTCGCCGTTCCCGTGGCAGATCAATATGTGCCGCGAAGTCGTGGCTTCGCTTCGTAGCAACCAGCCGTGAAGTTTCGTTCCGTCGCTGGATTTGAAGTCCACGTTTTCGTGAGCGTAGTCGGGCTCCCAGTCGCCCGCAGGAAATTTGGGTGCCGGGTAGATCAAAAAACTCTCGAATAACACCAACATGAGGCAGACCAGTGACCACGTGATCACGAGGGTCATGAGGAACTTGCGCAAAATTCGGATTGAACGCCGTGAGATCGTACTTTCGTCGGGCGTGTTTGTTTTGTCGCGTCGCATTGTGTGCTCCTGAATTCGTGCCCGAAACAGTATACAACGGGCGTTTGCCGCTAACGGGAGGGTAGAATTGTTCGTCGAGACTCGCCGGCAGCAGAAGGAAGTTACCTTGAACAAAATAGAACTCGAAAACGCCATCCGGGAGCTTGGCCCATGGCACCATGACATTGAAATTGACGGTCAGCTTTCCACAGGGAAGGTCTTTTCTCCGACCGGAAAGCTTGAAAAGGGCAAGAACGGTGGGGTGACCTTGATCTCGCCGCGCGAAAAATTCACCCGCATCGTCAAAGGGCTCTATCCGGATTCAATGCAGGGGGCGAGTTTTCTGGACTGCGCGTGCAACGCGGGAGCGTACTGTTTCCTGTCGCGTGAGTTTGGGGCCGATCGCTGCGTGGGTTTTGATGTTCGCGAACATTGGATCAGTCAGGCCAAATTCGTTCAGCAGCATCGGACTTTTGCGCCGGTGGACAACGTCCAGTTTCATGTCAAGGATCTGTACGACGCGCCCAAGTTGGATCTGCCGCAGTTTGACTTTGTGTACTTCTCCGGGATCTTTTATCACCTGCCGGATCCCGTTACCGGGCTCAAGATCGCTGCGGATCTTTCCAAAGACGTGATCTTTGTTAGCACCGCCGGGAAAGCCGTCCCGCAAAATCCAGGCGGAATGACGATGGCGCGGGAAAGCACCACCAACGTTATGTCAGGAGTTCATGAGATGTCATGGTTCCCCAACGGAGTTGAGTGCATTCAGTATTTGTTGATCTGGCTGGGGTTCAAGGATATCAAGCTGTTTCGTTTTGTTGAAAAAAAGCTGGGTCGAATCCGGATGGAGATCGTTGCGTCGCGGACCGAAGGAAGGCTGGAGCATCTTGACGGCCAGCAGTTGGACAACAAGTGGCGTTGGACCAACTGGCAGATGGAACAGGCTAAAGAAGGTATCAGCTAACGGCCGCCAGCGGATTGGGCCGATTCAAAACCCAAGTCGGCGATCTTGTGCTTGATCGAGCGTCCAGGTAGCTCATGCAAATGGTGTTGTTTGCAAGCAGAATCCGGCGGAGATTTACGCCCGGATTATTCACGACGACGGGCGTTAATTCTACGTCTAGCCAACGGCAGCAAGGGAAAAACTGAATTTCAACAAGAAATGTAAACCATCCAGTAGATGAAAACCACAGCGATCGTTTCATCGCATCAGAGTCGCGGATCGCTGTCTCAACTGACTCTAACGCCCACGCCTCGTGAATAATCCGGGTTGAGTTGGGGGAATCGCTCGCAGGTTCGCGGCCAATGAAAAGACCGGTTGCGCTTTGCAGGCGACAACCGGTCGTACTTCTGTTTTGGATTTTGGCAAACTGCCACAGCACTGAGACAGCACTGAGACAGCTAAAAGTTGGCGGTCTCAGAGACGTCGCTCGACTCTCGGAGTCGCGTTTTGACGCCTCGGATAGGCCGAGCTACTTTGGCGAGTTACGTCGTTGCCAACTGTAATTCCAAGCTGTCCCGTTGCACTAGTTGCGGCGAAGTAAAAACGTGCCGTTGTCAGCAACTGGCAGCAGTGGGCGATCGTAAGATCGGTAGTAGGCGCGGCCTTGTGGGCGGAACGCAAAACCGACATAGATGTTGAACGAATCGTCGATGCGTGAGCTGCCAACACCACTTCCGGGTAGCGTATCGTCGCTCAGATACAGAACCGCACCGGCTTCCAGGGCGATACGTTCGGCCAAAGGTATGTCGAAGTCGGCACCAAGGACGCCCTGGCCGTCGTCTGTCCAACCGCCGTAAAGCTCTTCCCAGCCGCCGCTGTTCTGCACTTTGCGGAGGAAGAAGCGGTAGTTGGTGATCGAGGAAGTCGTAAAGTCGTCAAATGCGTTGCCCGCAAACGTTCCGCTGGAAACTTCGTCCTGCTGATTGCTGGCCCAGCGAAATCCGACCGCTGCACCACTGGGGTAAGCCCAGCTGACTTCGGCGCGAATCTGTGTTACATCCGAATCCACAAAGAACTCTTCGGTCAGGATGTCGGCCACCACGCCCGCTTGAAGGCCCGAGTCGACGCGGCGATAAACACCCGCCGTGATGAAGGTTTGGTCACGACTGTCGGGGCTCAGTTCGCCGCCGCCAAACTGTGATTGTACAGAGCGGACGCCAAATTGCCCCGAAAGCTGGCCGCACGAAAGGCGACAAAGCGGAATGCCAAGATTGAATCCCGCATAAGCCCCGAAATTCGAGTCCAGATTCAGATCGGTTTGCCCGGGAGGAGCAAAGGCCGGATGACGAAAAGCTGTGGCTCCAGCAAAATAGCTGCCGCTGCGGATGGCTCGGGCCAACGGACCGGTCCACCAGCATCCTGCGCCATCGGGGCAGCCGCCGCGACCACAGCAGTTGTCGGAGAAGTAACCGCCAGCGTCGCCACATGTGGTGCAGGCGTCTCCGATGACTTCGCCTTCGTAGACAACTGAATCAGAAAGGATCGTGCCATTATCGACAATCACCGAATCAGAAACGATCGAAGGAATGACTTCGTTGTTGACTGGACCGGTGATGACAGAGTCGCTCAACCGGGTTCCAGAACCGGCGCTAACGAGTGGCTGTTCGGTAATCACTCGCGTTCCAGACCCTGCCAGTGGCTGTTGGGTGATCACCCGGGTGCCGGAACCTGCCAGTGGCTGACCGGTGGTCAGTTGTGCGGTTCGCAAGTGTCGCGGTGTGTATCCGCCACGTACCGTCGGCTGTTGAATGATTCGTCGCTGGACAGGCTGCGGGGCGACTTGAACCGGTTGCGGTGCGGGTTGGGCTCGCGTTACCGACCCTTGAGGAGCACTCTGTGGGGCCAGCGGTCGAGCGGCAACCTGAGTTTGTGCCTGGGCAACTCGAACCGGAGCCTGTTGGGCTGTTGTTGCGGTCGTTTGGCTGCGTAGCCGGGCGCGTTGCATCGCTGCCATTCGCTGCTGAAAAGCTGCCGATCCTTGTTGTGCTTGTGCTGTAGCGGCTGCAAGCGGAATTGCGAGGACGGCTACCAAGAGTATTCTGATTTGAAAGAGCATTCTGATTTGAGTCTGGGGGGAGAACATCGGAATCTTCCTGTCCTAAATTTGTATTTGCCAACGCAGTCACGCCATCGCGCTGAGACCACGTCCTCAAATTCTTCGGCATCGGTAGACTCTGCTCTTTCGTCAAAATCTGATTATTCCGAAAAATTTGAGCAGCTTGCCCTGTTTAACATCCGCGTTGTTCGCGAAAGCACCACCGTTACCCTGATTCACACCGCCGAGGCAATGAATCTGGCAGAGCTGCGAACGGGGTCGGTGCTGCTAGCGGGAGTTGGCGTTGTCCGGGTAAACGGACATCCTTAAAAGTGCTTTTCCGCTTTCGTTGCGATATGGATAACGGGGTTGGATCAACTGAGTCGGCCAATTCCAGCGGTGGAAAGTTGGCAGCGAAGCGAGGCAGTTTACTTCAGAGTGTTTTTGCTTCCTCGCATCCTTTGGCTCAAGTGGCTGGAGAAACCTATGCAAGCCAAAAGCATCGAAGTCATCATTCCGCTCTACAACGAGATGGAAGTTGTAGATCAGTTGCTTGAGCGGACTGTGAATTCGTGCCGTCAAACGGGGCTGCATTGGAGAGTCATTCTGGTTGATGATGGCAGCACCGACGGGACCGACGGCCGAATCAGCGAACTGATGGAGCGCGGGGTTGGCGACGGAAATATCGTATTGGTCAAGCTGTCACGGAACTTTGGTCAGCAAGCCGCGATCATGGCGGGCCTGGAGTTGGCAGCGGATTCCGATTGCGTCGTGGTGATGGATGGTGACTTGCAGGATCCGCCGGAGTTGATTCCCCGGATGGTCGAGAAATGGAACCAGGGCGATCAGGTTGTCATTCCGCAGAAAAATTCACGTCAGGAAACGCCGATTCGCAGCGTTTGCTTTTGGGCGTTCCACAAATTGTTTCGTTTTGTTTCGGATATCAACGTGCCGCCGCGGACGGGAAACTTTTGCTTGCTCGATCGCTGTGCTGCCGACGCGATGGTGCGGCTCAGGGAGCAGCATCGATTTTTTCCTGGCTTGCGAGCGTTGATCGGATTTCGGCAAACCACGGTTGCTTTTGAGCGGCCAGCGAGAGCCGCGGGCAAGCCCAAGCAGTCGTTGCGACGGCTGTTTCAGTATGCCGGCGATGCCTTCGTCGGGTTTTCGGACAAGCCCATGAAGCTGCTTGGCCTGACAGGTTTTGGTTTGTTGACCGTCGGTGCACTGCTGTTGGGAGTATTGATGGTTTCGGTTGTCGGGTCGACCGAAGCGGTGGACTTTTGGCCGAAGCTGATTGCTTGTGGCATTCTGTTGCTGACGGGAGTTCAGTTGATTGGATTGGGAGTTGTCGGTGCGTGGAGCCGCCGGATATTGGATGAGGCTCGTGGCCGACCGGCTTTTGTAGTCCAAAGTGTGACCGCCGCTGGAAGTGTTGAAAGCAAAGATTCGTTCGCCAGTGCTTCGGCGGTGGTACCGTTTTCGGAGCAACGAGATGCAGCTTGAGATGAATGAGATGTCTGTGCCGCAGCGAAAAGGTGTCGTTTGGGCCGAAGTCCGTTGTTACGTTTTGGTTGCCGTGGCGGTGTTGGTGATGGGGCTGTTTGCCGGTTTCCTGAATCACAGCTTGTACCAGCATCAGGCACCGTTCTTTGATTCAATGAGCTATCACGAGCAGTGCTTTCGGGCGATGCATGACGCCAAAGAGCACGGGTTGGCGACGGCGCTGATTGAGAACATGCAGGGCACCATCACGGTGTGTCTGCCGCAGGCGATAGCGATTGTGGCGTCTGTTTTTGTGGAGCCATCTCGCTACGTGGGGATCGCGATTCAGGGGTTGTTCCTGCTGGCTTTTGAGTTCACGCTGTTGGCGTTCTTCCGCACGCAGTTGGGCTTGGGTCGCATCGAATCGCTGTGCGGATGTTTGCTGTTCCTTGCCCCGGGTTGTTTGATGCTGCCCGTTGGAGGCCTCTCTGATTTCCGCATGGATCTGCTGTTAATGCTGAACCTATCGACTTGCAGTTTGCTGGTCATGATGGCGTTGGCAACAACCAATCGGCAGCAAAAGGTCGCGACGTGGTTGTGGTTGATCGCGGGAGCGGCGATTGCTGCGACGTGCTTGTGCCGCGCGACGGCGCCCGTCTACCTGGTCGCAATGCTGGGGCCGGTGATCCTGTTGACAGTTGTTTTCAATCGCAAAACGCTACTGTCGCAGTGCGGTGGGATGGCCATTGGCGGAGTTGTTGCGGCTTGTGGTTGTTTGTGGTTTTACATTATCAACTTCGATCATTTGAAATACTATTACGTCGAATGGAACACCGACGCAAACGCGGCGCTGAGCTGGTTCGAATCGCTGGGGCATCTTCGATACGTACGCAAGGCGCTCGGTGTGCCATTGTTGGTGTTCTTTTTGGTCGGGTATTTGTCGGTTTTGTTTCATCGTGATCAACGCGACAAACTGCTTGCGGCGTTGCGGCAATATCGACACGAAGTCGCGGCGCTGGCGTGGATTGGTTTGATGCCGATTGCAATCCTGGTCGCAAAGCGTGCGGGAATGAATCCGTTTGTCAGTATGCCAGCGGTGTTTGGAATTGTGGCGGTGCTGTTGATTCCATTGCTGGCGATCACGCAGGCGAATCGCCGGCGCGGTGTCCTTGGTGTGAGCGTTGTGACGGTGTGGGGAGTCTCGTTGTTGCTGGGCTATACGTCGCATACGCGGACCGAGTTCGATTCGATGAAGGGCCGGCAGGATGTTCTCCGGGCGGTGGCTCTGCAAAGCGACGGCAATGCCAGGCTGAGCGTGGTGACGCTTGGTAAGTTCAACACCAGTTCGTTGATGTCCACGCTGCTGTTCGATGTCGATGCCCAAAACCGAAAGCCCGGATTGGTTCGCTGGCAAAACGTGAACTTTCGCCCCAAGCGTCTGTTTCAGATTGCGGCCAAGACGGAATGGGATTCCGTTTACGGTGCCAATGATCGGGAAAAGGTGGAATCCATGTTTCAGCTCGCCAATCGCGAGTTGGACTTTGTTGTGATTCCAACCAGGGAGACCGCCGCGATGCTATCACTGGAGACCAGCAATCGTATTATCAACCGACAAGCAGAGCCAATTCGAAAACGTTTTCTGGAGAGCCCAAGCTGGTCACCTGTGTCGAATCCGATTGAGGCCGAGCCCGGTCAGCGGTTTGTCCTGTTAAAGCGTATCGATCAGGTCGCCAATTCGGCTAAAGAAGGCGTTAAGCGATACCGCTAAGGTAATTTTGAACGTGTGGCGAACGAATTCGCGTGGTGCGGAGAAAACCGAAATCAGGAATTGGGATTGTCGATAGGATTCCAACAGCTATTCCTGGTTTAAGTCCTGGTGACCTTCGTGATTCGAAAATCTATCCTGTTTTTGGCTGCTGTTGCGGCTGCAATCACTGCCTTTGCTGACTATTCCACTGCGCAGGTTTCGTATCAACTTGGCGACCAGGGCGTCACCGGTCCAGTGAGACAGCGGCTGCGTAACAGGACCAAAATAATTCAGCCACGGTTGCAAAACGGCGAACTTAATCGCAAGGCCACGTTCGACTACAACGGCAACAAGCCCTTGGGCGGGTTGTTCGCGGCGGATTTTGATTTGACGGCTTCTGTGTTCGGTGGCTGGAACCGGATCGACGGGTTTCTTGACGGTCCACCGTTCAGCGAGTTCGACGATGATTTCGCGGTGGGTGCTGCGTACGGTCGGCGGCACACGCAGTTCCTTCGCAGCGAGTTCGAGTTCACGTATCGGAGCAACGATGCGGAAACCGGATTTGGTGATCCGTCTGTGTTGGTTTTGCCCGGCAGCGATACGGTGACAGCGAATGATGTGTCAGTTTATTCGATCATCAAGAACTTTGTGTTTGATCTGCATTCGCCTCGCGAGAACGTGACGCCTTATGTGGGCATCGGGATCGGCTACGCGTACGTCGATGCCGAGCTTGGTAACGGATTTGAGTTGGATGATGCGTCGACTTTTGCGTGGCAACCGATGGGCGGTGTGTCGGTGAAGCTCACCGAGCGGATGAATTACTTTGTGGAGTACCGATACTTTTCCACGACGTCGTTTGAGTTGGTTCAGGGTGGTGTGGAGAGCGGGCAGTCGACTAATTACGCGACGCACAATTTGTTCATGGGGATGCGGTTCGAGTTTTAGGATCAGCAGGAGGGCTGGAAGGGCTTGCCTTTGTGCGCCGATGCGATGGCAGCAAGTTGTCACTACAATTGCGCCGATTAAAGCTGAACGATGGCTTTCTGGCGGATTGAATGTTCGATCGCTTCGCAGATTGCGACCGCGTCGCGGGCGTAACGGCCTGAGAGAACGCCGCTGCTCTGGCCGCCGCCGAGGGCTCCGATTATTTCGTCGATTTCGCGACTGAAGGCAAGAACGGGATCGGGGTCGCCCAAGCCGTCAGGACGGATGACGTTGCCGGAATCGTCCAAGATTTTCAGTTCAATGGCTTCGGGGCGATCAGAGTAGGCCGCGAACTCGAAGCAGATCGTGGCGTTTTCGAGGTGAATCTCGAACGCATGAGTGAACGGTCGACCTTGCTGGGCGATCACGCCTGAGGTGGAGGTGACGGTGAGGTTGGGGTCGTCAAAGGTAAACATCGTGTTGCAGTATTCGACGACCTCACCACGAAACCTTCCGCCGCTGACGAGATGCGTGGGCATTCCGAACAGCCAGCGGATCAGGTGAGCATCATGGACATGCAAGTCCATCAGCGGCCCGCCGACTTTGTGGCGATCAAAGAAATCGGGAATCCATGTCGGATCAGAGACCACGCGTTTGAAGTTGCCGCCAAGCAACTTGCCGTACTCGCCGGAACGTACCTTCGCGGCAGCGAATTGGAATTCGAGAAAAAAGGGAAGCACCTGCCCGACGAACAGTTGCACTTTGTTTTGCTCACAGGCGTCCATGGCGACGTCGCAATCCGCCAGATTCAGGCAGAGTGGTTTTTCGCAGAACACATGTTTGCCGGCGTTGGCAATTTTCCGGATCGATTCGACGTGCTGCGATGGGGGCAAGCAGATGTCAACGATGTCCACGCAGTCGGCGGCAAGGAGTTGGTCCAGGGATTCAAAACACTGGACGTTTGAGAGGTCGACTTTTTCGCCGGGCGGTCCAAAATTCCCTTTGATGGAAGTCCAGTCGCCGTCGCGCTTCTGCGGGGATCGCGAAACGATGGCCGAAACTTCTGCTCCGGATGCTTGCTGCCAGGCGAGCCAGTGGATCCAGCCCATGAAGCCTACGCCAACAATGCCAACCTTCAGGCTCATCAGGTTACCTTTTCAAAGATCACAGTTGCGACCTGACCGGTTGCCGAGTGCGTTGTTTTCACGATCGCGTTTCCGTCAAAGGAACGCGCGGATCCCGAAACGTTGACCGGGCATTCGGGGTCAGGGGTTTCGTAGTTGAGCGTCGCGGGGATCTGGCCTTTGTCCATCGCCAGCAGCGAGCCGATTAGCTCGACCAGTGAAGTCCCCGGTCCGAGGTTGCCGAAGTTCGATTTGTGCGCCACAACCGGAACATCACCCAACGCGCCGCGAATTCCCTGGGCTTCGCCGGCATCATGTCCAAGTGATCCCGACGCGTTGGCCGACACCAGTCCGATGCTGTCTTTTGAGAGGCCCGCGATATCGATCGCTTCACTGATGGAGCTTTGAAACGAATCGGCCAGTTGGGTGGTGGCCGGAGCCCGGTACCCTCGGCTCCATGAGGCAAGCCTTGCCAATGGCGTCGCGCCGCGTTTGGTAGCGTGTTGTTCAGATTCAAGAACCACAACGCCGGAGCCTTCTCCGACAACCATGCCGTCACGGTTGAGTTCAAATGGTCGGGATGCCCCTGTCGGATCGGCGATCTTTCTGGAAAGGTTTTCGGTTCCACGGTAGAGCATCGCGGTCAGGGCCATCTGCGAACCGGTACCACCAGCGATGGCAACATCAACCGCACCGCGGCGAATCAAATCGGCGGCTTCGATCAGCGCCAGCAAGCCAGATGCTTCGCCCTGACAGATCGAGTTGCTTGGTCCGCGGGCGTCGAGTGCAATCGAAATGTGCGACGCGGCCATGTTGGGAAGGTACTTCAGCATCCACAGTGGCTGGATCTGTCGCATCGCGAGCTCGCCCCAGCGGTCGTGCTGGTAGTTGTCGGCGACGGTGCAGCTGCGAAAGACCCTTGCGACTTCGGCGGGGTCAGCGAAAAAAGTTTCGGTGCCGAACACGGTTCCCATTCGCTCGGGGGAAACTTGCTGTTCGAGGATTTCCTTTTTGAAGCCCGCTGATTCAAAGGCCATCGCTGCGGCGGCACAGCCGAACTGGATCGGCTGGCACATGATCTTGAGTGCCTTGCGTGGTTTGACGAATGGCTTGGGGTCAAAGCCGTCAACTGCGGCCCCGATGCGAAGTGAGGATTGCGAGTCCTTCAGTTGTTCGCGGACGGCAATGCCGCTTTTGCCATCGATGAGGCTTTGCCAGAACTCATCACAGCCGATGCCGATAGGTGAAACCACACCCATGCCGGTAACAACAACGTTGCAGGATGACTTCATCGGCCAAGCAGGAGATACGAAAACAGGCCGGAAAAGTTACCAGCGAAAAGTTCGTATCATGGCTGAAAATCGTAAATTCGAAAGGTCTTATCAGGCGTTAGCCCCGTTCTTTCCAAAGTTCCCCGTGACAATTTGTTGGATTCCAACACCCAGGAAAACTCTGCGTATTCGATGCCCCAGCCCAAAACATCCGGCAACATCCGGTGCATCAGCACCAACCCCAGGCCCCAACGCTGGTATTCCGGGACCACGTTGGTGCTGATCAGCCGCATGGTGTTGAGCTTTTTTCGGCCCAGCCAGAGCTTCAGCCAGCCAAAAGGAAACAGCTTTCCGTCGATTTTTTTGATCAGCGGATTGTAATCCAGCAGCCCAAATACGATTCCGACCCCGCGGCCGTCAATTTCGGCAACCGACGTCATCTCGTAGGCCATCAGGAATTTCATGTTTTTGGCGGTGTCCTTGAGTTCGCTGGCGGACATCGGCGTGAATCCCCACTGGCCGATCAGTGCTGAATTGTAAATATCAAGGAACAACTGGACGTCGGTGGCGAATTGTTTCTTGCTGACGCGGCGGACGTCGATGTTAAAGCGGCGACGGGCTTCTTCGGCGACGAACAGGAGTTTCGGATCCAGATTGTCCAGGCGAGAAACGTGGCCTTTGTAGGCGTACAAGTCCTGGGCTTTTTCAAAACCCCAGCCTTCGACAAGCTTGCCGTAGTAGGGCTTGTTGTAGGTCATCATGAACGTCGGCGGCGAATCAAAGCCATCCACCAGCATGCCCCAGGCGTAGTTCTGGGACGGGTTGGCAGGGCCACGCATCAGGTGGATGTCTTTGGCAGCCAGCCAATCGCGAGCGGCATCAAAAAGTGCATTGGCAACCGCCTGGTCATCGGTGCTCTCAAAGAATCCGAACATGCCACGTTTTTCTTTGTGGTGTTCGTTGTGGTTGTGGTCAACGATGGCGGCGATGCGACCCACGACCGTGTCACCCTGCATTGCGAGGAAGGTTTGGACTTCGGCATTGTCGTAAAACGGATGATGCCGATAGTTCAGCAGGCCCTTGATGTCGTGGATAATCGGAGGGACCCAGTTGGGGTCGGCGGAGTAATGTTCCCATTGGAAGTGAATAAAAGCCTTTTGGTGGGCTTTTGTTTCGACCGGGATGACGGAAACGGAACTCATAATTGGGCGTAGCGTGCCGTAGATGCGAAGCGGTATAATTCGGTTTTTTCCAGGGCTCGACGAGCCATCTTTTGCTCGCATCTTTGCCCGCAACGGAATCACCGTTGGCGGTGCGACCTGAAGATTGGAACCACAGCCTATCAGTAAACCGCTGTTGCGTCACTTCCCCATCCATTTACGTTCGCGCTTACGCCCGAAAGGGCCTTTGTTTCTTCGTCTATGAAAATTTTGATCACAGGAGCCACCGGCTTCCTCGGCAACAACCTGACGCGGAGGATGCTCAACGATGGCCACGAAGTCGTCACCACGATTCGCCCCACGTCGGACTTGAGATCGCTTGATGGGCTCGATGTCGAAACCCATCATCTTTCGCTGACCGATTCCGCCGATGTGTCCACGATCATGGACAACGTGGAGTTGATCGTGCACAGCGCCGCGATGATTCAGTTGGGGTACAGTCGCCGCAAACAAAGCGTCGAATTCAATCGAGCCTCGACGGAGACTTTGGCGCAGGCTGCCAGACGGCGAGATATTCGAATGATCAACGTGAGCACCGTCGACATTTTTCCGGCAGCACAGGACGGAGTGCCGGTCAAAGAGTCGGACTACGGCGAACCCAAGGTCGATTGCTCGTACGTGGCGTCCAAGCGAGCGGCGACCGATACGTTTGCCGCAGAGGTCGAAAAGGGACTTGATGGGGTCACGGTTTGTCCGGGGTTCATGGTGGGGCCCTACGACTGGAAGCCTTCTTCGGGCGAGATGTTGCTGGCGGTCGCACGGACGCCGTTGTTCTTTGCTCCCGGTGGTGGCTGTTGTGCGGTTGACGTTCGCGACGTGGCTGACGGAATCATGCAAGCGGTGGGCCGCGGCCAAACAGGCCAGAGCTACATCCTTGGCGGCGAGAACGTTTCGTATTTCGATTTGTGGTGCCGGATGGCCAAGGTCGTCGGTTGCGGACCGCCGCGACGCAAGACACGCGATTGGCTGGCCCACACCGCCGGCAGGGTAGGGGACTTTGCATCGAAGTTCCTTAAAAACGAGTTGGCTGTGAATTCAGCGGCGACGCGGATGGGGCAGATGAACAATTGGTACTCCAGCCAAAAAGCCATCGACGAGATTGGCTACAAGGTGGGCGATGTTGACGTCGCGATCGAGGACGCCTGGAAATGGTTTCAGGCGAATGGGTACAAGTAGCGAAGGATCGTTACTGTTGGAATGTGTTGAAATGTTGAAGGCAGGGTTGTGGAGCGTTCGGCTTCGCAGGAGCGGTAGGTTTCGCCATGCAATCCTGTCGCGAGATCGGTTCGCTTGGATAGGCTTTGACGGGAGCGCTTTGGTTGTTCCCACCTGAGGCCTCGGGCGCCTTGGGGGCCTCGGGTGATTGGCTTCGTCAGTTACGATTGGCTCGAACCGCGCTAAAATGGTGAAACGATCAGAAAATAGTGACCGCTGCGGGTTTGTTGAATTCACCGTGAACCTGTTTTTGCTCAGGAGCTCTGCGAAACTGAAGCAATTCGGAGGGCGCAAAAGTCCGATCCGAAACGCAGCATTCCAAAAAACTTTTCCGTGCAATTGCCCTTAAGCATAGCTAAAGGCAACTCGCCATCCCTTCCCGCTTCGGCAGTTTGCAAGGTCTTCAGCGTTCGGTCATAAAAAGGATTCGCAAGGTTTATTTGCCGAAAAGGAAGTGTTTATGGACCACATTGACCACGCCAAGCAAAACACTCTCTACGCAGCTGACTTTGAACATGACAGTTGCGGCGTTGGCTTTGTTGCCAACTTGAAGCGTAACCCGTCCAGAGCCATCGTTGCCGACGCCTGCGAAATCCTTGCGAGGATGGAGCACCGGGGTGCCTGCGGTTGTGAAGCCGAAACGGGCGACGGTGCCGGGATCCTTGTCGGGATGCCCGAATCGTTCATGCGTGAAAAAGCCAGCGTCAACTACTTTGATCTGGACTGTGAATTCTTCGCGGTGGGCAATGTCTTTCTCCCTACGGACGAGAACTCGCGGGAGCGATCCAAGCGAATTTTCACCGAAGTCATTGCCGCGGCGGGTCAGAGATTCGTGGGCTGGCGAGAAAACCCCGTTGATCCGGCAGGAGCCAACATCGGCGCCACCGCTTTGCGGGCCCAGCCCAAGATCATGCAGATCTTTATCGCACCGGCCGACGGCATTGATCAGGATGACTTTGAGCGAAAACTGTACCTGATTCGTAAACGCGTCACCAACGAAGTCCGCAGCGCCGACTTTGACCGGGGCAACATGTTTTACGTCTGTTCACTGTCATCGCGAGTCCTTGTCTACAAAGGCATGCTGTCGACGGCACAGCTTCCGATCTACTACCCGGATCTGCTCGAAGAAAGCTTTGAGAGTCACCTTGCGATGGTGCATTCCCGCTTTTCGACCAATACGCTGCCCGCATGGTCCCGCGCCCAACCGCTGCGGTGGATGGCTCACAACGGCGAGATCAACACGTTGCGAGGCAACCGCAACTGGGTCACTGCCCGCCAGGGGCTGATGAAGTCCGAACGTTTCGGCGACGACTTCGACTTTATTAAACCTGCCATCGAAGCCGACGGGAGTGACTCCGCTGAATTTGACAACGCGATGGAACTTCTGATGATGGCCGGCCGCGATCTTCCCGAAGTCGTCATGATGATGATTCCCGAAGCCTGGCGTAACCATCAACACATGCCGGAAAACAAACGGGCGTTCTACGAATATCATGCCTGCCTTCAGGAACCGTGGGACGGACCGGCTTCGATTTCTTTCACCGACGGACGCTTGATCGGTGCGGTGCTTGATCGTAACGGGCTTCGTCCCAGCCGATACTACGTCACCACCGACGATCGCATTCTGATGGCCAGTGAAGTCGGAGTGCTGGACATTGATCCGGCGACCGTGATTCAAAAAGGCCGTCTTGAACCGGGGAAAATGTTCCTGGTGGACTTTGAAAAAGGCCGCATTGTCGCCGACGACGAACTGAAAAATGAAATTTCCAACCGGCGTCCCTACGGCGATTGGCTCAAGAACCAGCGGATCACCTTCGACGACTTGGCCGCCGTTGAGCCCCAAGCGATGCTCGACGAGGACACCAGGTTGGCGCAGATGCGGGCCTTTGGTTACAGCAACGAGACGATGGACTTTATGCTGCTGCCGTTGATTCAAGTCAAAAAGGACCCGATCGGATCGATGGGCAACGACATGGCATTGGCGTGTCTGAGTGACAAACCCCGTTTGCTCTACGATTACTTTACGCAGCTTTTTGCCCAGGTTACTAACCCGCCGATCGACTCGATCCGCGAGGAAATCGTGATGTCGGTCGAGTGCTTCGTCGGCCCGGAAGGCAACCTGCTGGACACCACCGAATCGCAATGCAACCGCCTGGTGCTGCACAATCCGATTCTCGATTTCGAACAGATCGCCAAACTGAAAGCCATCGACCACCGTGGCTGGAAATCCCGCGTGATCGATATCACATTTGCGGTCGAAGAAGGCGAATCCGGGTTCATGGCGACGCTGGAACGAATTCGCGACGAAGCCGAACAGGCGATCAATGAGGGTTGCTCGTTGGTGGTCCTGTCCGATCGCGCCGTTTCGCCAAAGCGTGTCCCGTTGTCGGCACTGCTGGCAACCAGCACCGTCCACCACCATCTCGTTGACAAGGAGCTTCGGACGCGGATCGGCATCATTGTCGAAACAGGCGAAGCCCGCGAGGTCCACCACCACTGCCTGTTGACCGGGTTTGGAGCCGACGGCATCCATCCTTACCTTGGCCTGGAAGCCATCATTCAGCACCACGCCCGCAACGAAGACTCCGACCTGACGGCAGACCAGTGCCTTGCCGCCTACCGCAAGGGCGTCATGAAAGGCATGCTCAAAGTCCTGGCTAAAATGGGAATCTCGACGCTTGCGAGCTACAAAGGCGCCCGCATCTTTGAAGCCATTGGGCTCAACAGCGACGTCATTGAAAAGTCCTTTCCCGGAACAGCCAGTCGCATCGAAGGCGTAGGCTACGACGTTCTGGCCGGCGAATCGATTCGTCGCCATCAACTTGGCTTTCCTGCTGGCGGGCAACTGCCGATCGTCGAACTTGAGACTGCCGGAACGATTCACTGGCGTCAGGGCGGCGAAAAACATGCATGGACGCCGCTTAATATTGCCGACATTCAGACCGCCGCTCGCCAGGGCGACGTCAATGCTTACAAGCGTTTCGCAGAAAACGTCAACGCTCAAACGGCACGCGACTGTCACCTGCGTGGTCTGCTGACATTCAAAGACGACCGGTCGCCGATTCCAATCGAAGAAGTCGAACCAGCCAAAGAAATCGTCAAACGATTCTGCACCGGGGCGATGAGTTTCGGATCGATCTCTGCCGAATCGCATGAAACACTGGCTGTCGCGATGAACCGTGTAGGCGGCAAAAGCAACACCGGCGAAGGCGGCGAAGACTACTCACGTTTCGCGGTTCAGCCCAACGGGGATTCGCGCCGCAGTGCGATCAAGCAAGTCGCATCGGGTCGATTCGGCGTGACGGCTTATTACCTTGCCAACGCTGACGAAATCCAGATCAAGATGGCTCAGGGTGCCAAGCCCGGCGAAGGCGGCGAGCTTCCCGGCCACAAGGTCGATGAAACCATCGCGTCGACGCGCCGCAGCACACCGGGTGTGACGTTGATCAGCCCACCGCCGCACCACGATATCTATTCGATCGAAGACCTCGCGCAGCTAATCTACGATCTCAAGAACAGCAATCCGACCGCACGAATCAGTGTCAAACTTGTTTCCGAAGTCGGAGTCGGGACGATCGCTGCGGGCGTGGCCAAGGCCTTTGCGGACAATATTTTGATCTCCGGATGTGACGGCGGAACGGGTGCTTCGCCGATCACCAGCATCAAGCACGCGGGCATGCCGTGGGAGCTTGGCATCGCCGAAACGCACCAGACGCTGGTGATGAACGACTTGCGTTCCCGCGTTCGCCTGCAAACCGATGGCCAGTTGAAAACCGGTCGCGACATTGTGATTGCAACGCTGTTGGGTGCTGAAGAGTATGGCTTTGCGACCGCGCCGCTGATCACTCTGGGTTGCATCATGATGCGGAAGTGCCACCTGAACACTTGCCCGGTTGGGATCGCGACGCAGGATAAGGCGCTTCGCAAGAAATTCAAAGGCAAACCCGAGCATGTGGTTAACTACCTGTTCATGGTCGCCCAGGAAGCCCGCGAGATCATGGCTCAACTTGGTTTTCGTACGATCAACGAAATGGTCGGCCAGGTCGAAGCCCTCGACGTGCGTCACGCGGTGGATCACTGGAAAGCCAAAGGCATCGACCTTTCGAAAATCCTTGCTCCGGCTCGCGGTCCCCACGACGACGTCGACGTGTTTTGCACAATGGACCAGAAACATGCCCTAGACGACGTGCTGGACTGGAAGCTGCTTGAAGATTCAAAGAAAGCGTTGGAGAATCGCCAGCAAGTCACCATTGAATCGCCGGTCAAAAACACCGACCGCGCTGTCGGCACGATCCTGAGCCACCATGTGGTCAAAGCCGTCGGTCCGGACGGTTTCCGCGACGGCATGATCGACATCAAGCTCACCGGTTCGGCCGGCCAAAGCCTTGGCGCGTTTCTCGCGGGTGGCGTTTCGATCACCGTCGAAGGCGACGCAAACGACTACGTCGGCAAAGGGCTTTCTGGCGGTCGCATCGTCGTCAAACCACCGGCGAATTCCACGTTCAAAGCCGAAGAGAACATTATCATCGGCAACGTGGCGCTCTACGGAGCCACCTCCGGCCAGGCGTTCTTTCGCGGGATCGCCGCAGAGCGGTTCGCGGTTCGCAACTCGGGAGCTTCTGCGGTCATCGAAGGCATCGGCGACCATGGGCTGGAGTACATGACCGGAGGCTGTGTCGTGATTCTTGGTCCGACCGGGCGGAACCTTGCCGCGGGAATGTCCGGCGGAGTCGCTTACGTTTACGATCCCGAAGAAAAGCTGCTGCAAAATATCAACCTTGAGATGGTCGATTTGGAACCGGTGGAAAAGCCCGAAGACGTTTCGAAGCTCCGGACGTTGATCGAAAGCCACCGGCAGTACACCGACTCAACCGTTGCTCGCGACCTTGTCGCCGACTGGCCAGTGACGTTACCGAAGTTCAAAAAGATCATCCCCATCCGCTATCGCGAAGTTCTTCGCGAGCGCGCCGAAGCAGCCATGGCCGACATGAAATTACTTGAGCAGGCTTAAGCTGGCCCAAAGTAGCAGACACACTCCGGGTGCCGTCCCGCGAACCAAGTACCCCGCAAACCGACCACGTTCCGCAAACCAACCACCAGGCACACCGTGCCCTCAAAAAGAAAACCACCATGGGCAAACCAACAGGCTTCATCGAATTCTCACGCGAGGATGTCCAGTATCGTAACGCCAATGATCGTGTCGGCGACTGGAACGAGTTTCTTGTGCAGATCAATGACCAAACGTTAACAACGCAGGGTGCCCGCTGCATGGATTGCGGTGTTCCTTTTTGCCACACCGGTCAAATTGTCGAACGGATGGCCACGGGCTGTCCGGTCAACAACCTGATCCCGGAATGGAATCATCTGATCTACAAAGGCAAATGGCGCGAAGCCCTCGATCGGCTGCACCACACCAATAACTTTCCCGAATTCACCGGCCGCGTCTGTCCGGCGCCCTGCGAAGGATCTTGCGTGCTGGGAATCAATGAACCGCCGGTCACAATCAAGGACATCGAGCGATCGATCGTCGATCGGGGCTTTGCCGAAGGCTGGATCGCACCCCGAATCCCACAATCTCGCAGCGGAAAATCGGTCGCGGTCGTTGGGTCGGGACCGGCGGGGCTTGCCTGCGCCGACCAACTGAATCAGCAAGGGCATCACGTCACCGTTTACGAACGCGCCGACCGCATCGGTGGCCTGTTGATGTACGGCATCCCCAACATGAAACTGGACAAGGGAGTCGTCGAGCGGCGGATCGGATTGCTTCGCGACGAAGGCATCGAATTCAAAACGGGCGTCAACATCGGTACCGACCTGTCTGCTGCGGATCTGAAAAACCAACACGACGCCGTGGTGCTTTGCGTGGGCGCGACCCAACCTCGTGACCTGAAAATTCCTGGCCGGACCGCCAGTGGCATTTACTTTGCGATGGAGTACCTGACCGGATCGACTTCCAGCTTGCTGGGGCAGCACGATACACCGATCAGCGCGGCAGGTAAAAACGTGGTCGTGATTGGCGGTGGGGACACCGGTACCGACTGCATCGGTACCGCCATTCGTCAGGGTTGCAAAAGCGTCGTCAATCTGGAGATCGTCCGCCGACCGCCCGAAGAGCGAGCCGAAAGCAACCCGTGGCCGCAGTGGCCGATGATTTTTCGCACCGACTACGGACACGCCGAAGCCAAAGCGAAATTCGGCGATGACCCACGAAAGTTTTCGGTTGAAACGGTTGAGTTCATTGCGGACAAAGAATTCAAGCTCAAAGGCCTTCGCACCTGCCGCGTTGACTGGAGTCAGCCCCGTCCCGGTGTGGCACCCTTCTCACGCATCGAAGGCACGAATCAGGATATCGCCGCCGATTTGGTTTTCCTTGCCCTTGGCTTCCTCGGACCGGAGGCATCGATCGCCGAAGCTTTTGGGCTCCAATGTGACCAACGCAGTAACATCCAAGCCACCGAAGGCCAGTACACCACCAATGTCGATGGTGTGTTCGCTGCCGGTGACTGCCGCCGCGGCCAAAGCCTTGTCGTGTGGGCGATCCGCGAAGGCCGTGAAGTTGCCGATGTGTGCGGGGAATTTCTCGCGGCAAACTGACGCTCTGATCGTTGGGCTTTACCTTGGATCGGCGACGGTTGAACGATCTGTCAATTGCTATACTGGGGCCGTTCAAAAGTATCCGTATCCCCCGAGCCTTCCATGTTTCCTTCTGGTAAACCCGGCAAAAACAAATTCGCGAAACAGCTCATCGCCGCCATCAAAGACGCGACGGGCATGGAGTTTGAATACGACAGGGATAACTTTCAACTGGTGATGCCGGGCGATGACGCGGTCCAGCTTAACCTCGCAAACATTTACCAGGAGCACTGCAACCTAGACAAGGAAGACCGTCCGACTCACCTAGAGAGTATTGCATCGATCTTCGACGCCAAAAATCAGGGGCTACCTGACAATTTCGAAGACATCAAATCCAATCTTCGTCCCAAACTGTGGAACAGGTCGACTTTCGAGTTCGCGGCGATTCGTGCAAAAATCGATGGCACCTCTGGTCCGGACATTCCGCTCTATCCTGTTGGCGAACATCTTTATTCGTCCCTGGTTTACGACACCGAACATTCGATGCGTTCGATTTCCAATAGCGATCTGGAAAACTGGGGCGTAAGTTACTACGAAGCAATGGAACACGCGGTGCAGAACCTTGACCAGACCACCGTTGCCTGGTCGAAGATCGGCGACACGTTTTATTCGTCGATGTCCGGCGACAACTACGATTCGGCGCGACTGCTGGTGGTTGATCGAATTCGCACTTTCGAGGTCGTCGGGGATTACGTGGGGATGGCACCGCAGCGTGATGCATTGCATGTCGCCGGCAGCGACGATCCGGGCTCGCTGGAGATGATGTTTACACTCTCACAACAAAAGGACGAACAGGACGTGCGACCGCTGTCACCACTGACTTTGGTGCTCAAAGACGGCCACTGGGAAGACTGGGCGCCGCCGGCGAATCATATCGTACGTCCTGCCTACGACCAGCAGCAACTTTACTTCCTTGGCGCCCTTTACACCCAACAGAAAGAACTGCTGGAAGAGCTTCACATCGTTCAACAGTTTGATGTCTTTGTGGCAAGCTTTTCCACGCTACAAAATCCGGACGATGAAACGCTTCGCTCGTTCTGTGTCTGGGGCAAAGACATTGATTCGCTGTTGCCAAAAACGCAACTGATCATGTTCGTTGATCAACCGCAGGCATCGCCCAGCGTGGTGCTCTGGGAAGAAGCCCAACGTGTTGTCGGCGATTTGATGAAGCCAGACGACAACTATCCGACTCGGTATCGCGTCAGTGAATATCCTTCGGCAGCCCAAATCGCTGAAATGGCAAAACTGGAAATGTAGGTGACTGTCCAGATGGAGCAACCGCAACCAGACAACCCATACGCATCGCCCAGAAACCTTGCCAGGCCCGGAACCGGGCCACAGAAGCCGGAACTCGAGCAACCCGCGGACCTGAATCATGTGCTGCATTCACTGGAACTGGCCTGCTATGAAAAAGGCGGGCAGCAGGTCCATGTTACCGCCATGGAGCTTTGCCAGATGTGTATCTCGTTAGCGTTTCGACTGACGCCATGGGACAAAACTGGCGACGAGGCGTTGGAGTATCTTCGAGAACTGAACATCGTTAGCAGTGAGCACGTTGGTATGGCCGCGACGATTCTCGACGACCAAGGGCTTTCGAATCCGCATCCCGATGACGATCCGGACGATTTCATTGGCCTGTTCCATTTGGACACGCCGGTCGAACAATGGAAGCTTCAGTTTGACTTTGCCCGGGAAGCGAGTGACTACCACGTTCAGGCCCCTGACAAAATGCACGACGACGATGAACACGGATGAAACTTGCCGGCTCTCTCGTGCTCAATGGCCGTTGTTGACCCGAAGCATTTGATTCTGCGGCAGCCCACGTACTTCACAACCATAGCCAAACCGATGCCCGTGCCCTTTTTCGAGATCGTTGGAATCCTGGGAGTCGTTCAGATTCTCACGGCCTATTTTTTGATTCAGTTGGGCAAAGTCTCCACCCGGCAGCTTTCGTACCAGGTGCTCAATGCCCTGGGAGCGGCGCTGGTTTTGTACTCGTTGTGGTTTCGCTTCAATCTGTCGGCGTTCACGATTGAACTTGCCTGGCTACTGATCAGCGTTTACGGGATCGTCAAAGTTCTCGCCTCACGACGCGAACCCGATGACGCCGCGTCTTGAACGATACGGGTGAGAAGAACAGTTGTCAGTGAGTCCTTTTTACGAATGCAATAATGCAGAAACGAACGACTGTGAAATCGGACTCAAAGCGTTGCACTGATTGAGTTCCCATATCGGAAGCTTGTCAAAACGGTAAACTCTGTTAATAATTAAAGGTGTCGAGAAACTATTCCCCGGAAGGTGTAAGCGTTAATGGAAGTTGCAATGAAAACGGTTGCTACGTTCAAGGCATCGCTGCTTGCCTCTTGGCTCCGAACCAAGAAAAAAACCTGGTGGTTAGTTGATGGTGACGCAAGGCTTGAAGAGTCGTTGGCGTTTCCTTGTGAGGCTGAAGAACTTGCAAAACAACTCGAACTCACGCCCAACCGAATTGCAAAAGCCATCCAGCCAACGGCAAACGAAATTGCTGAACTTGGAACGGTTGAGGACGCAAAAGATATTGAAAAGGTCGCCGTCGACATTGACACCTATGGCGGTCGTGGGCTTTATCTTTGCTGGGATGATATGACAGAAGACTGCGAATGGCTGATCGTTGATAAAACTGATTATGTCAACGAGAATCTTCAGGATGAGGATTTGGCAGCTTCGGAAGATGGCGATGCTACCAGGTAGTTCTCGGAGAATAATTTGCCCCTCCCGCCCTTTGCCAACGTTTGCGATTACGTAACGCGGATTCCGTCACGCAATAAGCCGCTTTCCGCAGATTCTGAAAACCCACTTGCTCATTTACGGCGCGGAATCAACGACTGTGAAAAACTGGTGGCGTTTGTTGACAGCTTGATGGAACGAGTTCGAACGTACCGAACTTCCCGGGAAAACTTTAGCCGATTGTGTGAGTTTGCAGCGGTAGGTGCCATTGAGGCATTTGAAAGGTTCTTTAAGGAACTTGCTTCGAGTTGCATCGACTTCGTTTACGAGTACGTCTCCGACGACCGGCTTGATGTTTTTTCAATCAAAGGAGCGGCGGCAGCGGTTCATTTGGAAGCTGGCTCTGTTGGTCGCGGACTTTGTGAATCGTCTACCTGGCTGAACAACAAAGAGAATGCGAAACGATTTAAACGGATCCTCGCGGATCCGAATACCGATGGAAACTTTTCATTGTTTACAAATGACGGTTCGGTGTCTGATCGGCAAGACATTGTTTCCGTTTTGTGGCAATTGCGTCACTCAATCGTGCACAATTTTGGGGTGATCAATAAATCAGATGCGGTCAAATTGCGAAAGTTGTGCAAAAGACAGGTCGATGGCGATTGTCCAGGTGGATATTCGAAAGTCCGATTTCTGGTACATAAAACTCTTTATTCTCGAAGTCGCACAGGATATTTCCATCAGAGTTCATTCGCGACTTTCCGAACTTCTCTCAACAGTCATGGGCTCTGAAACTCCTGAAGCAAAACAAAACGTAGCCCAAAGTGTTGCCAACAAGTTTGAGCTTCGAACAACGATCGCTGGTGAAACACGCGATTCTGAATAACCAAGTTAAAAAAAGTGAGTATCACAAGCTTGCATGTTGAAATGCTTTCAGACAAGATCCTGCAAGTTTCGCCGGTTGCCTGCGACCCTGCCCGACATGTGGCGAGAAGTGCGAAGTGGCGAGAAGTGCGAAGTCGTGTGAGTCAGAGCTATTGAGCGAATGCCCGGAAAGCGTTGCGTGAGACTTCCATGAACGTCGCGGATTTTCCGAGCGACCGGGACGCATCCCAGAGACAGACAATCCAGATCGCCGCCGTCGCCAACAGCGACGCAATCACACAGCCAGCGGTCCCCAGGTTGCTCTCGCACTGAACGAAGAACGCAATAATGTTGCCCATCGAAGAGACAAGTCCGACAATCATCCCGCCCAGACAAACAAGACAAGTGACAACCACAAAGGACTCGTTCCTGGCCAGCCAGGGATAAGTCCGGGCGACTAACCAGATCACCGCCGCACCAACGGCAAACGATGCGATCACCGCCAGCAAAGCCGGCACAAGTCCGGTCGTGGTCTGCATCGACAACGTTAACACGAACCAGAACGCGATCAGAATTACAGGCATAGCGCGGACAACAAGGGCCAGAAAAAGAGCCCGGGCGGTCGTGGTGCGACTTTCCGAAAGCCCGGTAATCCACATCCGCGAAAACATCGAACTGACACCATGAATCACAAACGCTGAAAAAACACAGGGAGCCACAACCAACGCAAAAGCCATCTTTGGGTAGACGGCTTTGTCGGTCCCGGACGAATCGAACAGCCTCGTCACAAAAAAGCTGGAAACGAATACGATCGCGACAGCCCAGGGCAGCCACCGCCACAAACTTGTTTTCGATTTCCCAAACATAAGTTGACCCACATCGCTCAGGCTGCGCGTTGTTGTGGAAAACAAACGCAGCAGTCCAAGGGATATCGCATACAGCACGACGCAAACCAAAAACGCCGCGCCGCAATGGATCGCCGCTTCGACCAGTTCTTCTTTCCAAGCAGCCATCGATTGCTGCTTGATCGCAGGCAACAAAAAGCCGCCCAGAAGAACCAGCACCATCACGACTCCGGAAATAACCACCGACGGCGAGTTCGACCAGTTGACGCCTTCCTGCAAAACTTCATTTTGGGTTTTTACTGCATTGATGGGAGAACGTTTCGAGGTACCAACAAACCAGTAGCGGGCAATCACAGCGAGCGCGACCGCTATCAACAACAACCCTACCACGAATCGCGCCGAAAACGGAAGCGCCATGTAAGCGTCTCCAATGGCGTTGGAAGTTTCCTGAACCGACACGGCGACTAACGGAATCGTGTAGAACAAAATCAAAATGGTTAGCGCGGACTTTTCCAGCATCCCCAGCCACAAACCGAAAGCCAACGCCAAGGCGATGCAGCCAAAACACTCGGGAAAGAAACCACGGATTGAAACGAACAGGGCAAAACCAAGGGCGCTCAGCAGTGCCCAGCAAAAAATCGCCAGGCCCGCGCAAGTCTCGTTCATCCCCGGCACCAGCCAGCGTCTCTCGGATTGAAGATAGCACCTGCTGGTGTACCCGATCCCGGCCAGCAGGCACGCAAAAAACATTAGCATTGGGGACACGGTCTGGTGCCTGAGACACCCGGCTGCGGCCAGAAAAAAGGCCACCAGCGAGATACGCACCACCCATGAACCGGTCATCAGCAAACGGGCCGAAAGCCAAATTCGATTCATGATGTCATCCCCATGAAAAGTTCATCCAGTCCAACGCTTTGCACATGAATCGAGTTGTCTGTCGAGATTCCGGCTTGCTCACCAAGCAACCGGTTTTGTTCTTCGTTCCAGTCCTGCACCCAAACCTGAACCCGATTTCCATCCACGCGGGAACTGATCACGCCTTCGATCGCGTTTAGCCTTTCGACCGGGAAGTCCGCCTGCAGAAAGACGCATTGGACTTTCTCTTTGAGTTCATCCAGGGAACCATGCCACGTGATGGTTCCCTCATGCAGAATCGCGACATCGGCGGCGATGCGTTCAATGTCCGTCGTGATATGGCTTGAGAACAGAATTGTTTGGCCGATCTCATCGTTGAGCAACAATAACGCTCGCAGAAAGTCCTGCCGGGCCACCGGATCCAGGCTCGCAACCGGTTCGTCCAGGATCAACAAGTCCGGTCGGTGCCCGAGTGCCAGCAGGATGCCTACTTTCTGCTGCTGGCCGACGCTCAGAGTGCTGATGACTTTGTCCATCGGCACCTCCCATTGTTGCTGAAAACGATCGATTAGCCTGTGATCCCACGTGTCGTAAAAGCTCCCAACCAATTCGATCGCATCGCGGACTTTGTGCCACAGCATATCGTCGAACTTTTGCGAGACGTATCCGATGCGGCGACGAATCGAAGCCGGAGCATCCCAGGCCCGATAGCCATGCAGCAACGCTTGACCGGCGTCCGGTTCGAGCAGTCCAACCGCCGTCCGGATCAACGTTGTCTTTCCTGATCCATTGCGGCCCAACAAGCCGGTGATGGATCCGGGAGCCAGATCAAGGTCAACGTGATCGAGCACCTTTTGATTGCCAAAATTTTTGCTGACCCCTTCCAGGCTTAACGGAATCAGGGATTTCAGGGAATCTGTCATCGACATCTCCTTTGCATAGAACTCACCGCCAACGTTTCTTGATTAGTTGAATCAGCTGGGTTTGGCTCAAGCCAACCTGTTTCGCGTCGGCGACCAACTGATCGATGGTCGGTCGCAGATACATTTCGGGCTTTTCGGCTTTCCGCAGCACCACCATCCCGACACCCCGCTTCCGCTGAACGACGCCTTCGCTTTCAAGCAGCGACCAGGCCCTGGAAACCGTCATCGGGTTGACCCCTAGGTCAGTCGCCATCTGCCGCACGGATGGCAAAAGATCGCCTTTTTCCAGCCGTCCACAATCGATTTCGCGGACGATCTGGTCAAAGACCTGCCGGTAAATGGGAACGCCAGAATTGAGCTGAATCGTGAACATGGTGTATTAGTGTATTGATACACATGCTTGAGGTCAAGTAACAAACACAGACTTTCCGAAATTTTGTACAATGAGCCACTGAGTTGCTTTGTGTGCCGGGATTTTTCAATGAGCGAGTCAACTCTCAACCCGGATTATTCACGAGGCGTGGGCGTGACTTTCAGTTCAGCCAATGGACGCCGTGTCAGTCCGGGTAAAATCGCTTTCCTGCACTTCATCGGGGATGTGAACCGAAATTTCCAAGGCGAACCCGGTGTCACGTTAGCTTTTGTGTGGCTCAACCCGATCTACGCCCGTCGTCGTGAATCATTCCGGCTCAACAATCCACCAGCAACCTTGCGTCGGTCCAAGGCAGTCTTTCGCGTTGGGTTCTTTCGACCGTTAGAATAAATCAAACACACTCATTCAACGTTTTACTTTTGTGACAGCGATGCCAGCGACCCACGCGTTTCCCATTCGCGATGTGGACTTTTTTCACGAAGCCATGTCGGGTGACTTTCTGGAGCTTTTGAATCACTATTCGATGGACGAAATGGGGTCAGGGAAACCGCTGCCCGACGAAATTCGTGCCGCCCTGGTGCCGAGAATTCAGGAAATAGACCACTTTCACAGTGCGATTTGCTACGACGAAAACGGCACGCCAGCGGGGCTTGTCAATTTCATGGATCAGTTCTCGACCTTTGCCGCCCAGCGGTTGATCAACATCCATGATCTCGTGGTGCATAGGGACTTTCGCGGTCGCGGAGTCAGTCGCAGGCTGATCGAGCACGTTCAACAGGTGGCAAAAGAAAAAGGATGCTGCAAGCTGACCCTGGAAGTTCTCTCGGAGAACACGATCGCCAAACGGGCCTACTCCAATTTTGGCTTTGAGCCCTACCGCCTGACAGAAGGCGGCAGCCCCGCCGAGTTTTGGCAAAAGAAAATTTAACCGCGAAGCGGTGGCTTGTGTGTAATTCATGTCGCCGCTTCGTGGCTGGTAGTGTGCAACTTCAACTGCCGATGCGGAAGTCGGGGTGTGCCCTGTTTTTCCTGTCGTGCTGTCCTTACTCGCTGACGCATCGGGTTACCAATTCAGGCCAATCACAGGCAATTTCTGGGCTGCCGGGAATTTTTAGGCTCCCTTTCGCATAGAACCTCTATCAAAATCGCGGTGCGGATCGGCAGTTTCTTTTTTGGTGGGAACGGAAGCTGTTACACTGTGAAACACCGCGTTTAAAATACCGATTGAATTTTCCCGCTATCCTCAACAAAGGCACCGTCGTGAAAGAATCCACACGTCCATCCGCTTCCCTTGATGTGTCACGCCGTCGTTTCCTTGGCGGCACCGGAGCCGGAGCAATGTTGCTTGCCGGCGGCGGCGTCTGGTCGGAAGTCGCGGCGCAAGAATCGGCTTCACCCAACGAGAAACTGAACATCCTTTGTGTGGGAACTGCCAATCGGGCAGCGGCCAACATTCAGGCCATCGCTGGCGAAAATATTTTGGGCCTGTGCGACGTCGACAGTGGCTACCTTGAGCAGTCGGCCAAACAGTACAACGTCACCAACACGTTTGCCGACTATCGTGAGATGATCAGTAAGCTGTCTGACCAGGCAGATGCCGTCGTCGTTGCGACCCCCGACCACCACCATGCGACTGCCGCGATGCGTGCAATCAACGCGGGGCTTCATGTGTACTGCGAAAAGCCACTGACGCACACGTTGACAGAAGCCCGACGGCTGACAGAAGCGGCGAAGCAAAAGAACGTCGTCACCCAAATGGGGACTCAGATCCACGCCCAGCCCAACTATCGCCGCGTCGTGGAGTTGGTCCAGTCGGGCACCATCGGCGACATCACCGAAGTCCACGTCTGGGTCGGAAAGAACTGGGGCGGCGGCAACCTTCCCAAGGAAACGATTGATCCACCGGCAACCTTGAATTGGGATTTGTGGCTTGGCCCGGCCCAAGTCCGTCCCTATGCCGCAGGACGTTATCACCCGGCCCAATGGCGGCGGTGGTGGGAGTTTGGACAGGGCACCCTTGGCGACATGGGATGCCATTACATCGACCTTCCGTTTTGGGCACTGGACTTGAAGTACCCGACGTCCGTTGAAGCCGATGGTCCGGAGCTTCATGCGGAAACCTGCCCAATGGGTTTGGTGGTGAACTACCAATTCCCTGCCACAGAAACCCGATCGGCGATCAAGCTGACGTGGTACGACGGGAAGCGAACTCCGCGCGAAGTCGCAGGCCAGCGCGTTCCCGGCAGCGGCGTCATGTTCGTCGGCAGTGAAGGCAGCCTGTTTTCTTCCTACACCAACTACAAGCTTTTCCCTGCCGAGAAGTTTGCCGAATTCGAAGCACCCGAAGCAACGATCCCTGATTCCATCGGCCACCATGCCGAATGGATCAAGGCCTGCAAAGATGGCAACCGATCGGACCCGCTATGCAATTTCGACTACGCTGGGCCACTGACCGAGGCGGTTCTGCTGGGCAACGTCGCCTACCGTGCGAAACAGCAAATTGACTGGGACGGCGAGAGCTGCAAAGCTCTCAATTGCCCTCAAGCAGCGGAACTGATTGCGAAAACCTATCGCCAGGGCTGGGAACTTGAGTAACGCTATAAAGAACGTCATTTCATTGCTGGGTCTGGCCGCGCTGTTTGCGATCGTCCACAACGACTCCGCCACCGCGGCGGTCGAAGCACCGCACCGCAACGTGCCAAACCAACAGTCTTCCGCTGCAGGCCAAGCCAATGTTGACGATGCGATCAAAGCAATCGAATCGCTCAACCCAAAAATCCGCCGCGACGGCAATGGCGCGGTCATCGAAGTTGACTTTCGTGGCACCAAGGTCACTGACTCGCAACTGGAGCCCGTGCAGCACCTTTCGCGATTGCGTTCTCTTTTGCTCGCTGGAACTTCGGTCACGGACAAGGGGCTCGGGTGGGTCAAAAAAGTCAGCACACTTGAGGCGATTGACCTGCGAGACTGCGCTATCAGTGACGCGGGGCTCAAACAACTGATCGGCTTGCAAAAACTGAAAGTGCTCAAGCTGTCGGGCAAGAACGGCAAATGCAGTGTCGGCGATGAAGGCATGGAGAGCGTGGCCAGGCTCAAGAATCTGAAAGTGCTGGCCGTCGATTTTCTTTGGGTCAGCGAGCTGGGCATTGAAACATTGCAGCCTCTGAGCCAACTTCAGGAGCTGTATATGGCCGAAACGACCATCGGAAACCCGGCTCTCGAATTGATGGCCAACTTTCCCAAGCTGAAAAAGGTTCGGCTGGCGCAGAACCAAATCGATGATCTTTCTGGTTTGGCAAAACTGAAAAACCTGGAAGACGTGGACCTTAGCCAGTGCGCTCTTCTCACCGATAGCAACATGGCGCCGCTGAAAGACCTGGGCAAACTGAAGAAACTGAATCTTTGGCGAGTCAACATTTCCGATGAAGGCATCAAGCCGCTTCAAGGTTTGAAAACGCTGGAGTGGTTGAACCTGGACAACACACGCTTGAGCGACAGGGGACTTCAGTTCGTTGCCGGTTTGGAAAAGCTTACTTTCTTGCATGTCGGATCGACGCAGATCAGCGACGCGGGTTTTTCAAAGCTGGCTGCACTTAAAAACCTGAAAGACCTGCGAGCGACTCGCACGGCGGTGACTCAATCCGCAGTCGATCAGCTTCAGGCCGCACTGCCGAAAACGAAAATTCAAATCAAGTAAGTCTTTGAAACGAAACACCACCTGCGACCGTGATAAGGGTGTAATCTTGCTGAGGCGCAATTTTACGGCGTTTTTGAGGGGGAAATTTGAGGTATTCGGTGTATCGGTGAAGCCGTGGATAACAGCTCTGCTTTTGTTGCCCCCTTGGATGATCTTTGCTAATAAAAATGCCGAGAAGTACCACCGAGGAAACGCTAGCGTCAGGCTGTTTTTCACGTGGTTTGGTGTTTCGCACGCCTATTCTTACCATTGGGCTCTCAAGCTTGTTTCCTGAAAGAAGCGTAGTCAAATCATCGCCTTTTTGCGCCCCAGCGAGACTACACCCATTGCAAGCCGTGACAAAGCTCGCTATCGATGACAACTCGACTGGGGCAGAACTGAAATTCAACGAACTCAAAAAACAAAATTTTCCAGTTCACGCTGAACCACTACACCGGGATCAACAGATTGGTAAAGTGAATAGATGATCAGAACAAACATATGCTTGGCGATTTGCATTTTTGTGTTCATGATTTCCAATTATCATGTTTCGGTCGGCCAAGAAAAAAGACAAACCGTAGAATTTGACAGTGAAGAGTTAAAAAACGCTCTCTCGATTTCTGCGAGTTCCTTGGTGCAAGTTGGGCGGACAGCTAAAGGGAAATTGATATCAAAAGCATCATTTGACTTTGGCAAATTGTTGACCAACACTCAGTACACCGCCGTTGTCACGCTCTCAAATACAAGCCCCAATGATGTCTTGGCGGACTTCGCTGTTTCTTCTTGCGGTTGCGGAAAAATCCTGTTCCCTCAAACCGGCGTGCCTAGAGGTGAGTCAGTCTCCTTTCCTGTCGCATTCAAAACTCCGGTTAATTCTGAAAATGGAAAATTCGGATTTTCGACGACTTTAAAAAAAGATGGCCGTGAAGTGGGCCGGTTTCTTTTCGGGGGTGATCTTCAAGCTAACCTTTATATTGAGCCCCAGTTGGTTTTGAGCATTAGCAAAAAACAAACCGAAGCGTTTTTCCCCATGCAGGTTTCAAGTCCGATCAAACCAGAGGATTTGATGGTTCATCTTGGAGAGAATGCGCGAACAGTAGATGCTTCTGTTGTAACAAGAAATGGAATTGCGCTTTTGAGAGTTGATGTACCCTTCGAAAGTTATCAGGGCAGGTTTTCTTCACTGGATGTCAAAATTGAGCATCCTGATTCAGGCACAACTGTGGCCTCAGACATTCTGGTTTCCAAAAAGTCTCTTGTCGTAGTCAGTCCGAAAGTCGTTAGGTTTCGACGTAAACCAGACAGTGACCTATTTGCCGCTAGATTGATCATTCGCGTAACTGATCAGTCGCTAGTTAAATCCGGCCAAAACAACTCGTTTTCATTTAAGTTTGGAGATGAAACGATTGAATCAAAAGTCACGAAGATATCCAAAAGTATTTTCAGAGCACAGCTCATGCTCGATGATGAAAAACGTCGGAAATTAAACGATCTGGAGAGCAAAACTGTTGATTGTTCTTTTATGATCAAAGGCCGTTCTTTTAAAGAAACTGTTTTAGTACTTGGAGACTAAAGAGATGATATTTAAGGGATTGATGGCTGTTTTTTTTGCAATGTCTGCCTTGCTCGTTGGGAACTGGCAGGGGTTGCAGGAATTGGAGCCAGGGCCGGGTGAGCCGGATTTAGTTGAGTGCTGGGTGAATGTTGATACCAATTGTGGATATTACATCTTTGAAAATAACCGTGCAGGTGGTTGCCTCTTTGACGACGGTGAATGCGCTGTTGTCTGTGAGCCCGGCACTCCGTCGACGGCATTCCGAATAAATCCAAACGCTGATGACATTCCTGCTGTTTTGCCTGGTTTTGCATCCATTTTTCTTGGTGGCGATGCTTACGAACTTGAGTCACCGCCGCAACCAAAAGGTAGGGTTGCCTGTGGCCAATCAGCCACGTGCTTGTGTGATCAGATGAATCCAGTGGGTTGTGGCCCAGAAAATGTCGAAAACGTGTGGGTTGAATTTTATGATCAAGGTAGCGGTGATCCCTGTGTGGATCCATGAGTAACCCGTCGGCATCGCTTCGCCCATGATCTTTCGTAATTCGCTTTTCAACACGTTGCTTGACTGGATTAAAATGTGTTTCAAGTCTTTGGTCTATTTTCTGGTGTTGTTTGTCCAAGAGCCATCGCAGCTCGCTCGGGAAGCCAGCAGTTATTTCGAATGTTGTGTTGCCCATTCAGCTTGCTGGGAGTCCGGGGATTTCCTTGTTCGTCAGTTCGACGATTTCGATTCAACTCGAATTGCTGATGATGGTCGTTTGTTTGGCGTCGTGAAAAGAACTGAGACACTTTACCGAGTTGTCTTTGATGAAAGCAAAGGTCAGTACCTTTACATTATCGCAAAGATAAACTCGAAAACAAATTTCCCGGAAGCGAAAGAAGAAAGTGATTCTCAAGTGGTCGCGTGGTGCCACGAAGGAGAAAGTGGCAAGTCCGCCCGATTGTTTCCCGACGGCTTGTGGAAAACTTTCGAGAAAAATGAGAAAAAAAAGGCGAAATCGGCGGAAGAACTACTCAGGCGGGAACGATTTCCCGATTTCAGTGGATTCTGGTTTTTTAGAAAGCCAACCGCATATGGGGAATTGAAGCGGAGCAAATCACTTCAGGCTTTAATACAGGCCGATAATTTTCATTCGTCTTCCACCAGTGGAAATTCACTGAAAGTTGAATATGAGTCGCCGGGATTAAATGTTCCCTTTTTCAGGACGTTCTACTTTGATCAAGATTCTCTTTACATGACGTCAAGGAAAGCTGTTGTCCGACGAAATGGTAGAAAGTTTACGACGGCGGGATTCAAGCTAGAATCGCGTGAAATCAACGAAGTCCGTGTTCCAACAGTGGGCACGGAATTCAATCGAAAGATGTCGCAAGACCGTTCAGAGTTTGGCGACTTTGGCAAACATTTCAAATTCCATTGGTTTTCGATTAACGACCCATCGAAAATGGACTCCGAAATGTTCTCGGTCGATCAGATTTCTTCAGCGAAGGCAGCGATGCGGTTGGTTGATCCAGTTTTGACAAAGGCAGATTCGTTACTCCCCAGCCACGGTGAAAACGACTAGTTGCGGTTTGAAACTGCCTGATCTAGTTAGATGACGAGGATCCTTGTGGGCAGCGGCGCATGGTTCGTAGTCCAACTCGGTGACCGAGACCGACGAATCTAAGCTAAGGCCAATCCCACTACGACCGGCCACGCAGTGAGTGAAGGGTTCAGGCACTCCAGTTACTGCGGCATAACCGACTTCATTTTGGCCAGGCCTTCTTTCGCAACGGCCAACGCGTCACGCTTCCAATATTCCGGATTGAACAGCTCCAACGAAAAACACCCGTCGAATCCGTTGGCCACAAGATTTCCAATGATGCCCTTTAGATCACAAACTCCGTCACCAGGAAAAACACGATCTTTGTCAGCGATCGTGGCCCGAGTTGGATTCGCGGGATAGTCGTTGATGTGAAAGACCTCCATCTTCGAAGCTTCGATCATCGACAGGCCAGCAAAGTCACTTCCGCCTTTGTAGATGTGATAAAAGTCCGGCAACACGCAGGCGTCCTCGTGACTGGCTTCGGTCGCAACGTATGCCAACTCGCCAAGCCTAGAGAGAGTCTTTGAGAATCCCCACAGTTCCAACTGCGGCACCACTCCGATTTGGGCGCCGACTTCCAGCAGCTTTCGATACCGCTGAGCGATTATCGGCAAAGCCGGCCCTGGTTCCTTGTGAGCCCCAATCGGTGGTGCCGCGATCCGCTTGCCGCCAATCTGTGTGAGCATCTCCATGTCACGGCGGGCCTCTTCCAGACCTTTTTTGCGAGTCGCATCGTCGTCGACGATCCATTGAGCGAACCCGATCGCACTTTCCACGCTCAATCCACTGTCATCCAACTGCTTTTTCAGATCCGAAAGTTTCCCGCCCGACTCGACATAACCGCTCAGGTCACCAATCCACGGCTCGATCCCGTCGAAACCCGCATCGGCCGCCACCCGGATCTGTTCGGGCAGGCTCAGTTTTTGGCCCCGGATCGTGCTGGTGTTCAGGCAGAACTTGAGCTTGGGTCGTTCCGGATCGCTACGCTCCACGGCCTTGGCGGGCAACGCCAAAGCTCCTGCGGCGAGCGAAGAGGCAGCAAGGAAATTTCGTCGGTGGTTCATCGTGGGCTCCGTCAGCAATCCCGAATGATTCACAACAACGGGCGTTTGTTGGCGTCGATCGCTGCTTCAACTGACCGCAGCCCCGACGCCAGGTGAATCGTTCGCGGCAAAAGATCCGTCCAACTATAACCAATTTCGCGTTGGAATTTGAAAGCCCACGCGTAGAATGCGAATCAAACCATGAGTAATTCACACTACCAATACGACGTCATCGTGGTCGGCGCGGGGCATGCAGGAACCGAAGCCGCCGCTGCCGCTGCGCGAATGGGAGCCAGCACCGTCCTGGTGACGACCAACCTGGACACCGTTGGGCAGATGAGCTGCAATCCTGCGATCGGCGGCGTGGCCAAGGGCCATCTTGTTCGCGAGATCGATGCGTTGGGCGGATTGATGGGGCGAGCCATCGATGCCACCGGCATCCAGTTTCGGATGCTCAACATGCGCAAGGGCCCGGCGATGCACAGCCCGCGCGCCCAAGCCGACAAGCGAGGTTACCAGCACTGGATCAAGTGCGAGATCGAGCGGCAGGAAAATTTGGACCTGCGTCAGGAGATTGTCGAAGACCTGCTTACCGAAGCGACGTCCGACGGCGAAAAGGCAATCGGCATCCGCGTCAAAGGCGGGTTCGAGTACCGGGCCCCGACCGTGATCCTCACGACGGGGACTTTTTTGTCGGCGCTAATGCACACCGGCGAATCAAAAATCAAAGGCGGCCGCGCGGGCGAAGGCACCACCACCGGAATTAGCGCCGCCCTGAATCGTTTGGGCTTTGAGCTTAGCCGTTTCAAAACCGGAACACCTCCACGGCTCAACAGTCGCACGATCGACTATGACAAAACTGAGATCCAGCCGGGCGACGAAAATCCTCAGCCGTTCTCATTTGAGTCAAAGAACTTTTCGGTGGACCAGATGCCTTGTTGGATCACGTACACCAACCCCGACGTACACCAGTTGATTCAGGACAACCTGCATCGGGCTCCGATGTACACCGGCCAGATTCACGGACCGGGGCCGCGTTATTGTCCTTCTATCGAAGACAAAGTCGTAAAATTTGCGGACCGCGATCGGCATCAGTTGTTTCTCGAACCCGAAGGCCGCGACACCCAGGAAGTTTACGTCAACGGAATTTCGACCAGCCTTCCGCGCGACGTTCAGGACGGGATGTTCAAACTGATTCCGGGCTTGGAAAACGCAAAGATCATGCGCTACGGTTACGCGGTGGAATACGATTTTTGTTTGCCGAATCAGCTTCGCCCGACATTGGAAACGAAAACCGTGCGTGGGTTGTACTTTGCCGGCCAGATCAATGGCACCACCGGCTACGAAGAAGCCGGCGCCCAGGGCCTGATCGCGGGCGCCAACGCTGCAGCGGCGGTGGGCGGCAAAGGCGAATTGGTGCTTGAGCGAAACAATGCTTACATCGGCGTGCTGACCGACGACCTTGTGACGCTGAGCGTGGACGAACCGTATCGAATGTTCACCAGTCGGGCTGACTTTCGACTGTTGCTTCGCCAGGACAACGCGGACCGGCGGCTTGTTCCGATCGCTGTAAAATTCGGATTGGTATCGGCCGACCGGGCGAATCGGGTGCAGCAAAAGGAAGCCGATATCGCGACGCTGGTGGAGTACTTTGCCAAAACGCGATCCGGTGAAAAGACGCTTGAGCAGTTGATGCGACGTCCCGAAACGACCTGGGATGACATTGTTTCTGCCCGGCCCGAATTGGCTGACACGGACCCTGAAGTCCAGCAGCAGGTGACGTTTGACATCAAGTATTCAGGCTATGTGCAGCGGCAGCAGGCGATGATCGAGCGTCGGCGAAAGATGGCCAATCGGCGGATTCCGGATAGCTTTGACTACGAATCGCTCTCGCATCTTCGCAAGGAAGCGAAAGAAAAGTTCTCCCGGTTTCGCCCCGCCAACCTTGACCAGGCGCAACGAATCAGCGGCATAACCCGCGCCGATATTGATCAACTTGTGATCCAGCTGGAAGGCAAACGCAAATAGGGCTTTGCAGGAAACGGGGTCGATGCCCACAATGATGTATCAATTTTTTCTGTTTCCCGTGTCCCAATTGTCCTGAATCGCGATTCTGAACTGCCATGTCCGATTCCATTGAGTCCCACGAAGACTTTCTTGCCGGTATTCCGGAAGACCGTCGGCCCAAACACATTGCCATCATCATGGACGGCAACGGACGTTGGGCTGTGGAAAAGAATCAGCCGCGGATCAACGGTCATCAAAAGGGTGTTGAAACCGTTCGATCGATCACCGAAGAATGTAGCCAGTTGGGGATTGAACAACTGACGCTGTACTGCCTCTCGAGCGAAAACTGGAAACGTCCGGAGCTTGAGCTTGAGTTCCTGCTGCAGTTGCTGAACCAATATCTGATTCAGGAACGCGATACCCTGGACCGGAACAACATTCGGCTGAAAATCATCGGTCGCCGCGACAAACTGCCTGACAGTGTTCAGGCTGAAATGGATCGAACGCTGGAAATTACTGCCGGCAACACCGGAAGTATCCTTTGTCTTGCGATCAACTATGGCGGTCGCGGCGAGATCGTGGACGCGATTCGCAAAATCGGAGCCAAAGTGAAAACGGGTGAAATCGACTTGGAGAACATCGACGAAGAAACCGTCTCGAACCATCTTTACACCGCCGGCATGAGCGATCCGGACTTGATGATCCGCACCGCCGGCGAGATGCGGATCAGCAACTACCTGCTGTGGCAATTGAGCTATTCGGAGTTTTGGGTAACGGACAAATACTGGCCGGACTTTGGCGTGGAAGACTTTCGCCAGGCGATTCTGGACTACACCGATCGCAAACGCCGATTCGGTGGATTATTGACGGAGTCCGGGTGCTAGGTCGCAGGCTTGCTTCAGCAGCGGTTTTGATCACGACGATGATCGCCCTGCTTTACTTTGACTATTGGCTGGGCAACGCGCCAGGGTTTCAGCGGCCCGGCGTTTTGCTGGCGATTCTTTGCACCGTCATCGCGACCGCGGCGGCGGATGAGTTTTGGCGGCTCTGGAAATCGGGAAACGTTCATCCGTCATGGTTGATGATGAGTGGTGCGGCGTTCATGCTGCTGCTGTGTAACTTTCCGTTGCTGTACAAGGACTATCCAGCGGATTGTCCGATCGGAAAACTTGGATGGGTTCTGTTCGGCGTCGCGGGCGCCGTGCTGACGGTGTTTGTGTACGAGATGTTTCGCTTTGAAGGGAAAGTCGATTCAGCGGAAAACCATTCGGCGATCGCAGAGCGGATTGGCCGCAGCACGTTGGCGTTTGTCTACATCGCGATGTTGTTCGGGTTCGTCCTGCCGCATCGTCAAATCCAGGGCAACAACATGCTGGGAGTGGCGGCGATCGTGTTGATCATCACCACGGTAAAGCTCTCCGATTCGTTCGCCTATTTCGCTGGAAAATCGCTCGGTTCCCGGAAGCTTGCCCCCAAGCTCAGCCCCAAGAAAACAGTCGAAGGCGGGGTCGGCGCTGTGATTGGCGGCGTCGTCGGTGCGGCCATCGTGGTCTTTATCGCCGCTCCGTTGATCATGGGCGTGACCGTCCCCAAGCCCTGGTGGTGGTTCATTGTTTACGGCTTGGCGGTGACGGCTGCGGGCATGTTGGGTGACCTTGCCGAATCGTTGCTCAAGCGTGACGCACAAATCAAAGATTCCAGCAGTTGGTTGCCGGGTCTGGGCGGAATTTTGGACGTGATCGATTCGCTTGTATTCGCCGCGCCGGTTTCCTACGCGATGTGGATGATTGGTTAGCGGTCAGTTGGTGCTGTGTACGAATCCGGTTTCCCAGTCGATCCGACAATCGTGGCAGCGGAAATAAATTGAAGCGCCTTCTTCGAATTCGTTGGCTGATAACTGCCGTGAACATTCCGGGCAGTTGATCCTCGAAAATCGACGATTCTGTCGCCACAATCCAAGGCCTGCGATCAACGCATCTGCTATCCACCACTGGAGAAATTGAGATTCGGGGAGCCAATCCCCCGACCCCGCGTGCATGACCACACAAAAAGGCACTCCTAGAATCAGCATGTCAAACATGTGTCCCAGCAGCACCCGGTTTGTCCGTCGCCGCAGAAATCGTGTATTTCGCCTGAAGTAGCGTGCTTCTGCCTGTTGCTTGGCGACGATTTCTGCCAGCGAACTTGCAAAGCCCGATGGCTCGGTTGAATTTCGGTTGTCGGTTACAATTTGTTCATGGTTACTTTCTTTCATCAATTCAAAAGTCCATTCGTTGCCGCGCTGCTGATCCTGGCAACCATCGCGACATTTTCATCTGATTCCCATGCCCAGGACGCCAACGCGCAGCTGAGCAAGCTTTACGAGGGCATCAACCTCAAGGTCGCTGATTCGGCATTCCTGTCGGCGCCTCGCGAAGTCGTGCGGCCACTGTTGCGGACCAGGAAGATGATCTTGGCAGGCGATGTCAAGCAGGCGGTCGATATCCTTGGCGAAATCTTGGCTGACGAGAAACAGGTCGATTACCTGATTCCCGAATCGATCCGTTCCTACAGCAGCCTGCGGCGGCGCACCGAACGGATCCTTGGCTGGTTGGGTCAGGAGAATCGCCAGGCCTACGAACTGAGATATGGAATCCGCGCCCGCAAGCAATTGGAAAAGGGGCTTGCCGAGAACGACATGGCGGTTCTAAAAAACGTTTCGGCGCGATATTTTTTCACCAAAGCCGGCGTCGAATCCACCATGGTGCTTGGCCATCTGGAACTTTCCGCAGGGCGGCCTTCAGCGGCCACGTCGCATTTCTCCAAAGTCCTCCGCTACCCGGAATTGGCTGCCGATTACGAACCCGAAGTCTCGGTCTTGCTGGCGACCTGCCATCTTTTGGGCGACAGCCGCGTGGCTGCGGACCGCGTCCTTGAGTCTCTCAAAGCCCGGTACCCCGATGCGACGGTAACGCTGATGGGCGAGACCCGTTCGATTTTTGCAGCGGGTGCCGACCGGATAGGTTGGTTGACGTCGCTGATCGGCGATTCTGCCCTCTCGGACGACGAGGTCGTCAGCCAATGGTTGATGATGTCCGGCAATCCTGCCCGCACCGGGAAAGTCGGCCATGGCCTTCCGTTGTACGTGCCGATCTGGAAGCAGCGACTGGCCGAACCTGATTGGCTTCAGGCAAGGATGGAAGAAAAATTGAACTCTCTTGTTTCCAAAGGCACCGTTCCGGCACCGGCTTTGCAGCCACTGGTTGTCGGCGATACGGTGTTGCAACGAGGCGCCGATCGGATGTATGGCGTCGACATCGAAACGGGAAAGCGGTTGTGGGCTTATCCACCGAACCTCGCCTGGAACGCAAACCACGAGGAAGGCGAAGGGGCCGATGCGGCTTACGAAAAAGGCGTTCAGCGTGCCTTCGAAGATGCCGTTTTCGGACAGGCGGCAAGCGATGGCCGCTTGATTTTCACGATCCCACACCCGGGAGCGGAATCCGACAGTTACTACAACAATCCGTTTCGAAGCTCCCGCAGCAGCAAGCCGCTGGACTACCGCGTCCACAACGAACTGGTGGCGATTGATTGTCAAAAGCAGGGTGCGGTCAAATGGCGAGTCGGCGGAGCGACCGGATTGGACGAACCGAAACTGAACAAGGCCGTGTTTCTGGGCGAGCCACTGCCCTTTGAGGGGCTTCTCTATTGTGCGTGTTATATCGACGACGTGATCAAACTGGTCGTGTTGGACTCGCAAACCGGAGCTCTCCGTTGGGAGATGCAGTTGGCGGCTTTCAACGAACGCAAGATCAAAAAACTTCGGCGGCTTGCTGGGATCACGCCTGCCTACGCCAATGGCAAGCTGTTCATGATGACCGGGACCAGCGCCGTGGTGGCGATCGACATCTCGACCCGAAGTCTTCTGTGGGGATACGTTTACAAGCTTGGCAGCAGCAAGGACAAGGTTGTTTCGGAGGAGAGTTCCGATTCGGATATTTTGCGAGACGCCTGGCGCGATGCCCAGGTCGTGATCGCCAACGGCAAAGTTCTGCTAACCCCGCGCGAGTCCCGGGATCTCATCTGTCTGGATGCTGACACTGGTTTACCGGCATGGTTCGCTGAAGACGGCATGCGCGTGATTGTGAAACGTTCGGCCAAATGGGACATGCACATCGCCGGCATTCACCGGAACCAGGCGATCCTTGTTGGGCGAAATCATGTACGCGGAATCGACCTTGAAAACGGACGGCAGACGTTCGAAGTTGACTTTTTCAAATACGGCGTGATGTCCGGACGGGGCTACATTGGCAAGGGCTCGCTGTTTTTACCGACGGCCAAAAATTATGTCATTCGTATCGACCTGCAAACTCACGAAGTTTCCGAAGCTGCGTTGACCAGCATCATGTTGGGGAACCTTGTCCGGTTCGGCAAAAGAGTCATCTCTCACGGGGCCGATCAAATCTCCTGCTTTGCGGAACTTGATGCTACCGAAAAAGAGATCGCTGCAACCCGCGAGGGCGTCCTGTCGCCGGAGCGGGCTTTCGTCAAAGCTCAAACGTTGATCCAACGCGGTGAATTTGAGGACGGCATTGCGCTTGTTGCGGATCTTTCGGAATCCAATCCAAGCTCTGCCTATGCCGATCTGCTGCTCGGATGCGCAGAACATTTCCTTGTCGATTCTCCGGAAAAGGCATTTCAGGCATACCAGCAATTGAAACGGCTCTATCCCGATCACCCAAGCAAGACGTTTGATCGTGAGCGAGCTTTTACGGCGCTGCGGGCGGGGAATCTTGACCAGGCCGTCAAATGGAATTTGCAAATGGTTCGCGAGATAATCAATGCGCCAGACTCACCTGAAAAAGACAATGACGATCAGCAGAGAGAAGCCGCAACCAGCGAGACCGATGTCTTTATTTCGGCAAGGATGATCGACAGCTTGCCACTGCCAAACAAAAAGATCGAATTCGAAGCTGAAGGCTTTGTCGAGTCCAGTAATGAGTTGACCGACCAACACACCACGATTCGTTTTACGCGTGAACACTGGCAGCAGGTTCAGCTTGTTTTGGCATCGAACATTCTGTCGCAAGAGGATCCGGAAAAAGCCAACAACCTGCAGCGTGAACTCAACGCCCTGGTTGTCGAAAACATTGACAGAATAACGTTCCTTGACCGGGCACTTTCGCTGATTCCAATTTCATTGCTGTCGAGCGAAACGCTGGTCCGCGTCGCGAAAGTGAAAATGGAAAAAGGTCAGACTCTGGCCGCGTTGATATTTACAAAGGAAGCCCTGAAGAAACAACAGAACAACGCGGACCTTCGACTTCTCAAGGCCAGGGTGTTCTTGCAGGGGAACGATTTCGCGTTTGCCGCAGAGACGTTATCGCGACTGTCGCGGGAGGAGCTTTCGCCAGAGCAGCAAACCGTTTACGACGGAATTGTTCAGCAGTTGGCCAAGCCGGGAGAGGCAACCCCGTCTGGCTGGTCGGATCCTTCGTCGGTCAATTGGAACTCAACCGTCGCATCCAACGAAAAACCGAAAGGTAAAGGCCGGTCGGTTATCGACTGCGCCCAAGTCACGCACTGTGACCATCCCCGGTACACGAAAATGAAGATTCTTTTCGACCCGAATTCGGATAACGATGAGCAGTTGCAAATCACCAACACCACCGGTCAGGTTCGTCAAAAGCTCCGTGTGCGAAAAGAATTTGAATCCAGTGGGGAACAGTCCAGCCAGAACTGGGCAATGTCGTTTGGCAATGTTGGCATTCTACGCAATGAACATGATTATTACTTTTTGGACTGGTTCCGGATCTTCAGCGGGCAGAACCCGACGCTTTGGAAAATGAACACTGCCGACATCGGCAGCAGTCGAATAACGTTTCCTGAATCTCAAAACGTGTTCCTGTTTGCCAATGGTTCCCTGCAATGCCGCGATGTGCTGACCGGTGCAGTGTTGTGGCGACGAGAGCTCAAAGGCCAACCGCTGCAGATTACGTCTGCGGGGGACACCATTTTCGTTTGGCTTGAGCGTTTCAGCACATGGGCGCGGTTCGATGCCGAGACTGGCCGCCTGGTCGGCCAAACCCAGTCGATTCATGCTCATCCGATTGGGATGCGTTGGGGTACGACGATCGTTAACCGCCCACTGCAAAAAGCCGGGCCTGAAAAACAGTGGCTTCTGGAAGTTCTGGAACTTGCCAGCGGAAAAACGCTGTGGAGCAAAGTCACTTCCTCCCAAAGTTGTCGTGATTATTCCAACAGCCTGATGTTTGTGCTCGAAAAAGACGGTCAACTGGAAGTGGTCGATTTCAGGACCGGCAAGGTGCTCGGCGAAAGCAAAATTGATCTTGGTCCCGCGGATCTTGCCCGACTCCAGTCGCTGCGGGTGTATCGCCACAGCGCGGGATTTGTGTTGCACGTTGGAATCAAAAGCAAATATCCCTCCGAGTTCCGTCGTGGCCAGACTACGTACGAGATTCAGGACGCTTACGGGACAGAGATGTCAGGGCCGGTCATCCTGCTCGACGCTGAAACCTTCGAGCCAAAATGGAATCGGCCAGCGAGACTCTCGCGGATGGCATGGCTGAATTCGCAGCCATGGAACTCGCCGTTTTTGATATTTAATCAGAACGTAAAACGTGAGCGCCCCGGGGATTACAAATATTTTGACAGCCTGGTCCTGATCGATGCTCGCGACGGACGACTGGCAATGCTGTCGGCCCTGGAGCATTCGAACTGGAGTTCTCCTTTGGTGAAACTTTCCCTTACGGGCGACGGCACGGATGTTCAGCAAACGATGCTTCTGTCCAACGACACGCAGCAGGTGGAAGTGAATCTTGTCAACAGGCCGCTTCCGCCAGCCCCACCGGTTGATCTTGGCAATCGTGGTCACATTCCATTCAGAGACCCGTTGCTGCCACCACCAAGCGGTGTTCTGGAAGACGTCAACTCGGATCGATTCAAAAACCTTGCCATCGAAGCGGCGAAAAAGCGCGACGCCCAGAGTCAACAGCAGTCCGGCAGGCTCAAGGAGAAAATGGGAGTCCGTTAAAGGACCGCGTTGCGAAATCAGTCAGGCGTTGTAGACGTTTTCGAATTTGTTTTGCAGATCCATGTCGGGAAAAATCTGCTTGACGTGATGCTTGAGATGCTCGACGTAGTCCGGCATGATGAACTTCAATGTGAACGGACCGGTGTCATTGATCGTGATCGTGTTGTCAAGATGCTTTGGGTCCACGTTCTCGATCAGCCATGCAATGTGCTGGTTGTAGGTTTTCCAGAGAGTCACCATGTTTGCGTAGTCCGCCAGCGCCCAGTTTTGCAGCAGCACCCACTGGTCCTGCTGATAGCCCGGGAATTTGAGGTCGTTCTGTTGCATCATGCGAACGAACTTTTGCTGGTTGTTGCAAGCCGAATCAATCAGGTGGCCCAGAATCTCTTTTCGGGACCACTTTAGCGGGCTCGGTCGTTTGGCAAGATCGGGTTCGCCGGCAATCGATTCGAGTTTCGCAACTGTCAGGCCGACGACCTCGCGCAGTTCGGCAGCGGAAGATTTGAGCAGGTCGGTGGACATGGTGTAGCTCGGTAAAAGGCCTGCCGAAGCAGTGGCGGTGATTAACCCCGGATTATTCACGAGGCGTGGGCGTCAGAATCAGTTGAGACAATGATACGCGACTCTGATGCGATGAAACGATCGCTGTGGTTTTCATCTACTGGACGATTTACATTTCTTGTTGAAATTCAGTTTTTCCCTTGCTGATGTTGGCCAGACGAGAATCAACGCCCGTCGTCGTGAATAATCCGGGTTAACGCATGGGGCAGCGGAACGCGTTATCATAGCAAGACCGGTCAAATTCAGCCAAGCCGCAAAGTATCCGGGATGACCGTAACCGGGCGCAGTGGTCACCGAAACGTTAAAACAGGTGGGCAAATCGATCGATTTTGGGCTACCTCGCCAAACGGCGCACAAAATCGATACTCAAGCAGCGGGCTACTGCATAAAATTGAAATCAGACCTGAAGTTGCAGTTACTTCTGTTTTGCAGTTCCTTTTATTTCGTACACCACTCCCCAGTTCGATCGTGGAAAACACACAGGTAGGCCCCTTTCTGATCCTTAAACGGCTTGGCAAAAGCCGTCGTCAGAAAGTTTTCCATGCCCGGCAGCAGAAACAGGACAGGGATGTGGTGCTTAAATTTATCAGCGTGCCACCGTCGGTGCCGTGGATCAAAGCCATCGACAAGATCCAGCGGGAAGCCGAGGAACTTAGGAAACTCAAGCACAGGAACCTAGTCCGCGTTTACGGGGCCGGAGTTCACGAAGAGGGGCAACAAATTTTCTTTGCCGGTGAACTTGTCGAAGGCGAGCCTCTTTCGTCGATTTTGGCGCGTCGCGGAAAACTGATGCCGGACCTTGTCGCCGACTACGGCCATCAGATCGCAGAAGCTCTCAAGTACATTCACAATCGCGAGATCATTCACTCGAAACTGACGCCTGAAAAGATCATCATTACCGCCGACAACAAAGTAAAGCTGGTGGACATTCGTTTGAACCGCGCCAAGAAACGGCGCTGGGACGCGACGCGAAAACGTGACCTTGAGATCGCTGCCTACATGGCTCCGGAACAGTTTGACGAAGGAGCCACTCAAAAATCGGATTTCTATTCGCTGGGCGTGATTCTTTACGAGATGCTGACCGGCAAGTTGCCATACGAGCCCGACACGATGGGCCGGATGGCGCGCACCAAAAAAGAAGCCGAAGTTCCGTCGATCTCCGCAGAGATTATGAACTGCCCGATCTGGATGGACAAAATCGTCACTCAAATGCTGCAACCGGAACCGCGGATGCGTCCGCACTCGGCCCGTGCGATCACGTTTGCCTTCGAGGAAATTAAAAAGATTGACGCGACGCAGAAGTCGGCCGTCTCGCAGGTCTCGGGAAACTTCAACCCGCTCACCGCCGGCACCGACAAAACAGAAGCTCACCGGATCCTGGGCAAAAAACAACGCAAAGTCGTCGACGAAGAACCGTTTTGGAAAAAAACGCCCTTTATGGTTGCGGCACTGTTGGGGATCATGGCTCTGGTTTGCGCGATGGCGTTCTGGCCTGCGGATGAGGCCGGATTGCTGAAGCGGGCTGAAGTCCAAGTTCAGTCTTCCAATCCAGAAAAATGGAGTGAAGCTTCGATTCAACTTGCCGAACTGATGGCCAGCGACGACGATGAAATCAACGTTCAGGCTGCCGAGCTGTTTTACGAAAATCGCGAGCAAATGCTTGAAGGCACCGCCAATCGTGGCATCATGGCACCGGCTTATTCCAAGAATGTCAACGATTACATCGCCGCCGTCCAGGACTTGCTGGCCGGCAAAAAGAACGATGCCATTGAAGCTTTTAAGAATCTTGTCACCCGGGTCGATCCTGCCGGTGACGAACGTCACATCCATCGTGCCGCAGCAAAAAAGCTTCAGCAGATGGCGACCGAAATCAGGTTGCCGGATGATTCTGCGACGCTGCTGGCGATGGTTGAATCCTGTGGCCGATCCACCAACGAACTTGAACTTGTGCAGTCCGAAAAAACGTTAGGCCGAATCGCGATCTCATTTGCCGGCAAGCGATCGCACGAGGAAGTCCACGTAAAGGCGATCGAGACGCTCGAATTTGTTCGTGAGCAACTTCGTCGCGTTCGCGCGGGTGAACCTCTGGCCGCACCCGGTGATTCAGAAACGCCTGCCGATGAAAACGGTCAGTAGAGTATGGCTTGCTGGTTTGTTTACAATTGTTAACTCGGATTATTTACAATCGTTCTCGATATTTGACTCCAACTGCAAATCAAGCATATGAAACCGCCTGTCGTTCTTGACCACCCGCTGGTCGACTGCCATTTGACTGTCTTGAGAGATCGCGAAACGACAAGCGCAGAATTCCGGCAGTCCGTTCGGCGGCTTTCGATGCTGTTGGCGCATTCGGCCACCGGCGGGCTTGCGACAAGCGATGTGCAAATCCAGACACCGATTCAGGCGATGACGGGTAAAACGTTGGCCAGCCGAATCGGGCTTGTCCCTATTTTGCGAGCGGGAATCGGAATGGTGGAGCCCATGTTGGACCTGATTCCGACCTCCGAGGTGTGGCATCTGGGGCTGTACCGCGATGAAGAAACCGCCAAACCGGTGTCTTACTACAGCAAGCTTCCCGAAAGCTCACCGGTGGAAGTAGCTTTTGTTCTTGACCCGATGCTTGCTACCGGAGGATCGGCAGCACTGGCCTGCGAAACGCTGCTCAACTGGGGCGTTTCCAACATCAAAATGCTGTCCATCATTTCAGCTCCCGAAGGCATCGACCGGATGACCACCGAGTTTCCGCAAATCGAGCTGCACACATGCGTCATCGACGAACGGCTTAACGAGGACGCGTTCATCGTTCCGGGACTTGGTGACGCCGGCGATCGAATCTTTAATACGATTACCTAGTCGAATCTGCAACGCCACGGACACATCATGCCGCAGATTTTTGCTTGCCCTCATTGCCAGAGCAGCTTCCAGGTTCCTGACGACAGTGCAGGGCAGTCGTTTGGATGCCCGTCGTGCAACCAGGCGGTCGAAGTGCCGGCTCAACACGCGGAACCGGTTGTCTTTGGTTGCCCCGACTGTTTACAGGGTTTTGGTGTGACCCCGGACATGGAAGGTGAAACGCTTGCTTGTCCGCACTGCCACGCCATGGTGATGGTTTCCCTCGCCGGCGTCGATCAGGAAAAGCCAGAAGAAGAAAGTTTCGTTTTCGACGAACCGCCCGGGTCGACTGAAGGGCAGGCAGAATCAACCGAAGAACCTTCCTCCGAGCCGATCGCCGCCCGGGACTCGGGCCTGGTCACGATAGACCAAGACGCAGCGCCCGCAAAAAAAGCCGGTTTTTTCTCGCGATTTAAACGAAAGCAATCTTTATCAGCGGAAGAGTCCGAGCAACCGACTTTGCAGCAGGGCGAACCTTCTGATGAATCGGCATCGCCTACAGAACAGGCCAATCCGCCGGTAGACGAATTCCAGCCCAAGCCCGTGGACCACTTACTGCCGCCAAAATTTGAGGTTCCCGACCCTGTCAGATTTCCCTCACGCAAGGACGGCACTGTTTTGTTGCCCGACGGCAAAGGCGGGTACAGTTCCGCAGATCCAAGCACGGTCACGATCACGCACAACGGTCAGGTTTACCATTTGAAAAAGATGACGCCGCAGCAACGTCAACGCCGCAGGATCATTCACAACAGCATCGCGATCGTTATCGCCCTGGCACTGCTTTGGCTGACACTGGACGCGATTGGCTTTGACCTGCTGAACTAGATTCGTGGCCGGAGGGGTTGGTTCGAACCGCCGGTCGCCCCAGAGGAATTTCGCCCAAGAGGAATTTTTCGAGAAAGAGGAATTTTTCGAGAGCCAGTCATCAAAAAAGTCCCTGCTAACCGGATGCGTAAGCGCGGAACACCCCGCGAAACACCATCTGCGAAACACCATTTGCGAAAGGCCTCGCTAACGCGTCGGGTTCCCAAAAAATGCAACCCGATTCTACCAACAGCACGCTGTATTGGCTGGCGTTATGTTCCATTGGAAACCGAAAACGATCCGTTCTGATTCCAGCACAGCAGCTCCTGGTATTTCAACGCCGAGCCACCGAAAATGTCCAGCCCGCTACCGACGGTAAAATCAAGCTTTCCATCGCTTAGTCGATCGATGGTTTGAATGTCCTGAAAACTTGCGATGCCACCGGCGTAAGTCACCGGTCGCAAGTCAAAATTCGAAAGCTCGCCGACGAGTGCTTCATCGATTCCGCCGACTTTGCCTTCGACGTCTGCTGAATGCACAAGGAACTCGTCACAGTACGGTGCCAGTCGCTCAAACAGCTCTTTGTTGACGAGAGTGTTGGTCGTCGTTCTCCATCGATCGGTCGCGACGTTCCAGGCTTCGCCGCTTTTGCGACAACTCAGATCGATCACCAACCGCGAGCTGCCGATTTCTTTGGCCAACAGTCGCACGCGTTCCCAGTCAAGCTCGCCAGCGGAAAACAGCCAGGATGTCACGATGAGATGACTGGCTCCTTTTTCGATCCACTGCTGGCCATTGTCGAGATTCAAACCGCCGCCAAGCTGCAATCCGTCAGGCCAGGCCGAGAGGGCACGTGATGCTGCATCGTCATTGCCTTCACCAAGCCGAATGACGTGTCCGCCTTTGAGGCCATCGCGTCTGAAAAGTTCAGCGAACCACGACGCGTCCCGATCCGCCACAAAGTTTTCTTTGAATTCAGGACCGTCAATGGTGCCCCCAACAATTTGCTTGACCGAACCTTCGTGAAGGTCAATGCAGGGACGGAACTTGGAGTGTCGACGCGTCATGATGTGACTCGAGGATGTGGTGGAACCGTATTGTAATCCTCAGTTCGAAAAGTTTTGAAGGGGTCAACTTCAATCTGGCTGTCAGCGGCGATCGTTATCGCAAATTCCTGTAGAACCGGAATGATTCTGTTTCATTGTCATGAAACCGAAGTTTAACCCGCCGTCCCCTCAAGCTGCCTTATTTGCCTCGATGGGCTCGATGGGCTCGAGATTGTTCGGTCGAACGCCAGCCATTGCGGCCAATTCAACTCGAATCGCAGTGTTGAGAATGTGCCGAACCCGGAAAAGCAGCTCTGTCGCAGGCACGCCATCGACTACGCGATGATCAAAGGTCAGCACGATCCGGCTTTTTCCCTTTCGCGGCATCGGATCGACGCCGATGGTGGTCGTGTTGGGCCCCAGGTGGTAGGCACCGTAAGCTCCTTTGTAGCCGGAGACGCTCATCCCAAAGGTTCCCATGTGAAAGGCACGCTTTCGCGGCCAAACGTTAAAAAGCATCCACCATGCCAGTTTCCGCAGTGGCCCTGGCCAGCGAGCAAACCGTACTTGATGACGAAACTGTTTGATTTCGTTCACCGGTGCTTTGCGAAAGTGGTCGTACTGATTCTGTAATTCCAGCAGTGTGAGGTTGTCTGGTTCGTTAAATCGGGCAAACAGCAGCCGCTCTTCTCCCATGTGCTCGCGGGAGATTGTCATCATGCAGACATTTTGGTGATGCTGGTAAAGATGGGGCCACGGAAATTTGACATAGCCGCACTGAAAACGGGGCATCTGGGCACAGGCTGCTGCATGTGCTTTCATCACCAACACGTTCCAACTGATTCGTGGGCGAACCATCCGCCGCAGCTTGGCGATGTCCGGCAAATCCCAGTCACACGCCACCGATGCCAACGGCATCCGCGAGGCCATGTGAATGACGTCGTCTACCAGTCTTCTGCCATTGGAAAGTGCAATCCTGTTACCCATGGTCGGATTGTCTCAACTGACTGATTTTGCAGCAATACGAATGCATGCAACGTCGCTGTTGCCAAAATGCCAGCAAGCCTTGAACAAATGCGGTTGTGCGGCGTACCACTGCTGCCCACGACGATCGGTCCCGCTTCAGAATTGCGACGACCGATAAATTGAACCCTGTTACCAGTGACTTTTTTTCAAATCCTGGCAATTGAGCTCAACTGAAAAGTTTCGGTTGTCCGGATGTTCCTCATAACCGGAACGTTATTTTTTTGAAACGTTGTCAGAGTTGCGTGTTTCGCCTGTTCCAGGGCTAACTACGCCTTACCTTTTCAGCGTGAAAAAGGACTTAAATCCCCCCTCGATTCCGTCGGAGTCAATTCATGAACCGTTCAAAAATCCTCATCCTCTCTGCGATCCTCGTCGCGGGTCAGCTTTTCGTGTCAGCCGATACGGCTCAGGCCGGTCCGTTGCTTGATTGGCTTCGTGGACGTTCATCCAACAGTTTTAACCGTCAGCAGGCGGCGTACAACTATTACGGCAACCAGCCCAACACGGTGCAGCTTGCCGAAACAGGTCACAATCCTGCCGGATTGCAGCCCGGCCAATGCATGAGAACATGTAACAAAACATGCACTCGCACGGTTGTGAACTACGTGCCTTACACGGCATATCGGACGAACTGGAATCGCGTTCCGGTCACCTCGTATCGACCGGTAACCAACAGCGATCCCTGCACAGGCTGTACCGTCACCTGCATGCGACCATGCACCACGTACACCTACCAGGCACAGCGCGTTCCCTATACAACCTACCGACCGGTTTATCGCCAAGAGGCTTATCAGGTTCCCGTAACAACCATCACCAACAATTGTGCTACAGGCGGTTGCGACTCATGTGGAACAGGTGTTAGCGGAAACGTGCCTTCCACCGTTACCCCACCGAATTTTTCGAATCCCCAAGGTAGCGGAACGTCAAATGGAACGTCAAATTTTGGTGGCAGCCAATTCGAAACACCAACGTTCCCGGGAACAACGTCTCCCGGATCTCCAGCGGACTCGGCCCCGTCAGTTTTTCAGGGCCAGGGCAGTGGTGCGAGAGTTGACGTCGATCAGACCCGTTTGCTGAGCACACGGGCAAATGCCACCGTTCCGCAAATCACCATCCCGCGCGATTTGCAGCGGCAGGTTCCGTCTCACTCAGCAATGGCTCCACGGAAATCGGCAACGGCCCCACGGCGTTCTGCAATGGTTCCGATCAAAAGAAAGTTGAACTACTCGGCAGTTCGTTTGGCCAGTCACGTTGAATCGCGGGAGTCGAATCCCGTACGAGTGTCAGTGCGATCGACTTCTGCAAACAAGCGTCGCAGCTTGCGGGAAATCAACAGCATCTGGCAAGACGCCCGATAACTTGTTGGGTGTGTTGTCATCCCGGATTATTCACGACGACGGGCGTTGATCCTACGTCTGGCCAACAGAAGCAACGGAAAAGCTGAACTTCAACAAGAAATGTGAATCGTCCAGTAGATGAAAACCACAGCGATCGTTTGACCGCATCAGAGTCGCGGATC
>CALFWR010000133.1 GCA_937928555.1 uncultured Pirellulaceae bacterium
ATCGGAAACGCCACCGAACGATGGAGGATTTTGAGCCGACCAAGATTGCGCACTACTTCGAACTTTGGCGAGACTTCGATGGGCGCCGACTTCCGGTCACGGTCAATCGCGATTGGACGGAAGTGGTCGCGGTCCACGACGGAGGGCGCATTTCGGTTGCGATTACGAATTTGGGCGGACGCCAGATCGCGGTCGATTTGTCCAATATTGCCAAACGAGTCGGTGCGACGCGCGCAACGCAGACTCGGCTGAACTATCACCAGGGTGCAGTCGTTTTCGAAGCCGAACACGACGTCGATGCCAAAGCGATTCCGGTCGATGTCAACGAGACAACCATCGTCCGGCTGCATTTGAAGGAGAAGCTGGCTCCCGCAAATACGCTCCAGCAGGAGCGTTACTACGCGGCCCAAACCGCCGTTCCTGCCAGAGACACGCCTTTGAAATTCAAGGTCGACGTCGATGATGCAAAATCCGTGAGAGTCGCCACCTTGGTCGTCGGTCTACATCGCCGCGGCGGAATTGACAAGCCAGTTTTAGCGACACTGAACGGCGAAGAGGTGAACATCGACACCACCGGCGCTGATGAGTTCACTGAGTTCTTCGCCCAGATTAAAACAAACGTTTCCCCGTCATTGGTTAAGGGCGTCAACGAAATCAGCATCGCTGCTCAACCCGGCACCACCATCACATCGGTGCAGATCATCACAAAAGTCGATGCGAACTGATGTTCGTCGATGGCCTCGATTCACGACTGACGCCATCGCAGCGCTGTTGCTGCTGGTTGTCGAATCACGTTTTTGATTTTGATGCGCAGTAAACGTTGGGCATCTGCGAATTTGGCGACTTCAGATTCCGTTTCGATCAGTTCCGCACGACCTTGGACGTGCAGTTGGTCACCGGTTTCAAAATCGACGAACAACAGGCCCGCTTCGGGGTTGACCAACAGGTTTCCAATCGTATTGAACAAGAAGTTTCCGGTGTAATCTGGAAACGTAATTTGGGAATCGCTGTCGATTGAAATGAACCCCGGTTTGCCACCGCGGTGGCTAATATCGACGCCTTCGTAGGGCTGTCCCGATCCATCACGCACGTAGGATGCAATGAAAAATGTGTCCGACGCGGCGATCAAATCCGTCTCCTGGTTGGACAAAGCCGACCGTGATTGTGGACGCTGCGGAGACGTCTGTCGCCCTCGTTCTGTGATAACGCGTTCCAAAATGTACTTTGGGCAATTGCCGTAAAATTGAGTCACTGTGATCGTGACCGAATCGGCGTCCAACGCCGTGACCCGGCCGTGCATTCGGTTTCGCCGACGGTTGGAAAGGTCAATCCCCAACACGCCAACCATTTCGCCCACGGACAATGAGTCAAATGCCGGCTGGTTCTCGCGCGGGCCAGTGTGGATCACCATCTGCTCGGCGGTAGGTGTTTGGACGAAACCGTCTTTGCCAGTTAACAGCGACGCAAAAGCTCCGCCGTTGGTGTCAATTGTGCCCAGCAGAAGATATTCCAATGATTCAAAGAAAGTGCGCTGCTTGTCGGGAATGAAGTCGTGCATCATCCGCCGTGCCATGCCGGCAAGTTTTTCTCTGAGGCCGAATTGGTCTTGCAAACGCAATTCGCCTGAGTGAAAGTTATTGATCATTTGAGTTTCCTTTCCTGTTTTCAATCAACGACGAGATTTAACGGCGATAGGTTACTTGATCCGTTTTCCGAGAAACTCGCGAACCTTTTTCGCGATGAATGGCCCGTCTTCTTCTAGGGCAAAATGGCCGGTGTCGAGGATGTTGTAGTCAATGTCTTTGACGTCGCGGCGATAACCTTCGGCACCCGGTTCTGGGAAAAACGCATCGTTCTTGCCCCAGACAATCAATACAGGCGGTTGGTGTTCCCGCAAATATTTTTGCCAGGTCGGATAGAGCTTCAGGTTGTTCTGGTAATCGTAGAACAGATTCAATTGCAGTTGATGTTGACCCGGCCGTGAGATTTTCATGAAATCCAGATTCCAGTTTTCTGGAGCAATTTCAGTCGGTCTACGAGTGCCGTGAGTGTACTGCCATTTCAACGCCTTTAACGAAAAGGCATTTTCCGCAATCTTCTTTCCGATTTCAGGGGATTTTGTTTTCCAGTATTCGCTAACCGGGCCCCAACCAGCTTTGCCGATCCCTTCGAGGTAGGCGTTTCCGTTTTGAACAAGCAAAGTTTGCACGCGTTCGGGGTGAGCGGTGGCGATACGAAAACCGATTGGTGCTCCGTAGTCCTGTATAAACAAAGAATATTTTTTCAGCCCGCGTTGGGTCAGGAATTTGTCCATCGTTTTGGCAATGTTGTCAAAGGTGTACTCGTATTCATCGGTCCCAGGAAAGGAGCTTTCGCCAAAGCCCGGATAGTCGGGAGCGATCAGGTAGTATTCGTCCGCGAGGTCACGAATAAGGTTGCGGTACATGTGGGATGACGTCGGAAAGCCATGGAACAGCACGATGGCAGGCTTGGATCGGTCGCCGGCTTCGCGATAGAAAACTTCAAGGCCGTCAACGGATTCAAATCCGTGGCGAACTGTTGTCGTGTCCTTTATTGGTGACACGGTTTTCCGTTGTGGTACGTTGACGTTTTGAGCGAACGCGGTCGTCGTTATGACCGCTGTTACGAGAACGAAAGAGGCCAACGTGGCGATGTTGAAAAAGTTGGTTGTTTTCATTTTTGATCTTTGGCTTGGTGAGAGATTGGTTGTTTTCAGGAATCAAATTTGTCTTTTCCTGAACAACGGATTGGGGACAACGACTCGTGGTGTTATTACTTTGCACTTCTGGAAAAGATTCGGTTCAAGCGGTTGCCCCGCTCGATAACGGTTCCAGGGGGAGTGCTTTGCTGTCACTGAAAATGCGAGTTTGAACCCGGATTATTCACGAGGCGTGGGCGTCAGAATCAGTTGAGGCAGTGATCGGTTACTCTGATGCGATGAAACGATCGCTGTGGTTTTCGTCTACTGAATGAGTTACATTTCTTGTTGCAATTCAGCTTTTTCCTTGCTGCTGTTGGCCAGACGTAGAATCAACGCCCGTCGTCGTGAATAACCCGGGTTGAAAACAGCGGTGTTGGTTCTGGCGAGAGTTATCGGTGCGGCAACCGGGACGCCCAAGCGACTGGCTTGGCGGTAAGCTGTCACGAATTGTTGGTGGGCATTTGCCTGTCTACGAAGTTTCAGCTCTGAATTTGACGTTCGAATCCCTGTCGCCGACGCAAAATCCAAATTCACGCCGCAAATTTTGGTTTTTAAGATAAGATTTCCGCTGATCGTCCCCACTAATTTCTGGCAACACGACTTTACCAAGCACATGAAATATTGAATAAATGGATCACGCGACTGACCAGCGTCGGTTCGGTACAGGATCAGGCGTTGCTGGAGCTAGGCGATGTGCTTAGGGCGCGAGTTGAGCGCGCGTTTCGCAATCAACCCAAAGTCGATTCGGCATTTATCGATGATGTCATGCAGGATGCGTTAACGTCGATTCTGGATTCGATTAACCAGTTTGAAGGGAAAAGTCAGTTTTTGACTTGGGCGACGACGCTAACTATCCGAACTGCGATTCGTCAGATGCGACGTCTGCGTTGGAAGGATACGTCGTTGGATCAGATTCTGGGCAACAATCCACGGTCGATCGATTTGACAGATTCGAGTCAGGGCGATCCTGTCGCGACCGCTTCGTCGGCACAGCTGATTGAGACGATGTATCGAATCATCAATGAAAATTTGACGGACCGGCAGCGGGAAGTCCTGTTGGCACATTTAAGTGGCATGCCGCAGGCGGAGATCGGCAGGCGGATGGGTACCAATCGCAACGCTGTCTACAAGCTGGGATTCGACGCACGCAAGCGTTTGAAAGAAGAGTTGGCAAAGGCTGGATATTCAGCGGAGGATCTGGAAACTTTTGAGGCGGTACGATGAAAATTAGCAAAGACCAAATCGCGACATTGCTTGGCGTTGTGGCGAGGACTTCCGAAGAAGAAATTTCCTGCCAGCGCTGCGAAGACGAACTCGCTCAAATTGTCGAATCCGAGTTGGGCGGCATGGAGACCCCTGAGGCTCTTGAGGCGATTGAAAAACATCTGAAGTCCTGCCCTGAATGTGCCGAAGAACTTGAATTCGTTCGCCGTGCGCTTGAATACGAGTCCGCTCAGAAACCGAATAACTCCGACTGATCTTGAAAGCTTCTACATTATGTCCCGATTTCAAATTCTATCTCTCATCGGCGGCGGTATTCGTGGCGCGTTCGTTACGTCGTATCTGAATGAGCTTGAGCAAAAACTGGGTCGCCCAATTGCCGAGTGCTTTGATCTGATTGCCGGAACGTCGACCGGAGGGATTATTGCTGCGGGGCTGGCGGCGGGAATGCCTGCCTCCCAGATGCATGACTTTTACGTTCGCTACGGATCGCAGATTTTTTCACCGCGAGATCCCTACAAAGCCAAGCGATTGATGCGGTTGGTTTTTCCGATCGTCAATTGGATCTTTCAAAAGAAAACCGGTGGTAGTCTGGACGCGGCGTTTCGGTCACGATTCTGCCCCCATGCGCTTCAATATTCGTTTGATGAAGGCTTTGGTGAGCGAACGATGAGGGACGTAAACTTCACGCGGCTGATTGTGCCGGCGGTTAACTTGACCAAGGGCGAACCTCACGTTTTCCGGTCACGACATTTACCCAGAGGCGTCAACGATCAAAATGTCAAGATTTCCGATGTGTTGATCGCAACAACCGCAGCGCCAACCTATTTCCCGCACAAACAGATCGGGGCGTGTGCCTTTATTGACGGCGGCGTGTGGGCTGCCGATCCAAGCATGTTGGCAGTTGCAGAAGCGATTCGCATCCGGCAATTCGAGAAAAGCGAGCAAGCAACCCGCGACATCGATACAAGCGACATCCATTTATTGTCGATCGGCACTGGGCGGGCACAGTTTTCGCTGTCGCCGCCAGGGGCAGACGCCGGGTTACTCTACTGGGCTTCGCGCGTCGCTGAAGTGATGGGAACGTCTCAGGTTCAGGGCGTGCATTTGCCGTTGAAGTTTTTCCTTGGAGATCAGTATCACCATGTGAACTTCAAAATGAATGAGCGATGGCCACTCGATGGGGTCGAAAACATTCCCAAGTTGTTCGAAGTTGGCAAGCAAAGGGCGGCTTCCACGTATGATGCGATTAGCGCAAGTTTCTTTCAACATCAACGTAAGCCCTTCGAGCCTTTTACGTCGACTGAACATGAAGTGCAGTTGGACGAATTTGGTTTCAGTTAACCGGAAGTATTCACGACGACGGGCGCGTTTTGTGAACAAACCGGGTTAAACATGTACATGTCGGCACGGTGTTTTCCGGCTATTGTGTGTCAACGAGACAGAATCAGGAATGTAGATGGTTGTTCAGACGGAAAAATTCGAGTTTCAAAACAACAACGGCGAAACGTTGCTCGGTGCGCTGGAATTGCCCGACGGCGTTCCAAAAGCCACCGCGCTGTTTGCCCATTGCTTCAGTTGCAACAAAAATGTCCTTGCGGCCAGTCGGATTAGCCGCGCGATGCGTGATCGTGGGTTCGCTGTTCTTCGATTTGACTTCACCGGACTTGGGCAAAGCGAAGGCGACTTTTCCAACACAAACTTCTCCACTAACGTCGACGATTTGCGAAGTGCCATCGATGCACTTAAAGCCAAAGGCATGGCGCCCGGGATCCTTGTCGGACACAGCCTCGGTGGCGCTGCGGTGCTGCATTTGGCTCAGGAAGTCGAAGGCGTTGCCCTGGTGGCCACCATTGGAGCACCCAGCGAACCGGCTCATGTAGCGCATTTGATCGACGAACGGGCCTCCAAATCCATCGCCGAAACGGGCGAGGCCGAAGTTAACCTTGGCGGTCAGTCGTTCAGGATCAAAAAACAGTTTCTGGACGACATTAACGAAACGTCACTCAAGGAAAAACTTGTGCGGCTGCGCAAGCCTGTTCTGATATTTCACTCACCAATCGACTCGATCGTTGGAATCGAGCAGGCGCGGAAGATCTATGAATCGGCAAACCATCCCAAAAGCTTCATTTCGCTCGACTCAGCGGATCACTTGTTGCGAAACAAATCTGATGCTCAGTTTGTCGCCGACGCGATTTCAACATGGGCATCTCGCTATCTCGAATTTGACCTTCCTGCTGAATCCCCAGCAGTGACGCGGCCCACCGATGGCAGCGTTGTTGTGCTTGAGCGGGATCGAGTTTTCACGCAGGATGTGATGACTGAGAATCACTCGATCGTGGCCGATGAACCGCTCGGCGTCGGTGGGAGAGACCTTGGAATGACGCCCTATGACTTACTGTTGGCGGCGCTGGGTTCGTGTACCTCGATGACGCTTCGAATGTATGCTCAGCGGAAAGGAATTGAGCTGAACACGATTCGTGTGACATTGCAGCACGACAAGATTCACGCCAGCGACTGCGAAGCTTGTGAAGACCAACCCAAAAAAGTTGACCGAATCACGCGAATGATCACCATTGATGGCGATCTCACGGCAGCACAAAAGAAGCGGCTGTTGGAAATCGCCGACATGTGTCCGGTGCATCGGACCCTGATGAATCAAAAGGAAATCGTCACTCTGGACGATGATCAGAGCGAGTAAGCGTTCGCAGGTTCGACATCGCAATCCTTTGCCCGGGATCGTGGGAGCCAAGTCCAGCGATCATCCGGGCCGCGATCATCCGGGCTGCGATCATCCGAGCGGCGATCGATCGGATTGAGCAATCGATTCATTGTCAGGTTGGTCGTGGGGGGTGAAGTTCACGACGCAGTAATTGTGTCGCCGATGCTAAGCTTCCCCAGTTTCGTACCACGCGCGGCAAACGGCTTCTGCGATGCAGGGGGCGACGGTTCGGTCGAGCGGGTCGGGCAAAATGCGATCGGCGCTTGGCGATGGAATCAGTTCTGCCAGTCTCTGGGCGGCCGCAATTTTCATACTGTCGGTCACCCGGGTTGCGTTGGCGTCCAGAGCGCCGCGAAATATCCCTGGAAAGGCCAACAGGTTGTTCACCTGGTTGGGGAAATCGCTTCGTCCGGTACCCACCACCGCAGCACCGCCCGCCCTTGCTTCATCGGGCATGATCTCCGGGATCGGATTCGCCATCGCAAGGACAATCGAGTCCGGGTTCATCGTCGCGATGTCTTCTCTGGAAATCAGATTGCCTTTGCTGACGCCAACAAATGCATCTGCGCCGGCGAGCACATCTTGCAAAGTTCCCTTTCTGTTTTCACTGTTTGTGAATTGCAACAGTCCGCGTTTGTATTCGTTCAAGTCGTCTCGATCACGGTGGATCGCTCCCTTGGAATCGCAAACGATAACGTCTTTTACCGAAACACAAGTATTGGCAGTATGTCCCGCGCATCGCAGCAGGCGGGAAATCGCGGTCCCTGCAGCGCCGGCACCGTTGACGACAACTCGTAGGTCGGCGGTGCTGCGGCTGGTGACTTTGGCTGCGTTGAGCAACCCGGCCAAAAGTACGATTGCGGTTCCGTGCTGATCGTCGTGAAAGACGGGGATTCCCAGATCCTGAAGTCGGTTTTCGATTTCAAAACAGCGCGGTGCCGAGATGTCTTCTAGGTTGATGCCGCCAAAAACAGGCGCGATCCTGCGGATTGTTTCGATGATCTCTTCGGTGTCCTGTGTGTCCAGGCAAATTGGCCAGGCGTTGACGCCGGCGAACTCCTGGAACAAAAGCGCTTTGCCTTCCATGACAGGGATCGACGCCAAAGAACCAATGTTTCCCAGCCCGAGCACCGCTGACCCGTCTGAAACGATCGCGACGGAGTTGCCTTTGATCGTCAGCTCGCGAGCTTTGGAGCCGTCCTGGGCGATGATCTCGCAGGGTCGTGCGACGCCGGGGGTGTAGGCCAAAGACAAGTCTTCTTTGGACTTTACCGGCATGCTTCCAACAACCTTGATCTTGCCACGCAATTGCTCGTGAATGATCAGGCTTTTAGTGAAATAGTCGGGAGTGATAAATCACCTCTTTTCCTGTGAAGATGCCGTCGTCAACGATAGGTTATGGTTATCAGCTTGTGTGTGCCGGACCAATTTGACTTCGTTTCGGCGGTATTCTTACTTGTGTTTCTTGCGGATCCCGATTCAACTGAGCCTAAAGGTTCAAAGACCACTTCTACATTTTACACTGGCGGAATTATGGAAACGTGTAAGCTTTGCGGTAAAGAAACCGATTCACTTGCTCACGAAGCGGAACAGATGGTGATCAAGATGATCAAGAATGCGAACCCGGATTGGGTCGAGACAGACGGTGCCTGTCCACAATGCGTGAAGCACTACGAAGAGCTCGAGAACACGGTTCAGTTCAAAAACGATCCAGAATAGTTCCCCGTTTCTGCACGATTTAGCGCGACGCTGCGCAGGTTTTGCGAAACAATAAAACGAAGTGTGCAGCCTGCCGCGTGATCACAAGGGGAAGCCGTGGCTCGGGTCGCTGATTGGTCTGGTGAAAGAACTGCGGCGTCGGAAAGGTTTCACGTCAACGATGAGAAAATTTCGGTCGTCCGCTGAGACTCACGGCAAAAGGTACCCCGTCTGGTCGTCAAGAATGAACTTGGCACCCGTTCATCCCGGGTGGCCAGTAACTTGTAGTGCGACGAACTTTTCCAATTGCTCTGTCCAATTGCTCTGTAAAGGCTCGCCGGACCAGACGCACAGTACCTCGTTTCGATTGTCTTACTGTGCCCGACGGCGACGCAGAGCCACCAACGCCAAACCGAAAACCGACACCAACGCACTGCTCGGTTCGGGAACTGCGGTGAATGTGATTTGTAGTGTGGGCTGACCCGAAGCTGACTCTCGGGATGAAATGCGACGGGCGGATTGATTGTTTATTTCATCGCCAAGCAGGAACCAGCCAAAGTTGTTGCCTGGATTGTCGAGAAATGATTGCACGTCATCCACCAAGCCTGTGAGTTGGGCCGAAGCAGCACCAGCTGAACCGATCAAAAACGAATCGCTCGCGGTGGCGTCAAAGTCCCCGCCCGCGTTGGTCCAGTTGGTAGAGCCAAAAAACGATTGAGCCCAGGTCGCATCGTTGGCCTGGGCTGCAACACCCTGACCTCCAGCACTAAGAGAGCCGCCTTCGCCCCAGTCGGCTAAAGCCCGATGGAAGGATACGTTGGAGTCGGGGCGGTTTCCCGGCGCGAGAACGTTGTAGTCAAAGCTGACATCGGTAATCGTCGCACCAGCGGGGATCGCGGCAGCAATGTCGAAAAGAATCAACGACCGCCGGAGATTGCCTCCATTGGTACGTCCGAAAAAGAGATCGCCAGTCCCGTTGCTGTTGCCTGTGTTTTCCTCGTAGATCGAGTTGTCGCGTGAGGATGTGACCGATACCGTAGTCTGAGCTTGCAGGTCAGCAGCCAGAATAGACATCGCAGAGATTGCTACCAGACAAATGTTACGTAGAGTTTGAGATCGGTGAGGGCCGGGCTGTGGGAAAAACATTTGCGGTGCCAAAGCAGAGAGTAGACGGAAGTAAGCTGAGCAAAATTTTATCCACAAAAATAGACTGAGTCCTGAGAGTTGCGGCCATTTTTGCACCGATTGTGGAATTGTTTCGTTTCTGCCCCTCAACCGGACAAATAGCTTACAAAACACGTGCTCATTGACACATTGGCAAATACTGATCCCGGACTATTCACGAGGCGTGGGCGTCAGAATCAGTTGAGACAGTGATCGGTTACTCTGATGCGATGAAGCGATCGCTGTGGCTTTCACCTGCCGAATGCTTCATATTTCTTGTTGAAATTCAGTTTTTCCCTTGCTTCTGTTGGCCAGACGTAGAGTCAACGCCCGTCGTCGTGAATAATCCGGGCTGATTCACCTGTGTCGGAGGCCGATACTCGGTTTAAGGTCAGGGTCGCCAGTTACGTAGCCAGACTCTCCAACGCTGTGATTTTTTCTAACGCCCTCCCACTTGGAAGGGTCGGCGGTTCACCGCTGGGAAGGGTTACGCTCGACGGACATTACCAAAGGGAGAGTATTGGCATTGCGGGGAATAATTACAGCCTCTTGGGATCGACTTTCACAGCCTCGAGAGGCGTTCTACTTATGGAATACAAAAGGCATTCTTGCTAGTCCACAACAATCATTGTCGATGTTGTCTATGGCATGGCCTGCATGGTGCCAGAATAGGAAACCAAAGGAATCATTATGGGCGAGCAGAAATTGATCTTCAAAATAGTCTCTGCTGAGCAATGGGCTATCGCTGAAGCGGCAGGTGAATTCAAGGGCGCGGAAATTGACCTAGCCGATGGCTACATTCACTTTTCGTCGGCCGAGCAAGCCGGGGAAACTGCGGCAAAGCATTTTGCCGGACGGCAAGGATTGCTACTGGTTGCTGTCGACTGTGCGGTGTTTGGTGAGGATTTGAAGTGGGAGCCATCGCGGGGCGGCGATTTGTTTCCGCATCTTTATCAGACGCTAAACACCAGTGACGTGCTATGGGTCAAAGAACTGAACCTGGGCAAAGACGGGAAACATGTTTTTCCGGAACTCTGAATTTTGAACCCGGATTATTCACGAGGCGTGGGCGTCAGAATCAGTTGAGACAGTGATCCGCGACTCTGATGCGATAAAACGATCGTTATGGTTTTCATCTACTGGATGATTCACATTTCTCTTTGAAATTCAGTTTTTCCCTTGCTGCTGTTGGCCAGACGAGAATCAACGCCCGTCGTCGTGAATAATCCGGGTTGAAACCTGAGGTGATCTGAAAATGAGCCATGAAGTCCCGGATGTGAGTTTGGACATCGAGTCAACTGGTGATGGGATTCGCGTTCTGTTGCCGCCACGGGATCTTGGTGACGCGTCGAGGGCGGGTTTGTTCGCGGTTTTGTTTGGCGGGTTTGGCGTACTGTTTATGTTGACCTGGATGGCGGGTCCGCTGGGCGGCGGAATTGCCATGTTGGCCAAGGGGCAGCAAGGTGGCTGGGTTCCGATTCTTTTCAGTGCGTTGGGTCTGTTTGGTTTGGCAGCAGCGATTCAAATTGTCCTTGCTGGCTGGGCAGTATTTCGAAACCGTTTGTGCTGTGAAGTCACCGTTTTGGATCGCGAAATTATCAGTCGGGAACGGTTGGGCTGGTTCAGCTTTCGCACTCGTGTGCCGGTATCTGAAATTGAAAAGCTATACCTGCGTCCGCTGATCGGAGATTTGAAGAGCAAGACTGCTCCAAGCCAGATTCCATCGTTTTTGCAAGGTGTGCTTGAGCAAAATAGGTACGCGATTGCGGTCCGGGAAAAGGACGGAAAACTTGTCGCGCCCGCGTATCGGTTAGCCGTGTTGCGCCCGTTGGCCGAAGCAATCGTTGGTGAGCTTGATCGAAACCGGGTCGGGTTGGCGAAGACAACCGGGGCCAGTGCGGCGCAGGGTGCTGTGCAAGTTTCGGTGGAAGTTATCCAGGAGACGGTCGAATCTGTCGACGAGACGATCGAAGAAGAAGATTCCGTGTTGCCGGCGAGTAGTACTCTGAAAGCGCTCAGGCATGATGGCGTGACGGTTTATCAGGCGTCGAGCCGCGGGCTGTGGAAAGGCAGCCACGGACTGTTTCAATTTTCGTTGCTGTGGAATGGATTCCTCTGTGTCTTTTCGAGCACGATGGTTTTTAATTTGCCTCCGCAACCGATGGAAGCCCTTGGCGTGATTGGATTCATTTCAATTTTCTGGCTGGTTGGGATCGCGACGCTGGTGGGAGCCATCTATTTGGCCAGGCAAAAGGTGATGGTCGGTGTCGACGATGGCCGCTTGTTTGTGGAGCGGCAAACGATCTTTGGCACCAGGTGGTCGGATTTCGGGTCTGCGGAATTGCGAGGGATCGAATTGGGGCCCAGCGGCGTAGAGGTCAACAGCGTTGCCGTGATGGAGCTGCAGGTGTTGCCGCGAACTGGCAAAAAAGTCGGATTGCTGTCGCAGTTGGAAGATGCGGAGTTGAGGTGGTTGGCCAAGCGGTTACGCGATGAGCTGGGATTGAAGCGTCTGGTTGGTTCGAAGTTTCGCTTGGAATTGCAGGACGACGGCGAGCTGCGGGCACCCGAGGGCTGCGCGGTGACGGTCAGCAAGTTGCCTGAGGGTGCGGTTGGGATCGACGTTCCTGCGGTGGGGCTTTGGTCGAGTTGGAGTGGGCCGCTGTCGGCGATTTTTTTCGCGGTGGTGCCCTTGGTTGGGATCCATGTTTTAGCGGCCAATGTGAAAATTCCGTGGCAGCTGGTTTTGTTTGGTTCGGTTGCTTTTGCGGCTTTCGGTTTGACAGTGTTGTTGGTGTATTATGCGTTTCGTTCGCGTTCGTTCCAGATTCGTGTTAGCGAGGGCGAATTGGAGATCCGGCGAAAGGGATTTCTTGCTAGGCGACGTGTGGTCTATGGGGCCGGTGAAGTTGAGGACGTGAGGGCCGAAGATACTGGCTGGAATGTCAACGGGATTTCAAAATGCCAGGTCGTGGTCGTGCCACGAAAGGGCTCGCAGTTCAAGATGATGTTGGGTCGGGGGCCCGATGAGTTGGCGTATGTGGCGGCGTTGATGCATCGCGAGTTAGGGTTGAAGAGGGCGCTGGAAGAAGATCTGGAAGACCGTTGAGGCGATGGGATCCGGTTGCAGTGTGAGCCGTTGTCCTCAAGGCCTCAAGTCCTCAGTGGCTCATTTGCGCTCCGGAGACGTTGCATTGCTAATCCTGGAGGCGGTGGATTGAGTTGTGGATCTTGCCGGAAAGATTCTTTCCCAATGCGGTGCGGATCGAATAGTTGATCTCCATGCCCCAAGTGGGTTTGAGATGGGGAATCGTCAGCGTCACTGCCCTGCCCTGCGAATCGACTGTCGCGGCGGTAACGTCCAATCGCTGTTCGTTGTAATGCTCCGATCCATAGTTCCTGCTGCGCTTAAGATCCCAGATTTTGATCGACCAGTTATCCGGATCGCTCGCGGACTTGGCATCGACCTTGCCGCTAAAGGTGACTTTGACTTGCGCTTTTTTGGCATTAAGTCCGGTGGGCAAGTGAACCGGTTTGCCGGTGTAACGGATGCGGTAAAGTCCACCGGGTTGTTGTTGCGAACCGGCCCAGGCAAACATGCCCGCGACGTACAGTTGGCCATCGACTGGATGAAATCGCCCCCGCACCAGGCCGGTTGGGAATTGCGGCAAAGCAAACTCGCACATGCCGCCCTGGACCTGCGAGCCGACTTTCTCGTGCGGGACGATGTAGACTTTGCCGTAGCCGTAGGAAAAATTCAAAAGCGAACCGGTGAGCGGCGCCCATTTTTCACTGGTGACCCAAAGCAACTCCGAAGGCGAACGATCGAAGGAGTTGGTGATCCAGCAAACGGGCTGCTCCATGGCATCGTCCGACTCATCGGTGACGTCGTGGTAGCCGAACATGTTTCCATAAAAGCCCCCTTCTTTGACAAAGTTGATGCGGTTCTTCGGGTTCCAGTGGCCTTCCTGATCGGTGACCACGAACGAGCCATCAGGATTCAGGCAGACACCATTGGCGGCGCGAAATCCGGTGGCAAGGATCGTGGTCTTGCCTCCGTCAGGGCTGACTTTAAGCAGCGTTCCGTGGTGCGGTACGATGGCTGTGCGGGCATGCCGGGCCGATTTGGCGTAGTAGAAGTTTCCTTCGTCGTCACTTTGCAGTCCCATTGCGAATTCGTGAAAATGTTCAGTAACCTGGTGGTCATTGTTGAAGCAGCGATAGCGATCCATTTCACCGTCACGGTTTGAGTCAGAAAGCTCAACCAGTTGATCGCGGCAACTCACGTAAAGCTTGTCGTCGATGACTCGGATGCCAAGTGGCTGGAAAAGTCCCGAAGCGATACGTCGCCACTGGAGCGTTTGGGAATCGTTATCCGCTGCAATGCCGGAGACTTTCCAGACCCCTCCGTCCCAGGACGTCACTACCATTTCATTGCCGCCAGGGAGGAAGTCCAGTGCGGTCAGGCGTAGCTGGGCATTCCACGGGTTTTCTGTGGGGCGTTTGAAAACGTCGACCGCAAAAGGACCGTCATCATCGCCGCGAGTCAATTCGGAACGGAGGACTTGCGGGTAAAGCCCGGGATCGTTTTCTGTCATTGCGCGAACGCGAAACGGTTTGGCGAGGTTGGCAAGCTGCACCGCAGATTTCGCTGAAGCATCCAGTTCAGCAATTGAGATGCAGAGTTTTTCCGGTGACTCGCTTGGCGGGATTCGCAGTCGCAAATTGCCTGAGTCCATTTCCCATTGGACCCCGTCGATGCCTGCCGCGTGCGCCATTAGTCTGCCTGCGAAAACGACACCATCGGGAAGCGATTTGAGTGTATGACCGGCGTCGCGGTTCGCGATCTGGACCACCAACTCGTAGCTGCGAGCTTCGATTTCCATCAGCCGTTGAAAAACGGGCGTTTGGTCGATGAATTTGAGGGCCGGCGTTTCGAAGATTTTCGTTTGGCCGACGGTGTACTCCAGGACGGTCGCGTTTCCGAATCGATGCATCCCCCGGTACTGTGCCCAGTGGCGCGGCAGCGGCCCGTACTGTTTTGAGTCGCGACCGAGGACGCGTTGGTTGTCGTCAAAGTTGCCGTCCTTTGGCCGGCCCCAGCCCGGGCCGGTGCGATTGGCAAAATGGACGTTGCCAGCAACCCTCGGGTGACGTCCGTGGGCTCCGTTGAAGTGAATCGCGTCCCAGTTGATGAATTCGCCGCTCCACGCGCCCGCGACTCGCATCGTGTCGTGATCGTAGATCATCCAGTGGCTTCCTGATTCGACGCCACCGGGACCGGAATTCAGTCGGATGGTGATGCCTTTTTGGGCGATGTTGGTACCGTCTTTGGAGACTTCGATGGTGTTGAAGAAGCTGGGCCCGTAGTCCATCGCGGTCCATGGTTCAAAATCGACAGGCGCAGGGCCGAAGCTGTCGCCTTTGGGGAGTGATTGGAGGTACTTGTCGTCGATCCCGAAAAGCTGTTCGCGATTGTGATCGGCGAGAAAGTGTTCGCGGATGTAATGGATGACGTCGTACTTTTGCTGCGGGACCATCCACCGCTGTGCATTCATCAGTCCGTAGCCGTGGGTCAAAGTCCGGTACATCGTATGAGGGTCGGTGCCGTGTTTGAACTTTCCTGTTGCAAAACGTAGCGACGTCGGCATGCTGCCTTCGTTGTCGAGTGTTCCATGGCAGGAAGCGCAGCGGAGTGCAAAAGTTTTCTCGCCGCGTCGGAAGGCTTCGTCGTCGAGTCCTTCAATCAGTCCGGCGTGATCGATGTGGCTTTCGTATTCGGGCAGCGGTGCCAGGGAAGCCATCTGCCCCGGTTTGAGTTCGGCGGCTCGAAGCGGTCCGCCGATCGAGATTTCGTGAAGGTAAGCCACCAGGTCGAGGAACTGTTGGCGGTTGCCCAGCTGGTTGGCGAGGTCGGTGGGCATGCTGGAGGTTTGCGTTTTGCTCCACTGCTCGATGGTTTCTTTGGCAATCGTGGTGAGTGCGTTTGAGTCTTCGATGCGATCGATTACCAGGCTGTCTTTTGTTTCTTCCACGAACACGCCAGAGATCAGTGTTCCGTCCTCAAGGAGGACTTTGGCGGTTTCGAATCCTGCGGTGATCTGTTTGGAAGGGTGCAAAATGGACAGAGCGAGATGCTGCCGGGTGACGATGCGTTTTTGAGCCAGGTTCGGACCAAGCCGACGACCGCTGTTGGTTTGGTGGCAGCGGACGCAGTTGACTTCGGGAAGGTGGAAGGCGAATGCACCACGGATTGGGTCGCCGTGGGTGTTGGCATCGGCAGCGAGTCTTGCGGGCGATTCGATTTTGAGACGTTCGGCCAGGGATTGAGGTGCAGCGGTAGCGACCGGGCCGCAGCACGCCAGTAGCAGCATCAGCAGGGGTTGCAGGAATTTCAATGCAGCTCTCCAAGAGATGGGGAGCAAAGATTTTAGGTTAATCCTGGTGGCTCGGTGGCCGTCCACCTGGGATTTGGAGAGATTTGGCGGAGACCGCCGGAAAGTTCTGAATCGATTTGGCGGGGTAGCGCCGAGCTGTATTATGGGCGCATATAAAAGCAAGCGAGTGGTTTGAGGCGACGAGCCCACTCGCTTGCACCGGGGTAATTGGATGAAGCCAGAAAGGCTTTCGTTTAGGCGACGGCAGTTGTCATCGCATTTTGGGTCGCAGCAGGACCGGCGAACGTTGACTCGATCCGAAGGTTGCTGGTGAGCTGAAATTCGCTTTCTTCGATCCGGTCAACACCGGCAGCGGTGATGGCGAATCCGCCGTTTTCTTCTCGCTTGACCCAGCCTTTTTCTCTGAAGTACCAAAGGTGAAAGTCGAGGACTTCTTGTGGGATTTTCAATGTTTTTTCGATCGATACCGATCCGAGGGCGGGAGTCGTCCCGCTTTGACGGCGGCGAGCGTAAAACAGGCAGAGTAGCTCGTGGCGAATCGCAGCGTCGGGACCGGCTTGTTTGGAGTGTTCGACAAGCCGCTCGTTTTCGCCGGTTTCGTGCTTCAGTTGAATGTCGTAAGTGGCTCGCGATTGTGGATCGCGAAGGACTTCGAAGGCCGCAACGATCGCGTTAAATTTGTCTTTGTCGCCGCCGACGTCGGGATGAAACTGGGACGCGAGAAAGCGAAACATTTTCTCGACGGTTTCCTGCGTTGCGTTGGGGTTGAGCTGCAGGGTTTCGTAGTGGTTGGCGATCTGATTCGACATTTGCGACTCCGTGTTTTGGGACGGCAGAACGCTATGCAATCACGATGCCAAAGTGAGAAGACGTTGTTTTTTTCGGGAAGTGGCGGCGGATGTTGATTTATTGGGTCAACGCGGGTGTTGGCATGTTGAGGTAATGCAACATAAACCCCGATTATTCACGAGGCGTGGGCGTCAGAATCAGTTCCGGCACTGATCCGCGACCCGGATGCGTTGAAACGATCGCTGTGGTTTTCATCTACCAGATGATTCAAATTTCTTGTTGAAATTCAACTTTTCCCTTGCTCCTGTT
>CALFWR010000134.1 GCA_937928555.1 uncultured Pirellulaceae bacterium
TTGATTCTAGGTTTGGCCAACAGGAGCAAGGGAAAAACTGAATTTCGACAAGAAATGTGAATCATTCGGTAGGTGAAAGCCACAGCGATCGTTTCATCGCATTAGAGTAACCGATCACTGTCTCAACTGATTCTGACCCCCCGGTGAATCCTCATTTCTAGTTGTGACAAGCCATTGGACTAGGCTTTGTCGATCGCCCGCTTCATTGCAGAGCCCATGTCGGCAGGGCTTTGGGCGACTTCGATGCCGGCCGCTTCGAGGGCAGCCATCTTTTCGGCGGCGGTGCCTTTGCCACCGCTGATGATTGCGCCGGCGTGGCCCATTCGCTTTCCCGGAGGGGCTGTTTTACCAGCGATGAAGGCCGCGACGGGTTTGGTGATGTGCTCTTTGACGTACGCGGCGGCTTCCTCTTCGGCTGTTCCGCCGATTTCACCCATCATCAGGATGGCTTCGGTTTCGTCGTCTTCCTGGAACATTTTCAGAACGTCGATGAATGATGTACCGACGATCGGGTCGCCGCCAAGGCCCACGCAGGTCGTCTGGCCCAAGCCAAGGTTCGACGTTTGCCAAACGGCTTCGTAGGTCAGCGTCCCGCTGCGGCTCATGATGCCGACCTTGCCTTTCTGGTGAATGTAGCCCGGCATGATGCCGATCTTGCATTCTTCTGGTGTGATCACGCCCGGGCAGTTGGGGCCGACAAGGACAACGCCGGCTTTCTGGGCGGCCTGGTAAACGGGAACCATGTCCAGCACCGGGATGCCTTCGGTGATCGCGCAGATGACGGGGATTTTTGCGTCGATGGCTTCCATGATCGCGGCTGCGGCAAACCTTGGCGGCACGAAGATCATCGTGGCGTTGGCGCCGGTTTGTTCAACGGCTTGGGCGACGGTGTCGAATACGGGCAGGCCTGCGACTTCTTGGCCTCCTTTTTTGGGTGTTACTCCGCCGACCATTTGGGTGCCGTAGTCCAGGCAGCCACGGGTATGGAGCTCGCCGACTCGGCCTGTAATTCCCTGACAGATGACTCGTGTGTCTTTGTTGACCAGGATGCTCATGATTGTTCTTTGTTGGATGATTTAAGGATTGGGTTTGGTTGGCAGGCCGCTGGACCTGCGAACACGTTGCGATTGGCGTTCGCTTTGGTAGCGAAATGATCTACTGGGAGATTGAGGCGACGGCTTTTTTGGCGGCGTCGGTCAGGTCTGTCGCAGAGATCAGATCGACATCGGAATCGTCAAGAATCTTGCGGCCTTTTTCGACATCGGTGCCTTCGAGTCTGACGACAAGTGGAACGGTGAAGCCAACGTTTTTGGCCGCCGCGACAACCGCGTTGGCGATCGTCTCACAGCTCATAATGCCGCCGAAGATGTTGACCAGGACGGCTTTGACGTTGTCGTCCGAAAGAATGATACGGAAGGCTTCGGTGACGGCTTCTTCTTTGGCTCCGCCGCCGACGTCGAGGAAGTTGGCTGGTTCACCGCCGTGAAGTTTGATGATGTCCATCGTGCTCATGGCAAGGCCCGCACCGTTGACAAGGCAGCCGATGTTGCCTTCAAGGTTAATGAAGCTCAAACCCGAATCCGCGGCGCGGACTTCTGATTCGTCTTCTTCGGAAAGGTCACGCATGGCCGCGACTTCTGTCTGGCGGAACAGGGCGTTGGAATCGAAGTTCAGTTTCGCGTCCAAGGCAACAAGGTCTCCGCTGCCGGTGACGACCAGCGGGTTAATCTCCATCAGGGAGCAATCGAGATCCACGTACAGTTTGCAGAGGGCTTTCATGAACGTGTCCGCTGCGGCGACCGAATCGCCCGACAGTTCCAGTTTGTCACAAAGCGATTTAATCTGGTCGGATTGGATTCCAGTCGCCGGATCGAAGTGCTCTTTGAAAATTTTCTCTGGCGTCTCGTGTGCGACTTTTTCGATTTCGACGCCGCCTTCTTGGGAACACATCAGGACTGGGAACTTTTTCTCACGATCGAGGACGATGCCCAGGTACAGTTCGCGAGCGATATCACAGCCGGCTTCGACGATGACCTGGTTTACCTTTTTTCCTTCGGGGCCGGTCTGAATGGTGACCAGGTGGTTGCCGAGCATGGCTTGGGCAGCGGCTTGGGCTTCGGCTGCAGATTTGACCAACTGGACGCCTTTTTGGTCTGCGTTTTCAATGAAGGTTCCTTTTCCACGGCCGCCGGCGTGAATCTGGGCCTTGACCACCGCGATGGCTCCACCAAGCTCGTCGTAGGCCGCTGCGGCTTGGTCACCGCTGCGGGCGACGCGGTTTTCGAGGACTTTGACTCCAAATTTGTGGAATAGTTCTTTGCCCTGGTATTCGTGAATTTTCATCGATTGTGCCAAATGTGAGTCGGATAGACGGCGAGGATTATAAAGGCACTTTTTTTTGGCGGTCAACGGGACGCAAATCCGGTTGCGCCGATCAAGAACGCACCAGCCGCAGTTTCGGCATTTGTAGCGTCAACGTTGGCAGCTGCAAATCAGGAAAAGTTCACAAGTGTTGTGGCCCGGTGGGCTTGCAAACCGATCCCCAAATGGATCGCCCAATCCGCTCTCCTTGTCCTGACTTCCGCGGTCCGAAATGCTTGAACCACAAAACAAACCGGCAATTGATCCAAAAACCGCTCGCCCAGTCGTCACGCGACTCGACGAGGTGGCGGCGCAGATTGCCGACGACGCCCCCAGTCGGGCTCCCGAAGTTGTCTTCGTGAACGCGACGGAGCCGCCTGAGAGCTCCGCTTCGGTCCCCATGCTCGACCCGATCCGCGAACAGATCGACACGCAGCAGAATCTGGATATTGTTGAAAATCTTGCCAGACGCATCGCGGATATCGAAGGAATGAGTCACTATCAGGAGATTCAAAGTTCAAATCAGCCGACGTCCTGCTTTGCTGTGGATCCGTTTTCGATGTCGGTCGATGGCGAAGTCCCGTCGATGCCATCGATTCCGATTGTTGATACGATGACGCGGAAGATTTTGGCTCGCAAGAGCGATGGAAGGCGGCATGGCTGGAGGCTGATGCCGCCGGAAGCCGAGCCACAGGATTTGCCTTGCCAAGAATCGGAAGCCGGTTCTGATACGACGGAGTTGCTCAACGGCAACAAGGACTGCTTTTTTGCCGAACCGGGTGCGGTTGTGTTTGTGGATGGCAATCTGGGTTTCGATCACATCGATTTGAGCGTCTACAGTATCGACAATGCGACTTTCCAGCCGTATGCGATCCTCCTGTTTGTTGACGCCGATGCGATCGCGAAGCACGATCCGGACGTGTCGCCACAACCGATTACCATTCGCCATCGTGGGATTGAGTATGCGATTTTCAAGGGTGGCGTGGTTGTTGATCTGTAGTGCCGAGTGCCGAGTACCGAGTGCCGAGTACCGAGTGCCGAGTACCGAGTGCCGAGTACCGAGTGCCGAGTACCGAGTACCGAGTACCGAGTGCTGAGTACCGAGTGCTGAGTGCTGAGTGCTGAGTGCTGAGTGCTGAGGGCGTCGTTCCGGCGACTCGCTAACACGCGATCAAACTTCTGCCGCCATTCAACGTCTCGTCAAGCGACTTTGGCGCCGTAAAGGTACGGATTGAGTGTCGGGTCGTTGTACATCTTGAACTGGCGATACGTGCGGTGACGTTTCTTGCCGGCAAAGATGTCATCCAGCAACTCCTGCAAGCTCTGACATAGCTCCGCCTGCTGCAAGCGACAGACAGCGAGCTTGTGATTGACCGATTCGAGGTGAGCCTGATCGACGTCGTCGCGGTGCAATTGCTCTTCCATGTGAAAGATCCGCAATGCCATGATCGACAGTCGGTCAATCACGCTGCCAGGCGTTTCAGTATTCAGTTTTGCCCCTTCCGTCGGTGTGATGTTTTCCTTTGCCAGCATCTCTGTCAAAACGTCATCGACCTTCTCGATCCAGTCGTTCCGCTGCTGGTTGTAGCCGTCGATCGCTCGTTTGACCTTGGCAATCGTTTTGTCGTCGGCTTCACGACTGCGGGCGATGTCTTCTTCGTGCCAAAGCAAAAAGTTGAAGCTGTGCTGGGTGCAGACCGATTGATGTAATCCGTCAAAATCATTCGTGATCGGTTCGTCGTGCCACTCCGCAACCAGATCCATCTGGAGCTCGACTATTTTCTTTGCGTTGACCATCTCTCATCCTTGAACTTTGGGCAGGAAATCCGCCCGGAGCGTCCAGTATTGCCAATCAGCGCGAAACTCAGAATATCAATTGGATGTTCAATCATCTGAGCCCGGAAAAATCACCACAATTTGGCAGTCCTCGCCTAAGGGTGCCCTGAACGCCTTTGTTTGACGCTCTACTCCTCGCGGGCTACCCTATTTAATTGCGAATGGGACAATAGTTGCGGCCTGAAACAAATCTGTTCATGTATAGATCCGTTTGGAAATTCGTCTTTGAGGAACCTTCATGCGTCGTTGCACAGACCATCGCTTAAGCCGCCGAAACCTGCTCACTGTCGGAGCGGTTGGAGGCTTGGGTTTGACGCTGACCGATTTCTTTCGGATGAGATCTGCCAGGGCGGATCAAAAGTTCTACGAATCCAAAGAAGGCACCGCCAAGTCCGTGATCTACATCTTCCTGCCGGGCGGGTTGGCTCAGCAGGAGTCTTTCGATCCCAAGCCCTACGCGCCGCTGGAATACCGTGGCCCGCTGAAGTCGATCGCAACAAAACTGACTGGCGTTCGGTTCAGCGAGTTGTTCCCGCAGACCGCCAGCGTTGCCGACAAGCTGACGGTCATCAATTCGATGACCCACGGTGAAGCCGCCCACGAGCGTGGCGTACACAACATGTTCACCGGTTACCGGCCAAGTCCCGCGCTTCAGTATCCGTCGATCGGAAGCGTTGTTTCTCACGAGTTCGGTCCGCGAAACGATCTACCACCGTATGTCTTTGTGCCCAACCAGCCCAACACGTTCGCAGGCACGGGCTACCTGAGTTCTTCATTTGCCGGTTTCAGTATCGGTTCAGACCCTGCGGCAAAGGACTACAAAGTTCGCGACTTGCAATTGCCCGACGGCGTGGACACAAAACGGTTTCAAAAGCGACGCCGGGTGTTGGATATCGTCAATGATCACTTTCGGCAAAAGGAAAAATCCGATTCGTTGGATTCAATGGATACCTTTTACCAACGAGCTTACAGTTTGATTAGTTCGGAAAAGGCGCGGCTTGCATTCGATATCTCCAAAGAAGACGACAAGCTCAGAAAGGCGTACGGACGCAACCCCGCCGGGGCGCGGATGCTGCTTGCCCGTCGACTGGTCGAAGCCGGAGTGCGATTCGTAACGTTGACTTACGGTGGCTGGGATCATCACGATAAAATCGAAAATCGTATTCGCAGTCAGGTGCCTCCGTTTGATCAGGCCTACGCGGCATTGATTCGTGACCTTGACCAACGCGGGTTGTTGGATTCAACGCTGGTTGTGGTGGCGTCGGAATTTGGACGCACGCCAAAGATCAATGCGACCGCCGGACGCGACCACTGGCCAAAAGTTTTCAGTACCCTGATGGCCGGCGGCGGGATCAAACGCGGGCAGGTTTATGGCAAATCCAATGCAACCGCCGCCGAACCGGCGGATAACCCGATGTCGATCGAAAACTGGGCAACCACGCTTTACAAGTGCATCGGCATCAACGCCGACAAAGAGCTGATGGCTCCTGGCGATCGGCCAATCGAAATCGTCAATGGCGGGAAAGTCTGCAAGGACCTGTTGGCGTAATTTGGCGTCATGCAACCAAGCCGCATTCCCCAGCCACGATCGGCGTTTCACTTCAATTCCACCTCGAGCGGACCATGATTTCAACCAGAAAGCTTTTGCTGCTTTTGTTCGGCCTGCTGGCGTGTTCGCCTGGTTCGATTTGGGCTGCGACCGGTCCTTCGACGCCAGTTCTGACGGTCATCGTTCCGCGAGGCATGCAGCGAGGGACTGAAAAAGTCGTCACGTTTTCGGGTGCGAGGCTTTTCGACGCCAAAGAAGTCCTGCTCTACGACGAGGGTCTGGAAGTCAAAAAAATCGAACAGGTCGACAACAACAATGTCAAAGTTACCCTGTGGGCGGCGGCGGATTGTCGCCTTGGAGAACACGTGGCTCAGTTGCGTACCGCCAGCGGCGTGAGCGACTACCGGAATTTCTTCGTCGGCGCGATGGAAGAGATTGACGAAGCGGAACCCAATTCGGAATTCGACGCCGCGCAGAAAATTGAATTGAACCGAACAGTTAACGGCGTCATCCTGGCCGAAGACCGTGACTTCTTTCGTATCACCGCAAAACGTGGACAGCGAATTTCTGTCGAAGTCGAGGCGATTCGGCTGGGCGTGATGTTTGATCCCGTCATCGCGATCTACGACGACCAGGGCAATGAGCTTCAGGCGGTCGATGACTGTGCGCAGTTAAAACAGGACGCGATGCTTTCGATCGCCGCGCCTTCCGATGGCGAGTACGTGGTGTTGCTTCGCGAAGCCAGCTATGGGGGCAACGAGAACTGTCGCTACCGTTTGCATGTCGGTGACTTTCCTCGCGTCAGCATGGTCTTTCCGCTCGGCGGCAAGCCAGGTGAGAAGCGGGAGCTGACTTTCTTTGGTGATCCCTCTGGCGAAATCAAAAAGGAAGTTACGCTGCCAGAGTCGGTTGGAGACCGGCGAGGAATTTTCTTCTCTGACGATGCTGGCATCACGCCATCGCCACTGAGATTCATGATATCGGACATCGAAAGCAAATTCGAAGTCGAGCCTAACGGCGACATGGACCAAAAGGATGCCTTTACCCTGCCGGTGGCGATTGACGGACGCATTGCCGAAGGCGACAAACTGGACTACCACCTGTTTTCAGCAAAACAAGGCCAGGTGGTGTTGATCGATTGTCACGCCCGTGCGTTGGGTTCGCCCCTGGATCCTACGGTCAATATCTTCTACGCCAACCGAAAACACATCACCGGTCAGGATGACTTCAAGGCCAAGCCCGATACGAAAATGCGGTTCACCGTTCCCGCAGACGGTGACTACTACGTGCGTGTCTTCGACAAGCTTTTTCGCAGCGGCGAAGATTTCACGTATCGTCTGAACATGGAACTGGCAAAGCCAAAGTTGTCCGTCGCGATCCGCCGGACCGATCGTTACTCGCAACGGCGGCAGCAGGTCGTGATCCCGCAAGGCAATCGCTTTGGGATGATATTGGAGGCGAAGCGCGAGAACTTTGCTGGCGAACTGAAGCTGATCGCGGATGCCTTGCCGGTGGGCGTGGAGATGCACTTCCGCCCGATGGCTGCAAGCATAAATTACATGCCGGTCGTGTTTTCAGCGACCGACCAATCTCCCGTTGGCGGTGGCCTGTTCGATCTCGAGGCGGCCCACATCGACGACAAGCGGCGCATCTCAGGCGGTTACAGGCTGCGAGCGGAACTTGTTACCGGTCCGCCCAACAACTCACTTTACTATCCCTGCTTCACCGAAAAAATTCCGATCGCGGTGGTCGATTCTGTGCCATTCAAGTTGGAAATGGTCCAACCGAAAGCGCCCCTGCTTCGTAACGGAAACATGAAAATCAAAATCATCGCTCACCGCGACGAGGGTTTCGATCAGGACATTTGGCTTCGGTTTCCGTTTCGACCGCCAGGGGTTGGGACGAGCCACCAGATCAAGCTTCCCAAGGGCAAAAGCGAAATCAACTATCCGCTTAACGCCAACGACAAAGCCCAAATCGGCAAGTGGCCGATGTACGTCATCGGCCAGGCAGAAAACAAAGGCCGTGCGTGGGTGTCGACAGAACTTAAAGAGTTGGAGGTTGCCGAGCCACGGGTGGCGATGCAGTTGCAGCGAACGAGTTTGACGCGTGGAGAATCGGCCGAAATGCAGTGTACGATTGAACAGTTGATCGCGTTTGAAGGCGAGGCCACGGCGGAACTGCTGGGTGTGCCACCGCATGTGATAACGAATTCGCCACTGAAGTTCACCAAGGACAGCACGTCGCTGGCTTTCAAGTTCGAGACCAGCGAAAAGTCACCGCACGGAAAGCACGGGCCGTTTGTGCGAGTCACGATCCCGCACGGCGAAGAAAAAATGGTCGCTAACGTTGGCTGGGGCGAGTTGATCATCAACAAGCCAAAAGCGAAAAAGAAAAACGCAAAGAAGGTGGCAACGAAATGAATGCGTTTTCAAAAACGTTGGTTTGCTTGGGTGCAGTTGTAGGCCGGATCAAGGACGCGACGATTGCCGGAACGGCGAAAACACGACAATCAGGTTTGGGCCTTTTGCGGTCTGGACAATTTCTCGGTGGCGTCCGAAGCTTCGGCAATCGCCATGTTTTCTTGGTCCGGCCTGCTGGTTTGCCGTGCCAAGTCGCCGGGCTTGTGTTGCTGCTGCTTGCGATGCCGCAAACGTTGTTCGCGCAAAGTAACGAATCGGTCGCAGGGACGCTTGCGGTCTTTCCGCCGAAGATCGCGCTCTCGCACGGCGAAGATCGCCAATCGATCGTGGTTCAGGAGACGCGAGCCGACGGCACCACTTTTGACCTTACCGATCAGGTCAATGTTCGACTCGCCGGCGAACAGTCTTTTGCGAAATTCGAAAATGGCGTTGTGGTTCCGGTCGCCAACGGAGCAGGGACGTTGATCGTCGAGCATCGTGGTCGCAGCGTTGAAGTTCCGGTCGAAGTCGCGACGGTGGAGAAGCGGCTTGCGATCAGCTTTACCAACGACGTGATGCCGGTGTTTTCCAAAACGGGTTGTAACGCGGGAAGCTGCCACGGCGCAGCTCGAGGCAAGGACGGGTTCAATCTTTCGCTGTACGGGTTCGATCCCGGCGGAGATTACTTTCGTCTGACCCGCGAGATGATGGGGCGGCGAATCAACGTGGCGGTTCCCGAAGACTGCCTGTTGACCAACAAGGCCACCGGCGACGTGGCTCATTCGGGCGGTTCACTGATCAGCCGCGATTCGGAGCACTACCAGACGCTGCTGAAGTGGTTGCGCGAGGGGGCACCCTACGATGGTGGCGACGTTCCCGCCGTTAGCTCGATTGAGCTCTACCCAAAAGCCGCCGTGCTTGACGGGCCGGGATCAAAACAGCGATTGACTGTGGTCGCCAACTACGCCGATGGGGCCTCACGCGACGTCACAAATTTGACGTATTTTTCATCCAACAATGATAACTCGGCGGCAGTTTCGCCAGCCGGCGTGGTGACCGCCGCCAATCGCGGTGAAGCTTTCGTGATGGCACGGTTTGATACCCATACGGTGGGAAGCGATTTTATCATTCTGCCCAAAGACGCGCAGTTTCAGTGGCCTGAAGATGTCAAAGCTTACAACTACATCGACGATGCGATTCACGACAAACTGAACAAGCTTCGCATTCGACCTGCGGAGCTTTGTTCGGACGCGGAGTTTATTCGCCGAAGCACGCTCGATATCTGCGGGCTGCTTCCCACCACAGAAGAAGTCGAAACGTTTGTAGCCGACAAGTCCGCCGACAAGCGTTCTCTCTGGATCGATCAACTGCTGGAGCGAAAAGAGTTTTCCGACATCTGGCTGATGAAGTGGTCGGAGTTGCTTCAGGTTCGTTCGGTCGGCAACCGGGTCAGCTACAAAGGCACATTGCTGTACTACGACTGGCTCAAGCAACGTATCGCCAACAACGTTCCGGTCGATCAGATGGTGATCGAATTACTAAGTTCCACAGGTGGTACGTTTTCCAATCCCGCGACAAACTATTTTGAGAACGAACGCAACAACCTGAAAATTGCCGAAAACGTGGCTCAGGTTTTCATGGGAACGCGAATCCAGTGCGCCCAGTGCCACAACCATCCTTTCGACCGCTGGACAATGGATGACTACTATTCGTTCGCGGCATTTTTTGCGAAAGTCAACCGCAAGCGAGCCGAAGATCCTCGCGAGCGAATCATTTTTAATGCCAGTGGCGAGACAAAGCACCCGATTACCGGCAAGGTGATGCTGCCGAAATTCCTGGGCGGCGATGTGCCGAAGGTTCGCGGGAAAGATCGACGCCGCGTGTTGGCCGAGTGGTTGGTGTCGCCAGAGAACCCGTGGTTCGCTCGAAACCTCTCGAACATCGTCTGGGCTCACTTTTTTGGCCGCGGCATCGTTCACGAAGTCGATGACTTTCGCGTCTCCAATCCCCCGGTCAACCCGCGTTTGCTCGACGATCTCGCCGCAAAGTTCACCGACTACAAGTTTGATTTCAAACAACTCGTTCGCGACATCTGCAACTCGCGAACGTATCAGCTGGGCACTCGGACCAACGAAACCAACAAGGGCGATTTGACGAACTTCTCCCACTCGACGCTGCGTCGCATTCGGGCCGAAGTCCTTCTGGACGCGATCTCGCAGGTGACTGCGACGCGTGACAAATTCCGTGGCCTGCCGCTGGGTTCGCGCGCAGTTCAGATCGCCGACGGGAACACTTCGACTTACTTTTTGAGCACCTTTGGCCGCGCCAAACGGGAAACGGTTTGCAGTTGCGAAGTCAAAATGGAACCGAACCTTTCGCAGGCATTGCACTTGATCAACGGCGAGACCGTTGAAAACAAAATCAAATCCGGCGGTCTGATCAAAACCATGATGGACCAAGGAAAGGACGACGCCACAATCATCAGGGACTTGTACCTGCGATGTTTTGCGAGAAAGGCCACCGCCATGGAAGCCGAAAAACTGATCGTGACGATAAAAGAAAACGAAAATCGACAGCAGGCACTTGAGGATATCTTTTGGGCGCTTTTGAACTCGCGGGAATTCGTGTTCAACCATTGAGTTTTGCATCATGAGAAAAGCAACAACGAAAATTCTCGCTCGCGCCGTCGTTCTCGCTCGCGCCGTCGTTTTCGCTCGCGCCTTGGGCCGCACATCGCATCGACCCGCTGTAAAGACGTCGCGGGTATTGGTGGTCCTGTGTGCGTCCCTGTTGGTGCCAAGCGTATCTTTGGGTCAGGACGGCAAGGACAAGATTACGTACCAGCAGCACGCCAAGCCCATCCTGATGCAGCGTTGTTCCACCTGCCACAGCAATGAACGCACCGAAGGCGACTTGAACGTCACCAACTATACGGCTTTGATGCAGGGCGGCGGCAGCGGCGAATCGATCGTGCCCGGTTCGGCCGACGATTCCTTTCTGTTCCGCGTGTTGACGCATGAAGATTCACCCGAAATGCCGCCCGGCGGACAGAAAATTCCCGATCCGCAAATCGAAACGATTCGCAAATGGATCGACGGTGGCGCTTTGGAAAACTCCGGCAGCGTCGCAAAAAAACGCAAACCCAAAACGGATTACAATTCGGTTGCAGTGGGAGACAAACGACCCGAAGTCGCACCAATTCCATCGCGAATGCCCCTGGTTCCGCAGTTGGTCACGCCGCGCAAATCTGCCGTGCATTCGATCGCGGCCAGCCCCTGGGCGGACTACGTCGCGATCTCCAGCCCCAAACAGGTGTTGCTGTACCGGACCAGCGACAAAACGTTTCGTGGTGTGATTCCTTTCCCCGAAGGGCAACCCGAATCCATTCGGTTCAGTCGCAACGGCCAGTTGTTATTGATCGCCGGTGGCAGGGGTGCGGCCAGCGGACGGGTTGTTGTCTGGGACGCCATCAAGGGCGCGCGAGTGACAGTCGTGGGAGATGCGAACGATTCGATTCTGACCGCGGACACCGACCCGTCGCAAAACCTGATTGCCTACGGCGGCCCGGATAAAGTCGTCCACGTCACGAACCTTGCCGGTGAAGTTGAATATGAAATCACCAAGCACACCGACTGGGTGACCGGGCTGCAGTTTTCTCCTGACGGAAAATTTCTGGTAACTGGCGACCGCAATGGCGGTGTTCACGTCTGGGACGCACGCTCTGGCAATGAGGTGATGACTTTGAGCGGCCACAAAAAAGCCATCACGTCGATTGACTGGCGAATCGATAGCAAGCTGCTGCTGACCGCCAGTGAGGACGGCACGGTTCGCGTGTGGGAATCGGAAAACGGAAAGCAAATCAAAAACTGGAACGCCTGTGCTTTGGGGGTCACCGACGCCTGCTTTAGCCGCGACGGGCTGGTGATCACCGGTGGCCGCGATCATCACGTCCGCGTCTGGGATCAGAACGGAAAGCAACTGCATGCCACTGAAAAGATGGTCGAACAGGTGATGTCTTTGGCGTACTGCAGCGAGACCAACAGGATTGTGGCCGGGGACTGGTTTGGCAACGTGTTGCTGTGGGACAAAGCCAAACCCAAATCCGTTGGGGCCTTTGAGGTCAATCCGCCAACGATTGAAACGCGGATTGATGAACTTCAACAGCACCTCGCTGCCGCAAGTTCTGCACTTCAACCGCTGGAACAGAAAGCCGAGCAGCTTGACGGTCAGGTCAACGCGATCAGGGCAAGTAACGAAGCGGACATTGCCACCAAAGCGCAAGTCGATCAGGACATTGACACAGTTGCCAAGCGAATGGGAGCCCTGGACCAGCAGCTCAAAGCAACCGCCCAGCAACAGGAAATCTGGAAAGTCGAACTGGCCGAGAAACAAAAAGCCGTGCCGGCGGTGGACGCGGCACTGCGGAGCGCTCTCGATGCGGCGGCCTCGTTACCCCGGGACGCCGAACTGGCCGGGTCTGTGAAGCAACTTCAAGCCAAACAGAAACAGATCGCCGAACGGATCGCGGGGCTTCAGGGGAAGCTTTCGCAAACCAGTGAAACGAGGGACGCTGCGGCTCGAGAACTGGCCGGGCTCCGTCAGCAGCACGGGCAAAAGATTGACGAACATAAAACGTTGGCGCTGCGGATTTCCGCCAATGAAAAACAAATTGGCCAACTGGTTACGCAAATCGAGCAGAATCATCCGGAACTGAAAAATGCCCGCGGTGAGCAGGATCGTTTGCTGGGTGCGATCGATTTTTGGCGTAGCGAAATCGAGTTTGCGAACCAGTTGGAAAAGCTTCAGTCGAAGCTGCTCGCCGCCCACGAAGTTCGCGAACAAAAAGAGCAGGCGGTTGACGCGGCACAGCAAAAGTTGGCTAATGTCGAAAACGAAGTCCACGCTGCGGTGCAGACGCGCGAACAAGCCAGTGAGCAAGTGAAGTCCGTGGAACAACAGATCCGCCAAATAAAGAATCGCTAATGATCCTGCTGATCAGTGAAGACCTGATGATGTCGTCCACCGTTTCGGCGGCGGTCCGCGAGCACGAGGGCACGTTCCGGTTTGTCAAATCGATTCAGCGAGCGCAGGTCAAGCTCGAGGGACTGGACTGTCAGCTTTTGCTGGTTGACTTGCAGGCTGGAGAACTGGACTGGGATGCCTTGCCCGAGTTGCTTGCCAGTGTCCCCCGGGCGATTGCCTACGCGCAGCACGTGAACGTGGATGTGCTGCGTCGCGGTTCCGGATTGGGGTTTGAGAAAGTTCTCACCCGCGGCCAGTTTTTCGCTGGCGCGGCTGAGATTGTCGCAACGGTTTTCGAGTAGCGGCTTTGGTTACTTTTTGGTTGCCGTTTTCAGCTTGTCGCCGAAAACCTTTTTGAGCTTGTCCAGCTTGGGAGGAATCACCATGCGGCAGTATCGGTTATCGGGATTTTCATTGAAGTAGTTGTGGTGGTCTTTTTCGGCCACGTACATCGTCGAAGCCGCGGTGATTTCTGTGACCACCGGTACCTTCTGCTCAACCAAAGCAGTTTTGACGCGGTTCGCGATCTGCTGCTGTTCATCGCTGTGGAAAAATATCGCACTGCGGTACTGCGTTCCGACGTCGTTGCCCTGTCGGTTCAACTGAGTCGAATCGTGTTGCTGGAAAAACACTGCCAGCAGCGTCTCGTAGCTGACTTTCGCCGGGTTGTACTTGATCTGGATGACTTCGGCGTGGCCGGTCGCTCCGCTGCAAACCTGCTTGTAAGTTGGATTCTCCGTTTGGCCGCCCATGTAGCCGGGCACAACCGACTCGACACCATCGAGCAGTTGAAAAGAGGCTTCCACGCACCAGAAGCATCCGGCACCAAAAGTCGCGGTTTGCAATTCCATTTTGTTTTCTTTCTGAGTCGAATTTTTATCGGTTGGCTCTGATACCGTTTTCTTGGGCTCGGTCGCTAACGCCTGCAGGGTTTCCGATGACGGGGATGACGAAGCGCCATCCTGGTGGCTGGCGATCATATCGAATCCACAGCCGGCAACTGCCAGCGCTGTAAAAATCAACAGTGTTGCGATGGCTTTCATAAACGTTTCCTTTTCAAATCTCAGTGGTGCCTGCTGTTTTGTACGATCGGAATCCGAAACAGACGGGCTTGATTGACACCGATTACCTAAAAAGTATAGTATTTCCTAGGGGAAACGGGAAACTTTGTACTCCGCAGATGCGGCAGAGAGGCAGATATGTTGGTAAGAGTACCGAAAGCCGGTTCAATCGCAGGGGTCACGTCGGTGGCGACGATTGCTTGCTTGCTGTTTTGTTGGTTAACCAACGTGGCGAATGCCCAGCGAAAATACCCCAGCCCCGAAGCCCCCGGAGTTGTCGAGATCGCCGATGCGGCAGCCCGGTATCTTGAGAACAACAACAACGGGCAGATCCGTCATCGCGCTGTCGCAGCCCTCGCGTTGGTCGAATACTACAAGCGATATCAGCAGGAAGTCCCCAAAAATATTCCCGCGATCAACAGCACTCTTGCGGACGTGGTGTCGATGTGCAACCGGCGCGATGACAACATTGTCGCCAACAAGGAAATTTACTTTCCCTGCGTTGCCCTGATTCTGATGCTGGAAGTTGACGCCGGAAAGTACAAGGAAGAGGCCAAGGTCATTCTTGATGTATTGGCCGAACGGCAAACCGAACACGGAAGCTACACCTACATCGCCGAAACGCGACCTGACACCTCACAATCCCAGTTCGCGGCATTGGCCATGTTTGTTGCCCGCCAGCACAACATGCCGATGGACCCGGAGATGCCCGGAAGGTTGCTGCAGTTTTTCGTCGACTACCAGGCCGGCAATGGCTCATGGAGCTACCGCCCCCAGTTGGGCGAATCGTCTACTCGTGGAGGTGGGCTTTCGATTCATTCGGCTTCGGCAAGCTCCGTTTTGCTTTTGGCTGACATGCTGAACCTCGCTCCGCGGGTCAAGAACCTCGCCCAGGGCAACGTCGTCAACGGAGAAAGGCTTCCGAAAAACATCTCGATCTACATTCCGCCTCGTGGAAAAGACGGCAGGAACTCTTCTGTTTGGAACAACGCTGGCGAACCGCTGATCGAATTTGACAAAGGAGACCTGCGGAACTGCATCAACAGAGCCGCCGGCTGGTACTCCAACAGCTTTGCGATGCCTAACCGCGTTCCGATTTGGACCAACTACTACATGTACGCCCTAGAGCGGTACTGCTATTTCCGCGAGCAATCGACCGGCAGCGTCGGGACCGGGTTGGGCACATGGTACGACCAGGGCGTTGATTACCTGTTCTCCACGCAGCAGGAGGATGGCAGCCTGCCGGTTCGCAACCCCAACGGCCAGATGCCTCCGATTACTTCGACCGGCCTGGGACTGCTGTTTCTGGTTCGTGCCAGTGAAGTCATCAGCCTGCCGCCTCAGGATGTTGATCAAAACGGCACTCTTGGCATTCAGCCCGGAAACAATATCAAACAGGGAGACAATGGTGAAATCATCAAAACGGATGCAGAGAAAAGTCTGAGTGAGGTCATGGCGGCACTGTCCGACGAAGGCGTCGACGCTCAGGCACTGGAATCCGTGAAAGCGGCTCTCAAGCGTTCGATTCGCGAATTCCGTCAATCTGACAACAAGGATCAGGGCGACGTCCGGGCGTTTTTGCAGACGATGCTGGGTGCCAAAAACCACCTCCGTCGCAAGATTGCGATTACGTTCCTCTCGGGAGAGCAAAACATGGACAACGTGCCGGCACTGATTTACGCCTTGGGCGACCCCAATGATGAGGTTGCCCTAGAAGCCCACAATGGCTTGCGGTTGATCAGCCGTCGCTTTGATGAATTCAAATTTGTTGACACCGGCGATCGTGAGCGGAATCTGGAACAGTTTCAGGAACTCAAGCGTCAGTGGACGCGGTGGTTTCTGAAGATTCGACCCGACGCCCGACTTCTGGACTAACGCTCGAACTAATTTGTTAACCCTTGGCTTCTGACCTGGAGATTTACGCCCGTGCCACTGATTCGAACACTCGACAACGTACAGTCAAAAACAAGCTTCTACGATCGGCTGAGCGCTGCGTTGGCAGCGTTGATCATGTTGTTCGGTTTTGTTGTGAGTTGTCTGTTTCTGATTTGGCTGACTTCGGTTTTCAACTTTGAGCAGCGCGCCGCGGTGCCATTCACTGACAACAACCCCGGTGAAGACGGAAACGACAAACCGGAAGGCTTCGAAGATGATGAGCTTGAACCCGGTGTGGAGGATTTTCCCGAAATAGAAACGCCACAACTGGCCGAAGCCCTCGAAGCGGTCTCCAATGCGGTTTCGACCGTTGCCGCGAATTCGGAGCACGTCAGTGGCGATGCTGCGGTAATGGGTAAAGGCGGCGGGTTTGGAAGCCGGGACGGTGGGCCTTCGGGTTCAGGTGACGGGATTCCTGACTACAAGCGTTGGAAGATCAGTTTCCAGGTTAGCGACGTTGACACCTACCGGCGGTTGCTGGACTTTTTTGAGATCGTCGTGGGAGCGGCTCCGGTTGAAACCGATGCGGTTTACCTGGTTTCCAATGTCTCGCGCAGGCCACGATCAACGCAAACCACCCGCAAGGAACAATTCGACAGAAAGCTTTTCACGATCACGCACTCCAAACCAAGACTTCGCGGTTGGGATTTGACCATCTGCAAGGAGGCGGGCGTGCCAGCGAACAAGCGCTCCATCCTAGTGCAATATTATCCTCCAGGCCTTCGCTCCAGGATTCGCCAACTGGAAGCCGAATATCTTGCCAGCGCGAATCGGGAATTACGCGACGTCCGCAAGACGATGATTCGCGTGGAGCCTGTTGGGAGTGATTTTGAGTTTCGAATCGAAAGTTGTCAGTATCGATAATTTTTTCGGAGAACGTGATGAGTGTCAGCCGTGTCAACAAAGAAATACCACTGAAACCTTCTCGCTATGACACTCTCATTTCGACCCTGATCGCGTTGATTACAGTCAAAGCGTTCGCGGTTCTTAGTCTGTTTCTGGTCTGGATGTTTCAGGAGTCCCCAAAGCAACAATACCCGCCTGACGAGGACGGTCTTGTGAGGAAACCTGCTGTTGTCATTGATGATCTGGACGATTCAGAATTGGAGCCCGGTGCGAAGGATTTTCCCGAAGTCGAACCGACTTTGAAACTCGAAAGCGAATTCGAGGCTCTGCAAGACCAGGTTTCATCCATTCTTGCGTCGGAGAACAGGTTGGCAGGAAAAGGCGACCGCTTCGAGGGTCCGGCAATTGGTCACGACGATCGGCGAGGTGTTCCCGAGACGGTCATAGCTCCCTACAAGCGTTGGCGAGTCCAGTTTGAGATTGCCAACCGCGAGCAATACAGAAAATTGTTGGACCATTTCGAAATTGAAGTCGTTCTGGCGGCGGATAAATCACCAACGGTCTGGCGGGTTACCAGTCTTTCGACCAATCCGACGGCGGTTGCAACCGATCGTGATCAGGTGAACGAAGACGTCAGCAAGGGCTGGTTGACTTTTGTTAATGCGAATCCCCGGCAGCGCGACTGGGATTTTGAGATTGCGGTCGAAGCGGGTGCTCCGGTGAAGCGGGAGTTCGTTGGTTTGCAGTTGTACCCACCGGCCTTGCGAGAACGCATTGGCAAGCTCGAATCCGCGTTTCTTGCGCAATCCAGTCGCCAGATTGATGAGGTTCGCAAAACGCATCTACGGATCGTGGCCGATGGCGACGGGTTTGCGTTTGTGGTGGATCGCTGCGAGTATCGGTAGCGGATTTTTGTGCCCAAGGCGGGCGGGAGATTCTCAGCACCTTGCTTCATTTCTGGGACACTAGCGTTTCCGTGGTGGTGCTTCTCAGCACTTTCGATACCAAAGATCGCCCAATCATGCGCCGCAAACAAAGCTGTTAACTCACGTCTGAACCGAACTTACACCGATTGCCTCAACTTTTCTCCTCAAAAACCCCGTAAACTTGCGCCTCAGCGAGTTTTCACCCATGCAATCGGTAGGTTATTCGTGTCGATTCGTGAAATTCGTGGCAGCTTTTCGATTGAAAAGGGGACTTAGCTTCGGCCGATCCACTTCATTTGCGGGCTTCAAAACTGGACCTGGTTCACCTCGCTGATGAAGTCCAAAACAGGCTTTGCCTTTCAGCTGATACCGGAATCATTGGGTTAACTGAAAGTCACGCCCACGCCTCGTGAATAATCCGGGCTCAATCGTATTGCGTCGCTGTCCCCGTTTCTTGGTTGTTGCCGGCGACCCGTTCCCATTTCTCTTTTCCGTCTCGGAATTTGACAGCCACGAACCGCACGAATTTTCACGAATGCAGACGGGAGCAAGGGAAAAGCTGAATTTCAACAAGAAATGTAAATCGTCTGGTAGATGAAAACCACAGCGATCGTTTCATCGCATCAGAGTCGCGGATCACTGTCGGAACTGATTCTGACGCCCATGCCTCGTGAATAATTCGGGTTTATAC